>BLLV01000171.1 GCA_011959205.1 Bacteroidaceae bacterium
ACCGTCGTGTGGTTATCAGTCTGCAAGGGGTGATAGCCATGGCCATGGCGACGCTGTCACCGGATTTGATAGAAGTGATTAAAAAAACTAAAAATAATGACTGAAACAATCCCTTCCGGCATCTGCTTAGAGAATTTGATTCAGAATCATCATGCCGAAATACTCAGCAGGGAGAAGAATAATGATAAGTTTATTCATCTTTACAATATTGGTGCTCATTGGGTGGCTTTTGAGCAGTCCGCCTATAGGCTGAACGATCTTTTTCCCAAATGTGAGCTGTCTTTATTCATAGTTCCCGACCGACCGGACTATGTGGTGATGGCTTCTGTTCCTGGAGACAAGGGTAACGCTTACTTTCGCAAGCATATAATTTCCCGTGATGGGCTTAACTATAAAGTTTTGGAAGCTGCTCCGTTAGTGGCAGAGTATTATCAAAAGTGGCATGTAGATGCGGTGAGGTCGGTGCTATAAGGTATGCCGGTTGCGGCTTTCAATGAACCTAAGTTCATGGGGTAATTAAGTTAACTTACTTGCCTCATGAAGTTAACTTACTTGGTTCACGGAGTTAACTTACTATTATTAAGCAATTATTGTATTTAAAATAAATGTCAGAAAACAATCGTACCACACAGAGTATCAAGAATGTCCGTGTCTCTTTATTCTTCAGCATTCTCATTTTAATCCTCGGATTCTTTTCGCGCAAGATTCTTATAGAATGTCTGGGTGCGGAGGTCTTGGGACTGAATACAACGGCAACCAATCTTCTTGGTCTTCTCAATTTGGCTGAACTGGGTATTAGTACTGCTATTTCATATACATTATATACCCCCTTATACCAAAAGGATTATAAGACAATCAATGAAATCGTTGCCGTACAAGGGTGGCTCTATAGGCGCATTGCCTATATCATTCTTGCAGGTGGCACTATTCTGATGTGCTTTTTCCCATGGATATTCTCCAAGATGGAATTGCCGTTATGGTATGCATACGGCTCATTCGGTGTCTTGCTGGTAGCTGCCATGTTGGGATATATCGTCAATTATCAGCAGATTGCATTGAGTGCCGACCAGCAGGAATATAAGATCAGTTATAATGTGCAAGGTTTCCGGGCATTAAAGCTGTTGATGCAGATTGTCGGCATCGGATATTTCGGACAAGGATATGTCTATTGGTTGGCAGTGGAGTTCGGGATGTCTGCCATTACTTGTTTCTTCTTGCACAGAACAATTCACAAAAGCTTTCCCTGGTTGCGTCCGGATCTGTCAAAAGGAAAGATGTTGTCCCGGAAACATACTGAAATCATAAGGAAAACAAAGCAGTTGTTTTTCCATAAGTTTGCAACTTATGTACTTGGACAGACCAGTCCTCTGATTATTTATGCCTTCCTGTCATTGACGGTAGTGGCTGTCTATGGCAATTATATGCTATTGGTAGTAAGTGTTTCAATGATTGTCACTTCTGTTTTCAATGGGATGAATGCTGGTATAGGCAATCTGATAGCGGAAGGTAATAAAGAGAAGATTCTTTCTTTTTTCAGAGAATATACAGTCAGCCGTTATTGGATTGCTTCCGTGATATGTTTTTGCCTGTTCAATTTATCCCATTCCTTTATGGTACTTTGGATAGGTGAGGGGTATTTGCTTGATTCCACTTCATTTACGCTGTTAGTCGTTTATGCTTTTGTCGTTATGACGCGTACAAACGATTCTTTTATTTCCGCTTATGGGCTGTTTCAAGATATTTATGCTCCAGCTATTGAGGCGGTTTTGAATTTGGGCTTATCTATATTGTTGGGATATTATTATGGACTGTCCGGTATCATTTCGGGGGTATTGATTAGCTTGTTATTGGTTGTTTGTTGTTGGAAACCCTATTTTTTATATAGTCGCGGTTTTAAGATACCTGTATGGAACTATCTGTTTCTAATCGGGAAAATAATGTGTTTGATAACTGTATCATGGGTTATTTCTCAGTTCCTTTTTAAATCTATAAATCTGTCATGCAGCAGCTTCATAGATTGGATTCTTGTTTCGTTCAAAGCTCTACTCCTTTATGGATTAGTTAGTTTATGCAGCTTTCAACTGTTTGATAAGAACTTTAGGGTCTTTACTCAGCGAATTTATCAAATAATAAAACGTCAGTAAATTTTTGAAATGTAAATTAAAATGATTCCTGTGATATCAATTATTGTTCCGGTTTATAATGTAGAAAAATATCTTTCTCAGTGTATTGATAGTATTTTAGCCCAAGCATTTATCGATTTTGAATTGTTGCTTGTAGATGACGGAAGTACGGATGGCTCAGGCCGTATTTGTGATGAATATGCCAATAAGGATGCTCGAATTCAAGTTTTTCATAAAAAAAATGGTGGTGTGAGTTCTGCGAGAAATATAGGGCTAGAACACGTACAAGGAGAATGGATTACATTTGTTGATTCTGATGATTGGTTGGATTTAAAGTATTGTCAGATTCTTTGGGAGGAAGTTCAAGATGTTGATCTGCTTTTTTTCTCGGTGTCGTTACATTATAAAGATGGAGGAAAGCAAATTCGATATCTTGGTGGAAAATATTGCGATGATTATGATTCCATTCAAGAAGAAATATTGTTATTGAAGAGTAATCAGCAGAAGTTTGAGTTTTTTGGATATACTTGGAATAAAGTTTTTAAAGCTTCTATTATATATGAGCATAAAATCCGCTTTCTTGTAAATTTATCATATAGAGAAGATGAGGTTTTTACTACTGAATATTGTCGATATATACATAGCTTGAAGGTTTTGCCTGTTTCGTTGTACAATTATCGGGTACTGTCTACAGGGTTGACAGCAAGAAAGAAATCCAGTTATGAATTGTTATTGTTGGCTCAATCCATAAGTGAGAGCATTCCGTATTTTAATAATTTAAGTTTGATCATCTATGAATATAATAGATTCCTGTCTTTTGGTTTGCGGGCTATCTGTTTGTCTGATAAAAAAAGGGAAAAAATAAAATTGATTGGATATTTTAATTCTTATTACAAACAATGTATAAAATGTAGATTTCCTGTGCGGAAACTGTTTCAGGTATTATTCGGCTATCCCAAATGGATCTCTGTCTTTTTAGTTTTTCTATATGAGAAATATCTTGTGTTTCAAACACGAATTTGATAATGTTGCTTGTCTTTATTGTAAACAAAGACTTGTAGTTTGTATTTTATGCTTTTAGATTTTATTTCTGTAACTTTCTATTTTTCTTTTATTAGCTCCTGAATGCCTACATATATGCAATACCCCCCCAATAATATTCGATTAGTGACACAAAATATTCTGGAATATATAGTTGTTCTTTTTATTATTTTGGAATGTCGTTCTGTGTATACATACATGTCAATAGATCTTATTAATGATGTGCTATTTCGAGGCACTCTTTTTTTATTGGGATTATTGGTTTTGTTAGCAAGGAAAGGTAACATCCATATTTTGAAAACAATTGGATTTATTTTGCTGTATGGATGTTGGCTGCTGCCATCAATCATTAAAATATTGCCTCAGAACCAGCTTTCATATATTTGTCGTTTTTATTTTTTGATAATACTATTTGTTGTCTACTTAGCCTGTAATAGACAGAATTATTACAATCTTTTATCTAAATACGTGAACTTGATTGTTTTTTTGAGTGTCTTCTCTGTTATAATGTGGCTTTTATGTTCTATATTTCAAATTCTTCCTCTTGATTATACCGTTCCATATTACTGGACTCCTAATGTGAAACTTATAAATAGCTACTATTATCTTTATTTTGAGACACAAAATTCTTTGTTTTGTGGAATACCTATTGTGAGAAATACAGCGATATTTACAGAAGCACCCATGTATAATTTTCATCTGTGTTTAGCATTATTGGCGTTGCTGTTTTTAAAAAAAGAACGGTCAATTACTAAAGTTTCTATATTGTCTTTGACGATATTAACGACATTTTCTACTACCGGACAATTATTTCTTCTAATTAGTTTCTTTTTGAAGTTTTTATTAAGTGAATTCTCGTTAAAATACAAAATAATGGTTTGGTTTATCAGTCTTATTTTAGGAGTAGTTTTAGTATTTGTTGGTAATGAAATTTTAGAAAATAAAAAGCAAGCTAATAATTCTTATGCAATCCGTATAACAGATATGAAGAAAGAATTTCGGATGTGGGAACAAAATCCGATAATGGGAGTTGGGTATGGAAATTCAACAAATAAAAATTCTAGTAATTCCACTTTTTTTATATTGGCAAATGGAGGTATCTATTTGTTTTCGCTCTATTGCTTTTCAATATTAATATATCCATTCATAAAAATGAAATCGATAAGACTAAAAGTTTTTTTTGTGTTGTTTTTTGTGTTATTCTCTATAACTATTGTTCCTAATTCTATTGTGGTCTTTCTAATAATCTCATTTTCATTTTCAAGAATTATTTCTAAAAAACATTGTTGTAATTAAATATATTTAATCTATGAAAACGGCAAAAATATTAATATGTGCTCATAAGCCATTTAAACTTTATCAGGATGAGGTGTATACACCTATTCAAGTTGGTAAATCAACAACTGATATTGATTTAGGATATATCGGTGATGATACCGGAGATAATATAAGTGAGAAAAATCCATATTACTGCGAGTTGACAGCACAATATTGGGCTTGGAAAAATTTAACATGTGATTTTATAGGTTTGGAGCATTACAGGCGTCATTTCTTATGTCGCTTTAGCTTGGACAAATTGGATCAGTTAATGAAAAATGTAGATGTTGTATTGGCTGCTCCTAAATATTTACAATCAAGTGTATGGTTTTATTTAGAACGTTATCTGACTCTAGAGGATGTTTCTATTTTTTATAAGATATTGATAGGAAAAGAGGTGGATAAGAAAATTGTTGATAGATATTTATCTGGCAATATGGATATCCGTTTTAATATGTTTTTCATGAAAAAAGAATTGTTCGATGAGTTTGCGCAATGGCAATTTGACATATTAGGCGAATGTGAGAAATACATCAAGAAAGGTTCTTACACCCGTCTTCGCCGGATTTATGGATATTTTGGTGAAGTTCTCTTACCTATATGGTGTTTACAGAAAGGTTTAAAAATTAAATATTTACCCATTGATTTGCCTGAGACAAATTGGAACGATTGGCAATATATGCGGAAGTTGCGTTATAGGTTATCACAGAAATTTTATAAGAGTTTCTTTTGGTTGAAAAGGTGTTTTTCTACCCCTGGGATCGTTTTAAATCAGGCTGCTCTGGTAGGGTTGGAACAAGACGGTATCAAGATCGAATGATATGAAAAAAGTCATTACCTATGGCACATATGATCTGCTGCATCAAGGGCATATCAATCTGCTTGGACGTGCCAAAGAACTGGGCGACTATCTTATTGTAGGCGTTACCAATGATAATTTTGACCGTGACCGTGGAAAACTCAATGTACGCAACAATGTCTTGGAACGGGTAGAGGCAGTCAAAGCCACCGGCTTTGCAGACCGAATAATCATTGAAGACTATGTAGGGCAGAAAATAGACGACATACAGAAATATGGCGTGGATATTTTTGCCATAGGCTCTGATTGGGAAGGCAAATTTGACTATCTGAATGAATTTTGCAAGGTGGTATATCTGCCACGAACCGAAGGTATAAGCAGCACTCAGCTTCGTGCCGAGTCGCAAAAAACAGTCAAAATTGGTATCACTGGCTGCGGGCGTATTGCACCACGCTTCGTCAACGAATCACATTGGGTAAATGGCGTGGAGGTTACAGCGGCCTGTGACATAGATTTTTCCAATACGATATCATTTGTGACAGCACAAAATATTCCCAATGCATGTCAAGATTATGAGAAGATGTTAATGTTGGTGGATGCTGTCTATATCGCTACACCCCATCTTAGCCATTATACGTATATTAAGCAAGCTCTTGAGTCAGGAAAACATGTACTTTGCGAAACTCCATTGGTACTCAACGGGCAGAAAGCCCGCGAATTATACGCTTTGGCTGAGGCACGGGGATTGGTTCTGATGGAAGCCAACAAAACGGCTCATTGCCCTGCATTCAATCACCTGATGGTCATGATAAAGAGTGGCGTGATAGGTGATGTTGTGGATGTAGAAGCATCACTCTCAAAGGTTTGGGGAAACAAGGCATTGCGTGAGTTCAACCCCGAGCAGGCCGGAGGTTCTCTTTTTGAGTTAGGCTCCTACCCATTGCTACCTATTATTAAATTGTTGGGCACCCGGTATGAGAATCTGACTCTGTATAGCCGCATGGAGAATGGAATTGATATCTATACCAAAGGGGTGTTCCGGTATCCGAAAGCGATATGCACATTCAAGGTTGGACTTGGAGTGAAAACAGAAGGAAACTTGGTAATATCGGGAACAAAAGGTTATGCTTTGGTACCTTCACCGTGGTGGAAAACGGATTATTTTGAACTGCGCTACGAAGATCAGAATGAAAATAAGAAGTTCTTCTATAAATGGGACGGAGCAGGTCTGCGTTATGAAATACATGAATTTGCTTCATGTGTGCTCAACCACCGTTTTTCATCTGCACGGCTGAGACGACACGAATCGGTGTGCATGGCAGATGTGATGCAGCAGTTTGCGGAGCGTAGAAATTTTATGGAAATATAATGTGGAATAGGATTCGTATTTCAAAACAAATAGATAATTAACGATGAAAGAGATGACAATAAAAGAAGTGCAACAAGTCAGCCTTGAGATACTTCGGGATATTCATACATTCTGCGTGGATAATAATCTGAAATATACTTTACAAGGTGGAACATTGATAGGTGCAGTGCGTCATAAAGGTTTTATTCCCTGGGATGATGATCTTGATATTGCCATGCCGCGCCCTGACTATGATCGGTTCATCCGAACTTATAAATCAGATAAAGGTTTCAAGGTCTTTTCAAGAGAGTTGGCTAATAGTAAGGATGTTTTTATAGCCTATGCACGCATTTGTGATACAGAGTTGACATTTGTGGATGATTTCTACTATCCATGGACAAGTCGGGATAAAGGAGTCTGGATAGATTTGTTTCCACTGGATGGTGTTGAAGACTCGTTATTTCGATGCAATATGCGTGTCAATGTGATGAAAGTTTTTTGGCATATGGGCACTGTAAAACGACTATCCCATCTATTTTTTAGTGAAGTGAAAACTACTAGGGAAAAGGTTAAATTGCTTTGTCGAAAAATACTGGCTCCATTCTTGTGTTACAATATAATTGATAAACACATTTCTATGTGTAAAATTGTCAGTTGGGAGAATGCTACTTATTATAGTAATTTGGCATTCTTGGGTTATGGTATACGTGAGCGTCATCATAAACGAGTGATTGAAGAGGTTGTTTTAGTACCTTTTAATCAAGATCATTTTTATATAATGAAGGGATATGATGAAGCTTTGAGAGAAAAATATGGTAATTATATGCAATTGCCACCAAAGGAGAAACAGGTGAGAGGACATGATGTTAATAAGTATTACTGGAAATGACTAAGGTGATGAAAAAAAATCTGGTAGTAGGAGGTGCCAATGGTATAGGCTTGAGCATTGCCATTGAAATGACTAAACGTGATGATTGTGAGAAAGTGTATATTGTGGATAAAGTCCGCTTGGCAGATGAATATAGGCATGAGAAAATAGAGAGCTATGAGTTTGATCTTACTCTTTCTGATTATTCTTTTTTTGACCGCTTTGCTGATATTGATACATTGATGGTTACTGCAGGTTTTGGCCGTTTGGCATTGTTTCATGATGTGGATGAGCAGTATATAATCTCTTCGTTTCTTGTAAATACGTTGCCTGTATTGCGTCTTGTAAAGCGTTTTTATGAGAAATTGGAGGGTGCAGATGATTTTTATTGTGGGGTAATGGTGAGCATTGCCGGTTTTGTTTCTTCTCCATTTTTTTCAGTTTATGGAGCAACTAAGGCTGCTCTGAAGATATTTATTGAAAGCGTAAATGTAGAATTAGAGAAAAGTGGGGCATCAAATAGAATTTTAAATGTTTCTCCAGGTTCTGTTGCAGGTACTTGTTTTAATGGTGGTAAAAATGATTTGTCTCAGACGCAACAACTAGCATCTGATATAATCAATCATATGCTGCGAAAGGATGATCTTTATATTCCTGAATACCAAGAAATTTTTAAAACTGTACTAGAACGCTATCACCATAATTTTAGGACTGAAGGTTTGCGCAGTTATGATTACAAACTACAGAGACTCACTAATTATAATAAATAAAACAGGTTGAAATGAAAACAGATATCCAAAAATTACATGATGTAAATCTTGCACTGGCTAAAGAGTTCGTCCATATTTGTGATGACAATGGATTAACATATTATATGTTAGGTGGAACAATGCTAGGTGCGGTTCGGCATAAAGGTTTTATTCCATGGGACGATGATATGGATTTTGGAATGCCTCGTAAAGACTATGAATCTTTCTTGGCTATTGCCCCCCGGCTAATCAGTGATAACTTGGATTTACTGCATTATAAAACGCATCCAGATTATCGATATTACATAGCTCGATTACAAAATAAGTATACAAAAGTTATGGAAATTGGAAATGGGGAAACTTGTGCCTCAATAGATATATTTCCATTGGACGGTTCTCCTAATAATCGAATATTGCGTTATCTATTTTATTTTAGAGTTACATATCATCGCCTGATGCTTGCATTGTATTATGGAATGGACGTAAGGAAGGGGAAAATTATTGAAAGGATGATGCGTATTCTTATATCGAAATTCTCAAAATTGTCGGTGAGGAAAATTATTAATCCTTTTACTCATAAACAAAAGATAGACAAAATTCTGTCAATTTATGACATGAAAGATTCACAATGGAGTGGTAATATAATGGGAACATATCAAATTCGTGAAATGATACCTACAGCTTGGTATGGAGATAAATCTTTTTTTTGCTTTGAAGGAATCGATATTCGTGGAATAGAGAAATATAATAATTATCTCACACGTTTGTATGGTGACTATATGCAAGAGAAAAAAAGAGCTGTACATTATAAAATTATTGATATCTAGAACTACTCAGCTTGTCAAATATGAATTCAACCTTTATTCTAGTTGCTATTACAAAATTTTGAAAAGCTTTCTCATTTCTGTTGTTTGCATATGGATTCAAAACAAAAACTTATTTTTATATAATCAAATCAGGATAATGATAACAGTTTCCATCGTCACTTACAAGACAAACTTGGAAGAACTGTCCCAATGCTTACAATCACTAACCTCTTCTCTCATCTCCCGAATTTACATTGTCGATAATTCCAATGAACAGTATATTGCAGATTTCTGTCAGCAATATGCTAATGTTGAATATATCGGCAGCAAGAATGTAGGCTACGGAGCTGGGCATAATCAGGCATTGAGGCAAGTTATTGAATCAAGAGAGAAATACCATTTAGTACTAAATTCGGATGTATATTTTGAAGCCGGAGTTCTGGAAAAGATATGTGCATATATGGATGCCAATCCCGATGTAGCCCAATTAATCCCTAACACCATTTACCCTAATGGCGAACTTCAGTATGTATGCCGCTTGCTACCCACACCTTTAGACTTGATATTCCGCAGATTCCTGCCGAAGAAATTAGCAAAGAAAATGGATGATAAGTTTCTTTTGAAAGAATATAAACGGACAGCAATGATGGATATTCCTTTTTTACTGGGCAGCTTTATGTTTTTCCGTTTGCCTTGTTTTAAAAAAGTCGGTTTGTTTGATGAAAGTATTTTCATGTATATGGAGGATATAGATATAACAAGACGGATGCATAAATTTTATAAAACGGTTTTTTGGCCTGAAGTAACGATTGTACATGCCCATAAAGCTGAATCATATAAAAATAAGAAAATGTTGAGAATCCATATAAAGAGTGCGATACAGTATTTCAATAAATGGGGGTGGTTTTGGGATAGTGAGCGCAGGAGATGGAATAGGCAAGTGATGGCTGCTGTAGAGAGAGAAATGGAATTGACTTCTTCTGCCTCGAAATATTAGATTCTTATTTTGAGTATTGGCAATGTGTTATAAATGAAAAAGTTTTTATTGATACTTTTTATATGGGTATGTATTGCAAATCACATTAAGGCTCAATACATGTATGGTACAACAGGTTTGCTCCAGATGCCTACTGCCGAAATGCAGAAGGATAAAACTTTTATGTTTGGAGTCGGTGCGCTTAGTCCTCAAATCATACCTTCTAAAGAATGGTGGGGGGATTATTATACATTGAATTATTATGTGAATATTACTATCTTTCCATGGTTGGAAGTAGGGTATAATTGTGTGTTGGTAAAGGCTAAACCGGGTATTTATCATTGGGTGCCTTCCACCTATGGGAAATTTGTCAATCAAGACCGTTCTTTCCATGGTCGGTTAAGGGTTGAAGGAATGTTGGTGGAAGGAATGGACACCTCAAGTTGTGATAGGAGCGAATGATCCGACAACAGGCAGTTGGGAGGGAGGAGCATCCAGTGATGATGAACGCTACAATGGCTTTTTCTGTCGCTATTACATTGTTGCTACGAAGCATTTGGCGTTTGAAGAATATGGGAATTTAGGAGTGCATGTTGCCTATGTTTATAACAAGAAGGATGTACATCATCTTAATGGTCCTGCCATCGGTGCTGATTTCAAATTCTCTTTGCCGCAAACTTCCTTTATCAACAAAGCTGTAAACAACTTGAATCTCATGGCAGAATACGATTCCCGTACGGTCAATCTTGGTGCGGAATATAGTTTCTGGAAAGACCACATCAATGCAGTAATTCAGTTCAACCGTTGCCGTTACTTTTCCGGTGGACTGGTTTTGAAAGTCCATCTGAAATAATCACTTCCAAGGGGAAACCCACGGCTCTTCTTCAATACATCCTTTTACTCATCATCCGTTCTTTCTGCTTGACTAAACCAAAATATAAGATAAAGCCAACGGTCAAAACTCCACCGTAATCCCCGGTGTGGAAATCAAGGTTCCGCTTTCTTGTTTCAAAGACTTCATTTTATACCGCTGTTCGGCAAGAGGGGCGGACAGATTATCAATCTCCCCCGTACTCATTAACACATCCGGTTGCTTCAACCGGATGCCCGTCACATTCTGCAAATCAATATACACTCCCTATGTCGTATGGCGTATAGGGAGTCCCCCTTATATAACTCAGTTTGCCTCCGATACTCCAGCGGCGCGGCAACTCCCAGGTGCCGCTCATATTCAGTATAAAGCGGTTGTTTCCTGAAAACAGGCTGAACAAAGATAACTCATTCCTTTGTAAGGTAATAAAGTTAGAAGGTAAATTAAGGGATTTTTATAGGTAGGCTAAGGCTTTTATATAGTCAGGCTAAAGCTTTGTATACTGAGAGCTACTACGTCCTGCTGTATCAGGACGTACATCTCATTGCAGTAGGACGTATGTCCCATTATAGTGGGTTGTAAAACCCACTATTGGCGGCAGTAGTAGGCAACCGCTGGTAATCCCTTAACCTCCAGTAAGAAAAGGCTTAGCCTTCCGGTTAAAATCCGTAAGGCAGTTTGAAGAACTTGCATCCTTTACTTGAATTGTGCCAATAAGCTTTCGAAGGAGGGATACGTCTGTGTTTCTCCTTCCCGTATAAGTGTCAGTTTATCAGACGATAATGCAAGGAGATGAGGCATATTCCGGTTCTTTTCCTCGGATGGCAGGCAGGTATAGCCATGACGGTTCAGCGCATTGATGGTCCAGTGCAGCAAGGTCTCGTCTGTTGCTTCCACCGTTATTTCCTGCTTTCCGTTCACGGTAGGATAGTAAATGCCATGGTCATAATCGAACCGGATATTGCTGTGTGAGAACAGCGTGTCCATGCGGTGATTCAGAATCATGTCTTCTGTTCCTCCGCATTGCAGCCCTGTCTCTTTGGACAGCAGCCAAAGCTTGTCCGACAGTACCAGGGCTTGTTCTATGTCATGGGTAGATAGCAGGATGGCTTTGTTCTGCTCCACCGCCAGGCGGTGCAGCAGGGTCATGATTTCTATGCGGCTCACCACGTCCAGAAAAGCGGTCGGCTCATCCAGGATGATCAGCGGACATTCCTGCACCAATGCTTTGGCTATCATGACCTTTTGCCGCTCTCCGTCCGAAAGTTCGGCGGTGTAGCTTTCGGCTTTGTGGGCAATGCCTACGGCATCCAATGCCTCTTTGATAATGAGATGGTCTTTGGAATGCAGGCGTCCGAAGAAACCCGTGTGCGGTTGGCGGCCCAAGGCTACCAGTTCATACACGGTCAATCCTCCGGCTTGTGTCTTGTCTGTCAGGACCACGCCGATGGTGCGCGAACGTTCCTTTTCCGAATACTGCTGCAAAGGCTTGCCCTGCAAGTGCAATTCTCCTGCCAGGGAAGGTTGCGAGGCGGACAGGGTGCGGAGCAAGGTGGACTTTCCGGCTCCGTTGGCTCCAAGCAGACTGGTCAGTTCTCCCGGATAAAGCCGGAAAGAAAGGTGTTCGTGCACTATCTTCTCTCCTTTGTGGGTGCGATAACCTATGCACAGGTCTGTGGCGGTGATGACAGCTTGCTTTTCCATTAGTTGAAGTACTGGATTTTACGTTGGTTCACAATGACATAAATAATAATGGGCGCACCGATGACCGGAGTGACGGCATTCAGCGGAATGATACCGGCTTCGCCCGGCAGAATGCAGATGAAGTTGCAGAGCAGGGCAATGGCTCCTCCCGTCAGCATGGTGACAGGTAGCAGGGAATTATGGTTGGAGGTTCCCAGCATGAGGCGGGCAATGTGCGGCACGGCCAGTCCGATAAAGGAAATCGGGCCGCAGAAAGCGGTAGTTACCGCTGTCAGTAATCCGGTGGCGAGCAGCAGCAGGTTGCGCGTGCGGCGGATGTTGATTCCCAGGTTTTCGGCATAGCGTGTGCCCAGCAGCAAGGCATTCAGAGGCTTAATCAAGAGTATGGTGATGAATAATCCCGATGCTGTGAAGAGGGAGAAGTACGGAAGCTGTTGTAAAGATACTCCTCCGAAGTTTCCCATTCCCCAAATCATATAAGAGTGTACGCCTTCTGCCGTGGCGAAGAAGTTGAGCAGGGAGATGGCGGATGAAGTGATATACCCTATCATGATACCTATAATAAGCAGCATGATGCTGTTTTTTATCAGGGTGGAGAAGAAC
The DNA here is from genome assembly GCA_011959205.1 of Bacteroidaceae bacterium. GTDB lineage: Bacteria > Bacteroidota > Bacteroidia > Bacteroidales > Bacteroidaceae > Phocaeicola. The sequence continues at coordinate 13,206 of BLLV01000171.1, forward strand.
AGGATGATTCCCATTACCAGCATGGAGCCTATAAATGCTCCGATAATGACGGACAGGAAGCCCGACAGGGTGAACGCGCCTGCGGTGATAGTGCCTGCGCCTGCCAGCATGACCAGGGCGACTCCCAGACTGGCTCCCGAACTGATGCCCAGTATGGAAGGGTCGGCCAGGGGGTTATTGAATGTGGTTTGCAACATCAGTCCCGATGCTGCGAGTGCCATTCCGCAAAGCAGGGCGGTAATGGCTTGTGGCAGACGGGATTCCCAGACTATGAAACTCCAACTCGCCTTTTCCACTTCATTGCCTGTAAGGATGTGCCACACCGCCTCGGCAGGGATGTTTACCGAGCCGAACAGCAGGTTGGCTCCTGTCAATGCAAGGATGAGGAGCAGCAGTATGATACCGTATTTCGTTCCTTTGTTTCTCATTGTGTTTTGTTACCGTAGGGGCGGACACATGGGTCCGCCCCTACGGTGGTTTACTCCGCTAATTTAGTGAAATATTTTAATTCATACCCTTCTAAGAGTGTAGGATGGAAGATTTTTATCAAATCTTTCAGTAATCGGTCGGGATGGAAAGGGGAATCTTCGTAAAAGTCTACTTTCCCGGTGTTGCATCCATAAATGTTGCGTTCCTTGAATGCACGGAAACCGGTGTAGGGAGCATAGTCCTGCTCCAATTCCTTATATGTCTTGTCTATAGCCTGATTATATTTGATGAGCCAGAAATCTGCGTTCTGACCTTTATCGAATACCGTTTCGAAGGCTAGGGGAACAGAACCGCTATGCTCGTCATCGGCAAACACATAATTTGCCCCGGCATCCGTATAGATGCGTGCCGAAGTACTTTTCCCTCCCGGAACATACCAGGCCGAACCGTTTTTCAGTTCGCTGATTACACTCGGTGCAGATGAAAGGGGGGCAACCAATGCTTTCAGCTCATGATAGTTCTTCTCTACTTCGGCAAACAAGCTGTCCGCTTTTTGTGCTTGACCAAATAGGAGACCATAAAAACGCATCCATTCGGCACGTCCCAAGGCCGAAGTTTCCATGTAGTCCGCACATTCGATAATGGGGATGTTGAGTTTCTCCACCCGTCCGTATCCGCCACTGTTCTCAAAGGGGGAGAGCATAATGGCATCGGGGTGCAGGTCGATTATCTTTTCTATATCCGGGTTCATTCCATTCCCTACGTCGGCGATGCTTCCTGTGCGGCAGCCATCCTGCACTTCTTGCAGTTTGATATACTTCAAATCGCAGACTCCTCCAATACTCTTCAAAGCGCCAATCTGGCTGAGCAATCCGCAATGTACGGATGAGTAAACAACGGCCTTGCTCAATGGCGTGCGGACAAGTGTCCCTTCGGGCAAGTCGGCAGGCAGGGACTTTTCTTTGTCAACCAAGACATAGGTATGCAGTATCCGGGTCGTATCCCATGGATTGCGCAGACGGGCGATGGTATAGTCTTCGGTTGCAGACAGGCTGAGGTTCTCTGCATAACGCAAAGGGATTGTTTCTTCTGCTTCTATTACAGAAGAAGTCTTGCTCCTTCCGCCGCAGGCGGAAAGAAGCAAGACTGAAAGCATCAGGTGAATAAAGAGAGAAAATTGTTTCATTGGTCAGTCAATAAATACGGCTGCTTTAGGATCTATGCCACATTCGAACTTTTCAATGAAAGTACCATCTTTCTTGAAACGGTAGATGTCTCCGTTGGTGGTATAATCTCCTGCGCCAATGTAGAAATCTCCATTTTCAGGATTAATGCTCAACATGGTAATGATGCTTGTCTTTAGCTTTTCGGGCATTTGCACGAATGCTTTTTCTACTTTCTCGTTGGTCTTGGCATTGTAAGAGTATAATGTGTGTGTGGAAGTGTTGTCTGCATAGTTCGTTTCGGAATAGATGACATATACTATATCGTCATGTTCTGCCATATAGACGCCTTTGCCTATTTCTTTATACGTCTTGGTTGTCGGGTCGAAGAGAACTACAGGATAAGGATAGTTGTTATAGTCATTGCTGCCGTAACCTTGAATAAACAGTTTGTCTCCTGCTTCCAGAATCTTTTCCGGATTTTGGAATATTTCAATGTTTTCTGCTTTATCAAATGTGTTGATATCAATAATAGACAAACGGTTATCGTAGCCGAATCCTGAATTTACCAAATACAGTTTTCCATCTTCTTCGATAATGCCTTCCGGATTTTTACCGACAGCAACCATCTTTTCGAAGGCTAATGTATTGGCATCCAAACGCGCTACATTGCCGCTAGTCAGGGTTACATAGATTTTTCCATTCTCGGCAACCATGCAACGTGGCTGTCCTTGTTCATCTGTAAATTCATAGCGTTTCAGTTCTACACAAGCCTCATTCAGTTTGGTGATGTATTTTGAACCATACACAGCCACGTAGATATGGTTATTGTAGCTTATCATATCTTGTCCTGCATCGCCCAATTTGGCATTGTTTTGTTTGAAGAAAATGTCATCAATGACATCTAGGGATTTGTTCGGAGCATAGAAGGTGATGCCGGCATTGTTTTTTTGATAAGATCCCATATTCAAAATGTAGACACGGTTTTCAGGCAATTCCACCTTCGAACCTTCATCGTTTTTTTTGCTGTCATCGTCATCATCACTACATGAGGTGAATGAAACACCCAGCATTAACATACACAGTGTTCCAAAAAATAAGCTTTTTAGTTTCATAATTAATCTTTAAAAGTTACACATTTATATTGTTTAAAATCTTAACACTCCCATTATGCGCCAGGAACGTCCGGGCATGGGATAATATTTGATAACATCATATTGCTTGTCAGTGAGGTTGATAACTTCTGCCTGAAGGCGGAGGTGACAGTCTTTCATTGTAAATTCCCGCCATAAAGTGGCTGTGTGTTCTACATAACCGTCTATCTTATTCACCGGTATATTCTGTGCCATATAGTAGCGTTCGCTGACCCCTGTCAGGCTGTAACCCACATTAATCCAAGGAGTTTCGATGGTGGTCGAAGCATTTCCGCTATGCTGAGGCGTATAGGGCAGCTGGTCTTTATAATTCTTGGCATCGGGATTTGTCATATCTATGGCTTTTTGCCAGGAATAGTTGCCGCTTAATCCTACGTTTATGTTAGGGCAGACCGGTATGGAAGTAGCCATTGTTGCATCAAGGCCGGTGATATGTACCGTGCCGTAATTCTGCATTTTCCATACATAAGTACTGGGAAAGGCGACTATTTTATCGGTTACTTCATTATAATATCCGTCAAGAGTGACAGAAAGGAAATCGGTGAACGAAAACGGCTTGCCGTTCCAAGTGACACCTATATTGTATTCGCGTGCCTTTTCCGGGCGTAAGGAGGTATTTCCTATGCGTAGATAATAAAGGTCATTGAAGGTAGGTACGCGGAACGTATTCTTATACATTGTGCGGACGTATAATTGTTCTTTCTTCCATGGCTGAATGGAAACGGACAGGGTGGGCGACAGGCGTTTCCGGTCGTCGGGAGTATTCCCTGCTTTTACTTCTTCCGTAATGAAAGTCCCCACCAATGTTCCCGATAGCTTGATACGTCCCCATTGGTAACGTGCATTGAGGGCTGTGAGTGAGGAGTACCTCACCGGGTTGGGGCTGTCGTTGATATTGGTGTGAAGGGTATTGATGAATCCATCCTGCGCGAGCGATAATTCCAGACCTTTGACGGGCTGATAAAGCACGGTGGCGGACAGATAATATTCGTCCTGACGGTTGATGTCGGTCTGCTTTCCGTTTTCATACTTCACGTCTGTATCTTCGTATTTGTTCCAAGAATGGTTGAACTTGGCTTGCGCCTGCAAAGTCCATTTGGGGGAGAAGGTTTTCTTATAACGGGCTTGGGTGAAGAAATTCTCGTCCCACAAACGTTCTTCTGCCTTCGGGTTGTATAGAATGACAGCACCGGGCAGTCCGCGTTCGGAATAAAAATAATAGGCTTTCACATCCAGTGTACTTTCGTCATGGAAAGTATGAAACAGATTCGCCTCTCCCTGCCATGTATGAATATCCGAATTGTTTCTTTTCTCTTGAGTGATGTATTTTCCGTTTTCCAGTGTGAAGGGATAATTACCGTCGGCACGCATAAAGGAAGCATCGGCTGACAGACTGGTGTGTTCTCCCAGCTTCTGCCATCTGCGTATGGATGGGGCTATGTAGCCGAAGGCTCCTCCCCGGATTTGTATTTGTGACAGGGAGGATTTCCCATTTTCGAAGACGGGTTTCTCTGTTTCAATGCTGAGTACTCCTGCCGAAGCATACAGACGGGCCGGTTGCAGCAGATTCTCATCTTGTCCGATTGCCAATGAAAGAGAGGATACATTGTCGAGGGAAAAACGCCCGATATCGATTTGTCCTGCCTGACTGTTGCTGACGACTACTCCATCGTAGCTGACTGCTGTGTGTGCAGCTCCTAAATTGCGGACGGAAACGGTCTTCAGACCGCCTATGCCTCCGTAATCGCGGACGTTGGTTCCGGCAAAACGCCTTACGGCATCTGCCATATTCTGTAACCCCAAGTTCTTTATATCTTCCTTGTTGATAAGTTGTACAGGGCTGCCGGTTGTTACTTTGTTAGGTGTTCGTCTTGCAGTTACAATAACATTCTCTATGCTATGCACTTTTCCGGTAATGGAATCTCTTTTCTCCTGTGCCTGCATATCAAACGGCAATAGGAGAAAGCTGCAAAGCAGACAAAGCCATAGCTTATAAGCCTGGTTATTTCCTTTCATTTAAAAAAACATATTAATGAATAAATACTGCATTCTTACCGCTGCTCTTTCCTCGAAAGCGACGGTCGATGACTTTACGTTTTGCAGGTCTTCTGACTTACTCCTGTTTACTTGCCTTCCCACCTTATTATATATAGGCAGTGGCGTGAGTGATAAGTAAACCTATCCCCTTATAGGGTAGATGGAGCTTACAGCAGCGGGACTGTTCAGGACTTGCACCTGATTCCCTTTTCATCCGGTGCCTCGCCTTTATGTGGAGGCATCGCGGAACAAAACTGCCCAAAGGTAGAGGAAATCTGTGAGACAGCAAAAATAAAACCATAAAAAAAACAAAAAGCGGGCACTCTCTCTTTTATTTCAGTATTTTTGTTGATTAAACCAATTTACTAATTCTAACCATGAAAAAAAAGATTATTTATCTGTTGCTGTTGATGTTGCTCATGCCTCTATGTTTGATGGCCCAGTCAAAATCGACTTTCGAGATTAAAGACGGACATTTTTACCGGAACGGTAAAGTGACCCCAGTTCTTTCAGGAGAAATGCATTATGCCCGAATCCCTCATCAGTATTGGCGTCATCGCCTGCAAATGATGAAAGGCATGGGGCTGAATACGGTAGCCACTTATGTGTTTTGGAATCTTCACGAGCCGGAACCGGGAAAATGGGATTTCACGGGTGACAAAAACCTGGCTGAATATATCAGGATAGCCGGAGAGGAAGGAATGATGGTGATTCTTCGTCCCGGACCCTATGTTTGTGCCGAATGGGAGTTTGGCGGTTACCCTTGGTGGCTGCAAAATGTGAAAGGCATGGAGATCAGAAGAGATAATGCCGAGTTCCTGAAATATACCAAAATGTATATTGACCGTCTGTATAAAGAGGTGGGAGACCTGCAATGCACCAAGGGCGGTCCCGTCATCATGGTGCAGTGTGAAAACGAATTCGGATCGTATGTGGCGCAGCGCAAGGACATTCCTTTGGAAGAACACCGTGCCTACAATGCCAAGATCAAACAGCAGTTGGCGGATGCCGGTTTCAATGTGCCTCTGTTCACTTCCGACGGCAGCTGGCTGTTTGAAGGAGGAACCACCCGGGGAGCTTTGCCAACGGCAAATGGAGAAAGTGATATTGAAAACCTGAAAAAAGTGGTCAATCAGTATCATGACGGGAAAGGTCCGTATATGGTAGCTGAATTCTATCCCGGCTGGTTGTCTCATTGGGCGGAACCGTTTCCGCAGGTGAGTGCTTCGGAAATTGCCCGTCAGACGGAAGCTTATCTAAAAAATGATGTCTCTTTCAATTTTTATATGGTGCATGGCGGAACGAATTTTGGTTTTACAGCTGGAGCGAATTATGACAAGAAACGCGATATACAGCCCGACCTGACAAGTTATGACTATGACGCGCCTATCAGTGAGGCGGGATGGGTGACTCCGAAATACGATTCCATCCGCACGGTGATCAAGAAATATGTGAAATATACTGTTCCCGAAGCACCGGCCCCGATGCCTGTCATCGAGATACCTTCCATCAAGTTGGATAAAGTGGCTGATGTGCTGGGATATCTGGAAACGATGAAACCGGTATCGAATGCCACACCGCTCACTTTCGAACAGTTGAATCAAGGAAATGGCTATGTGTTGTATACCCGTCGGTTTAACCAGCCTATCAGTGGAACGCTTGAAATTCCTGGATTGCGTGATTATGCTGTGGTGTACATCGATGGCGAGAAGGTGGGTGTGCTGAACCGTAATACTCGGACATATTCTATGGAGATAGAGGTGCCGTTTAATGCCACTTTGCAAATTCTTGTTGAGAACATGGGCCGGATTAACTATGGCAGCGAAATTGTTCATAATACCAAAGGAATCATTAGTCCGGTCACCATTGCCGGCAAGGAAATAACTGGAGGATGGAATATGTACTCATTGCCGATGAAAGAGGTTCCTGACTTTGCCAGACTGGGAAGCAATGTGTATACAAACGGAACAGTCCAAACTAGTAAACTGAAAGATTGTCCGGTACTGTACGAGGGAACATTTACGTTGACTGAAACAGGCGATACTTTTATCGATATGGAAAATTTCGGAAAAGGCATTGTTTTTGTGAATGGGATGAATCTTGGACGTTATTGGCAAGTAGGCCCTCAGCAGACTCTTTATGTTCCCGGTGTATGGCTGAAGAAAGGAGAGAATAAGATTGTTATTTTCGAACAGTTAAATAACGTACTTAAGACGGAAGTTAAAATGGTGAAGACTCCGGTACTGATGAAATTGAATAATTGAGTAGGAGTGACAATTTTTAGTTGGTTTTTTAGAATATATTTTCTAATTTTATTGAAAGTTCGTATCTTTGTTGGTCGAAACGAGATGAAACAGGCAAGTAATGAATGATTTTTTATGTAAAACATGAAAATATAAACTGATCTATTAATTAAAAAATTAAATTACTATGGGACAAATTGTTCAATTGATTTTAGGTATTATTACCTTGGTAAGTATGTGGAAGATTTTTGAGATGTTTGGTCAGAAAGGTTGGGCTGCTATTATTCCGTTTTACAATTTGATCGTGCTTTTGCGCATTGTCAATTGGGAAGCTTATAAGTTCTGGCTGTTCTTTATTCCTATTTATAATATTTATTTGGCTTATTTGCTGTATAAGGATCTGGCAACTAAGTTTGGTCAAGGAACTCCGGGATTTGCAATTGGTATCTTGTTGTTACCGTTTGTATTCCTTCCTATTCTTGCATTCAAATCTAAACCGGTTGCATAAGTTTTAGAGAATATTATAAAAGGACTAGATAAGGATTGCCATTCCGGGATCAGTGAAGATACTGATTGGGGAATGGCAATCGTTTATATATTCCGTCTTTAAAAAGAAGCCTGCTATTGATATGAGGTTTATCAATGATAGGCAACTTGACATAATTCCTTATTTAATCTTTTCCCGAATTTTGCTAAGATAGGCACGCATTCCCTCAGCGTCTTTCTTGCTAATGATATCCAACAGCTCATTTAATTCTGTACGGATACCTTCTACCTGTGCCGGGGTGCGGGGATTGAATAAAATTTCCTGCAGCAGGTAGTCGTCTTCGTTCAATACTCCTTTGGCTATCTTCATGTGACGTTTGAAAGTAGTACCCGGTGCGTCCTGATGCTTCATCACTGCCGCAAAAACGAAAGTGGAAACAAAAGGGATGGACAGCGAATAGGCCACTGTCTCATCGTGCTCTTCAAAGGTATATTCAAAGATGTTCAGACCAAGGTTTTGGTATAAGTCTTTGAAAAAGATCTTTCCCAGATGGTCGCCTTCGCTGATGATGATGGCATTTTCGGTGCTCAGTTTGTCAAGGTTGGCAAATGTGGGACCGAACATGGGGTGAGTAGACACATAACGGAATCCGCATTGGTCATAAAACTCTTTCAGTCCGGTCTTTACCGAGGCAATATCGCTGATGATGCAATCCTTGGGGAGAGCGGGCAATACTTGGTGAAAAGCATCCAGCGTATATTTCACGGTTGCCGCATTGATAACCAGTTCGGGTTTGAATTCTTCAATCTCTTCGAGTGTGGTATATCGGTAGGTGTTGTAAACAAAACGAAGGCGTTTCGGGTCTACATCAAATACAGCGGTTTCGTGCTGGAAGCTCAATACATCGGTAAAGAAGGAGCCCATTTTACCGGCTCCTAATATTAAAATTCTCATTGTTCTCTGCTAATCGCTATGGTTATTTATTGATTATTTCCATTTGCTGACGGACACTCTCTTCGTGGATGGCTTCGAATACTTTCTTGATGAATTCGGCATTCATGCCACACAGAGATCCTTGTGCTCCGCGTTTATCAAGAATCTCATTGTAGCGGCCTGTCTGAAGAATGGTCATATCATGTTCTTTCTTGAAGGTACCTATTTCGCGGCAAATGCGCATACGCTTGGCCAGAACTTCCATGATTTGGTTGTCGCAATCGTCAATCTGATTACGTAGTTCTCCCAAGTTTTCAGTAGTTTGGGTTTCCTTGCGGATGACCAATAGGTTCAAGATGTAATCCAATACATCCGGAGTAACTTGTTGTGCAGCATCGCTCCATGCACAATCGGGATTGCAGTGGGATTCGACAATCAGTCCATCGAATCCCAAGTCCATGGCTTGTTGGCATAGTGGAGCCACCAGTTCGCGCTTTCCGCCAATGTGGCTGGGATCGCAGAAGATAGGCAGTTCGGGAATGCGGCGACGCAGTTCGATAGGAATATGCCATTGCGGAAGATTACGGTAAAGTTTTTTGTCGTAAGAAGAGAATCCTCGATGGATGGCTCCCAACTGTTTCAGACCGGCATTGTTGATGCGTTCCAGTGCACCAATCCATAATTCGAGGTCGGGGTTTACAGGATTCTTTATCAGCACAGGAACATCCACTCCTTTCAATGCATCGGCTATTTCCTGTACGGCAAACGGATTGGCAGTGGTGCGCGCACCAATCCAAAGTACATCGATTCCTGCTTTCAAGCATTCGTAAACGTGTTTGGCGGTAGCTACTTCGGTAGCCACATACATGCCGGTTTCTTGTTTCACGCGTTTCAGCCATGCCAGACCTTCTACGCCGATGCCTTCGAATCCTCCCGGTTTAGTACGTGGTTTCCAGATTCCGGCACGGAAAATCTTGATACCTTTATTAGCCAGCATGAGGGCTGTGTCCATTACTTGTTGTTCTGTTTCGGCACTACATGGGCCGGCGATGATCATCGGGCGTTTTTTTTCAATATCCGCCAGTTCGATGGGTTTTAAATCCAGTTCCATAAATATTTTTGTTTTATTACATTATCTTTTTAATTCTTTCCAGTGCTTCTGCCAGCTTATCTTTTTTGGCGCAGAGGGAGATACGGATATAGCGTTTTCCGTTACTTCCGAAGATAAATCCCGGAGTGATGAATACACGTGCTTCGTGCAATACTTTCTCTGTTAGCTCTTCCACATCATTGTAAGATTCGGGAATGCGCCCCCAAAGGAACATGCCTACTTGATTGGAATCGAAAGTACAACCAAGCACCTTCATAATCTCTTCTGCCAGTTGGCGGCGGTGGTTATAGACATTGATGTTCGCTTCTTCGTGCCATTCCACGCTGTTGTTGTAAGCTTGTGCGGCGGCCAGTTGCATGGGGCGGAAAGTACCAGAGTCGATATTACTCTTTATCTTTAATATCCATTGCACAAACTGCGCGTTGGTAGCAAGCATTCCCACACGCCAGCCAGGCATGTTGTGGCTCTTACTCATGGAATTGAATTCAATGCAACACTCTTTGGCGCCGGGAACATTGAGTATGCTCAATGGCTGCTTGTTCAGGATGAAGCTGTACGGGTTGTCGTTTACAATCACAATGTTATGGCGGCGTGCAAAGTCTACCAGCTTTTCATACAGCTCCATCGTGGCGTTCGCTCCGGTCGGCATATTGGGGTAGTTGGTCCACATAATCTTGACGCGGCTCAAGTCCATCTTTTCCAGTTCCTCGAAGTCGGGTTGCCAATGGTTGTCTTCGCGCAGGTTGTAGTTCACAATCTCGCTGCCTAATATTTTATTTAAAGAGGTGTAGGTAGGATATCCCGGATTGGGAACCAATACCTGGTCACCCGGATTGACAAATGCCAGTGTCACATGCAGGATGCCTTCCTTGGAACCGATCAGAGGCTGGATTTCTGTCACCGGATCAAGATCGACATGATACCAGCGTTTGTACCAGCCGGCCATGGCTTTGCGTAGTTCGGGGATGCCGACGGTGGGCTGGTATCCGTGAACATCGGGGCGTTTCGCCTGCTCGCACAACACGTTGACGGTTTCTTCCGAAGGAGGCATGTCAGGGCTTCCTATCCCCAGGCTGATCACATTCTTACCTTCGGCATTCATTTGTGCCACTTCTTTCAGTTTACGGCTGAAATAGTATTCGCTAACATTCGCCAGACGGTCTGCCGGCTGAATATTATATGGTTGATGTTCCTTCTGCATATTCTCCTAATATTTTAAGTTCTTTTGTCAATGGGGTTACGGCGTCAATAGACTGTTTGTATCTCAGATAATCATTGAAAATTACATCTACGTAGAACAGGTATTCCCATTCGCGTCCGATGATGGGCAATGATTGGATTTTGGTGAGATTGATTTTATAGAAAGAAAAGATGGAGAGCACTTGCGACAGGCTTCCTTCGTTGTGGGGGAGGGAGAAGACGATGTTGGCTTTGTTCACACTGGAACGGTTGCGGAGTTCGTCGGCTTTCCACGGGTCGGCCACTACCAGGAAACGGGTGAAGTTGTGTTTGTTGGTTTCGATACCCTCTTCCAATACCTTCATTCCGTACAAATCGGCGGCGTATCTGGAGCAGATGGCGGCATGCCCTTTCAGGTTATCCCGTTTGATGGCTTCCGCGCTCCCGGCTGTATCTTCCGTTTCTACGATTTTCAGTTTGGGATGTTGCATCAGGAATTCCCGGCATTGTGCCAAGGCGACGGGGTGGGAGTTTACTTCGGTCAATGTATCCCAGTCATCATCGGGCAGACACATGAAACTGTGCTTGATGCGTAGTTTGTGTTCTCCGATAATAGTCATTCCGCTTTCGCGCAGTAACTCGTAGTTATGCAGCAGGCTGCCTGCAATGGTGTTTTCGATAGCAAGCATACCAATAACATTGCTATCCTGTTTCATATTCGAGAAGATTTCCTCGAATGTGGAACAGCAGATTAGTTCGATTTCTTCACTTGGGAAGAACTTGTGGGCGGCAATGTCGTGATATGAGCCCGGTACACCTTGTATTGCTATTTTCATTTGCTGTTTTATTTATTATAAAAAAATCCCGCTTCTTGCCGGAAGCGGGATTTCGTTGTTATTATCGCATTGATTTATTCGTTGTTTAACGTATATATACAAACTCCCGCTTCACTTTGTTGCTAAAGTAAAAGTAATAAAAGAAGAAAAAGTATGTATTGTATAATGCTTTCATTTTGTTCTTATTGTTATTGAATACGCTGCAAAAGTAATATATTTCTAGCAAAAACAAATAAAGAGGAGGTTTTTTTTCAAAAATATTTTTTCTTTGTCTCAATAACCTGTATTCTGGAATAAATAAAGTATCTTTGTGAATAGACAGGTCTGCATTGTCGGCTATCATTATTCATTAAATAAAGGAGGGTGTATGGGGACTCTGGGATGCATCAATGACATGATGCGGCGTGATAAGGAAAACAGGGAGCTTCGCCGGGCGAGTCGCGAACGGCTGAATGAGACAAGGAATCGTCTGCTTGATGTGAAGGGCAAACGTTACTTTGCTTGCAGGCATTGTTTTATTAATAGGGGCAGTTCTTGTCCTATTTTGCAAATGAACCATGTCCGGTTATGGAGGTATATTCTTTTTTCCCGGTAACTTTACATGGGTTTCTGAACCGAATCATTATGCAGATAAACCTTATAACATTGATTTGATGTCCGCGCTGAAGGCTTTCGGTGAAAAAGGTAACATATTGATGGGCCATTGTGCGGCAGGTATGTTGTTTGATTTTGCAGGAGTAACGGAAGGTAAGAAACTGGCAGTGCAGATGCCTGAAGTATTGAAGGTGCTTAAATAATGAAGTTGATGAACAAGGACGGAAAATCTTTCGTCCTTATATGGATTGTTGCGGACTTTTTCTATATATTTGGATTCGATTTTAAAAGATACAAATAATGAAATACGATTTTGATAAAGTAATAGACCGCAACGGTACTGCCGCCGTTAAGCTGGAAGAGGCGAAGGAAGTGTGGGGACGTGCGGATTTGATTCCTTTGTGGGTGGCAGATATGGATTTTGCCACAGCTCCTTTTGTAACAGAGGCAATTCGTAAGCGTTGCGAGAATGAGGTCCTGGGCTATACCGGTAAGCCGGACAGTTATTATAATGCGATTATAAACTGGGTAAAACAGCGTTATGATCTGACCGTGGCTAAGGAAATGATAAATTTTGTTCCCGGCATTGTACCGGGCATCGGTATGGCTATGAATTGTTTTACCAGGAAAGGGGATAAGGTAATGATTCAGCCGCCTGTTTATCATCCTTTTGCATGGATCACTACTCGTAATGAACGTACACTGGTCACCAATCCGCTGAAGTGGGAGAACGGAATGTACCGCATGGATTTGGATGCCTTCCGTGAACAGGTAAAGGGTTGCAAGCTCTTTATCTTGTGTAATCCTCATAATCCGGGTGGCGTGGTATGGACAGAGGATGAGTTACGGGCGATAGCTGATATCTGTTATGATGAGAAAGTATTGGTCTTTTCGGATGAAATTCATGCGGATTTGACTTTACCTCCTCATACGCATCGTCCTTTTGCTGCTATCAGTGAAAAGGCTCGAATGAATTCCGTTACTTTTATGTCTCCTAGCAAGGCTTTTAATATGCCGGGGCTGTCTGCTTCACATGCCCTTATTTTTGATGAAGAATTGCGTAAGCGTTTCCGTGTGTATATAGATGCCGGTGAGTTGGATATGGGACATGTTTTTGCTTTTCTTTCTGTTGAGGCTGCTTATAGTCATGGTACGGAATGGCTTGACCAATGTTTGGCTTATATACAAGGGAACATAGATTTCGTAGATGAGTTTTTGAAAAATCATACACCTAAAATCAAAGCTATTCGTCCCGAAGCTTCTTATTTGGTATGGCTAGATTGCCGTGAATTAGGATTGAGTCAAAAAGATCTGAATGATTTTTTTGTAGATAAAGCACATTTGGCGTTGAATGACGGGGAAATGTTTGGTAAGGAAGGTATTGGCTTTATGCGTTTGAACGTGGCAAGTCCGCGTTGTATTATCGAAAAAGCCATGAAACAACTGGCAGATGCTTATCAGTTGATATAATACATGGTAGGTAAAAAGGTAAGTGCGCTTATCCTATCTATTAAAGTGCACTTACTTTTTGGATGGATTGTCGGATGATAAGAATTGCGTTTTAAAGATGTTCACGCACAAAATGAAAATGGATAGCAATAGCGGTCCAAATATGATTCCCATAAATCCAAATAACGACAGTCCGATGACTACTCCGAAAATGGTAATGAGCGGATGGGTATCCGCCATTTTTTTTTGTAGAACGAAACGAATTAGATTATCAATATTTGTCACAATTAGTCCGCAATAAAGAAGCAACCCGATTGCATGAGACCACTCTCCCGACAATGCCAGATATGTAGCCAACGGAAACCAAACCAATGCTGTTCCTACAATGGGAATGACTGTAGCAAAGCAGGTGAAGAAGCCGAACAACAAGGCACTGGGCACACCAAACAAATAGTATCCTATTGTGGCTATTCCTCCTTGAATGACTGCCAATAGAGGAATTCCGATAGCGTTGCTCCTGACAATCATATTGATTTCTTTCAATACATTTTTTTTGTTTGTCTCGCTGAATGGTAATAGCTCATAAATGTATTTTTCCATCCGGATACCACCAATAAACATGAAATAGAGTACAAAAATCAAGACGAAGGCATTTACCGCAAAACTACCGATACTGCCCATTAGAAATTGTCCGATGGCAGGAAGAATAGAAGCCATGGATGAGATATTTTCTGTGCTCAATAAGTTGTATCCTGTCTGATCATGAAGTTTGGAGGCAAGGTCTGTTATAGTGTGGATAAATCCGGCTGTATTTACGTCGATGGTTTGTATTTTGATGATTAACAACCATACAGCCAGAGCCAAGGGGACTAAAAAACAGAGAACGGTTTCTATCAGAAGGAGGATGGCGGCAAGGCCTTTTTTGAGATGCTTCTTTTGTGTGAGATACAGCATCTGTTTTCTCATCATGATATAAAGGGTACATGCTCCCAAAATACCTCCTGTGAAAGGGGATATTTTGATGAAAAGAATAAGCCCTAACCCTAAAATAAGTGTGATGAGGGAGTATTTCCAATATTGTTCTTTTATGCTCATGCGTTTTATTGTTTATCCTGTATGATAGGATAAACAATAAAACAGATCAGAAAGTTCTGTCGTCAAAACGGAACATTTTTGGTCATATTCTCAAAGTTGTTGTATTGACCGGTAATATTTGTTTCATTTTCGGGTGCCAATTCGATGGCTTTTTTCATATCTTCCATGGAGCCGTCTTTATCTCCTTGGAGCAGTTTGATGCGCCCCCGTTCGTGATAGGCTTTGGCGAAGTCGGGATTGATTTCAATAGCTTCATCATATACTGCAAGTGCTTTTTCCAGATCTTTGTTGGCTAAATATAGTTCGCCCGACAAAAGATAACCTTTTTCGTTAAACGGATTGAGTGACAATACTTG
Source organism: Bacteroidaceae bacterium (assembly GCA_011959205.1). Classification (GTDB taxonomy): domain Bacteria; phylum Bacteroidota; class Bacteroidia; order Bacteroidales; family Bacteroidaceae; genus Phocaeicola. Next base: position 28,272 of record BLLV01000171.1, read on the forward strand.
ATTAAAACATTCCTGCGCCTGCTCCGGTTCATTGGTGGCGGCTAGGATTTCTCCTTTCAAGAGCAGGGTTTGTTCATCATCCGGATTGAGGCTGAGCAGCTTTTGTATATCTTCGGCAGCATCTTTTGCTTGTTTCATATTCCAAAGTACTTCAGCGCGCAGCTGATAGGCTTCGGTATAATCTTCTTTCAATACAATAGCTTTAGTCAGCATGGCGATGGCGGTAATATCGTCTTTCATACCGATGGCGGCTTTTGCGGTCAAATAGAAAGACAAGGGGTTTTTATTGTCCAAAACCAATGCTTTTTGGCAGGCATCATTCATATTTTTGTAATCTTCTTGCATATAGCAGATACCTGCCAGTGAAAGGAAGGTGTTTATTTGTCCGGGATCTTTTGTGGCCATGCGGTCTAGTGTGATACGGGCGTCGTCCAGCCGGTTTGCCTGGGTATAAGCCGTGGCTAGCAGGCTGAGAGTTTCCAATTCATCGTTGATGGTGACTGCTTCTTCAAAACACTTAATGGCGTATGGTAGTTTACCCATACGTTGGGCGCGGATACCATCGTATTTCAAAATCTCGAAGTTCTTTTTATCATTTTTCTCTTTTTCGGTTTCGGGGGTATTGTTTCCGCCGAATAAGGATTTAAATAGGCCCATAATTTATAGTTGTTTTATTTGTCTATTGTTATAACAAATCGTCTGAGGTAAATTTCTTGTTCTTGATTCTGTATGTTGGTAAAACGTACTGCCTTTATCGGCTTCTTTTGTAAGCTGGCGGTCAGTCTGTTCTTTTCTTGTGTGAAATTTATTTTGCTCCAATCTTTTCCATTTGCAGATATCTCAAGGCTTCCCCAAGCTGCGATTTCCGGTTTCCCGAAATCTATATCTATATTTTCTCCGGGATAAACTTGATCCAATTCGATAGTCAATGAACCATTGCCAGGCCATTTGATAACTTCCAGCGCGGGAGAAATCTGAATGCGGTTTGTTTTTACCTGTAAAGGCAGGTTCTTTATCTGACTGATATCGCTTATTAATTTGTGTGGCATATAGTTGGTTTCAGCATTCAGCAGGGTATTATATTTTTGATTATAGCGTTGTGTGACGATGGAAAAAGTTTGATCAATCAATGGTTTGATGACTTTTTCTGCTGTCTTTATACCTGGTTGGTAAGGGTTCTGGTTGTATGTCTGATCAATTTGAAACATTTGTTGCTGCAAGGCTTTTACGTGTTTGTATTTGCGCATAAATAAAGATTGGTCATGCTGGTTGTATGCTTTAGTCATTGCCAGTACTTCATTTCCGGTTTCGCCCAATAGTTTGAATTGATGAAGCCAAGGCATGATTTCTGCTATAATCGGATTGTTATCAATATGAGCTGCCAAAATATCACTTGATTCAATCATCTGATTGAAGGTTTCTTGTAGAATAGAGAAATCTTCTTCTGTATAAGTTTGCTTTTTCAGGTAACTTTCAGTAAAGCTCTGTGCTGTAGGTTGGAGATTTACAGATTCCTCCCGGCGATATTTATGTCCATTGGGACCTAAGTCCGAATTATGGGTGGCAAAGAATTCCAATTCGGTAGCTGCATCGGGCAAAATATTCATAATAGCGTCTTTCCAAGTTTTTTCACTGTTATATTTTGTCGGATTCCAAGCGTATGAAGCTACACTGTAAATGGCTATTTTAGAGGCTTCGGCATGTTCCATCGGATTAGTTACAAAGCCGGACATCTGATCGGCTATCTGGGTGTCGTTTCCGTATACCGGCCCCATGAGCAAGTGGTCTCTGACGTAATCGGAAACTGGGAAGTTCCACCAGATATAGGCAGGACGCTTGATCCGTTCGTTTATCCATTCAATGCCGTCCTTGGTTATATCGGAAATAACTCGGTCTCCTGTCCACATGATTTGTATAGATGGGTTCAGTTTGTCTCCTAATGTAGTAAGATATCCTTTGGCAGGATCTGACCAGCTTTTATTGTATTCTGTGGGACACATGATAAGAGGAGTCACATCCGGTTTTATTTTTACGAAATGCTCATCTATATAGTTCAGCAGCTCTGCTTGTTTCACAGGGTTTGTACCTTCTCCTGAAATATCATCAAAGAAGACAGCAAAAGAACGGACGCCTAGTACGTACATCCTTTCAAATTTGGCTAGCAGTAGGTCGCGGTCTGTCTGATTCCATTGGATGTCTTGTCCCGGATGGATGGCCCATACGAAATCAACTTCGTTTTCTTTCGCTACTTTTACTAATTCCTGTAATTGCCTTGCTTCTTTCTCGGGATAGGGCAGACGCCAGTTGGGAGAACTGTGGTAAGGATCATCTTTAGGACCATATATATAGGTGTTCATTTTGTTTTCACCATAAAATTGAAGTTGGCGAAGACGGGCTTCATGACTCCAAGGAGTTCCGTAAAATCCTTCTACGACACCACGGTAGCGGATGGCCGGATAGTCTTGTATCTCTACCACTGGTAATTGATTGTCCTTGAGTAACTGTTTCAAGGTTTGCAAGGCATAATAGGTCCCACGTTCGTCATTTCCTGCCAGGACAATTTCTTTTTCATTGATAGACAAGTAATAACCTTCCTTTTGATTGGGAATCTGACGAGTAAACTTGCGGATAGATTTGTCTCCTTTTTCTCCGATATAGATGCGCAAACCGATATTGGCCGGTTGTTTTTCACCCAATAGATCTTTTAATTCTTGTACGGCATACGGACTAGCTTCAGTTGCTCCCAATAGCTGGTAAGTTTCAGATAAATTGATCTGTCCGTTATGTTTAGAGATTTGTTGAGGTATGGGCTGTACATCTATGTTTTGGGCGAAGATGTTACAACCGGTAAAAAGACAAATGATTGCCAGATGTATTTTTTTCATGTTCTGTTGATGTAAGAGGTTAATAAATTAATGGCAAAGATACGATTTATAAAGTAAGAATTCCATTTTTTAATTGTATTATTTCTTCGGAAAGTAGGTAAGAGAGTGCCTTTTCCGCTTTTTCACGATTGCTATCCAATTGGTTCAGCAGTTCTGAAACGGGCATGGAATTTGCTTGTAATAGCTGTTTGATTTTCGTTTCCAGTTCCTGGAATTCTCCCTGTTTTATTCCTGAATGATGTTTGTTAAGGCATACATCACACTGTCCGCAGTTGTGCTCGTTCTTTTCTCCGAAGTATCTGAGCAGCATGCGGCTGCGGCATTTATCACCGGCTGTGGCATATTCTATCATAGCCTTGATTCGGGTGGTATAGCTTTTTTTCCGGTCTTCGTATATTTCCCGGGTCAGGACAAGACGCTCTTTTTCTTGCCGTTCACGGGTATATATAATATAAGGTGTCTTTTTTCGGGGAATGTAATGTATGATATGTTTGCGGGTCAGTGCCAGCAATATTTCATAGATCCGTTGGCGGGTTAATCCGGAACGGATGACTAAGGAGTCTTCGTTGATGCAGGCATAATCGGTAAATAATCCTGTGTAAGAACGCAGGATGATGTTTATCAGTTTCTCTGTATCTGTATCATTCTCGTGTAGTCTATAGAGTTCGTCGCGCCGCATGGTGAAAAGAATGCGTGAGGCATTATCTTGTTCATCCGTATACTCCAAATATCCGGCGCGGGTCAGGATCTTTAAAGCACTGTCTGCCTGTACGGGAAAATGTTTGAAGTTACGGCAAAATTCATCCAGGTTGAAGGCAAAGGTGCAACCCATGCCGTCTCCCATGGCCATTTGAAAATAGTAGTTGATGTCTTCATACACTTTCCGGATATACTCCTTGTCGGGGAATGTGTCACTGATACGCTTGTTGAGGGTGGTTTTATCACTTTGGGCGTATAGCAGGACAGCGTATGCTTTCTGTCCGTCACGGCCGGCCCGTCCCGCCTCTTGGAAATAGGCTTCGGGAGAATCGGGCATATCTATATGGATCACGATACGTACATCCGGTTTGTCGATGCCCATGCCGAAGGCGTTGGTTGCCACCATGACACGGTTTTCTCCGGTGAGCCAGCTTTTTTGACGTTGGTCTTTTACATCATTATTCAAACCGGCATGATAGAAAGTGGCGGTTATGCCGTTCTTGATCAGCAGTTCGGCTATTTCGCGTGTTCTTTTCCGGTTGCGGGTATAGACTATGGCGCAGCCGGGCACGCTGTTTAAAATATGTAACAGTTCTTCCTGTTTGTTTTCTGTAGGACGTACAATATAGGCCAGGTTCTTTCTTTCGAAACTCATCCGGAAAACCTGGCTGTCTTTTTTAAAGCTCAGCCTGGCCTGAATGTCTGTTACGACTTCCGGGGTGGCGGTTGCTGTCAGTGCCAGGACAGGTATGTCGGGAAGGAGCTCGCGGATTTCTGCAATTTTCAGATAAGCGGGGCGGAAATCATATCCCCATTGTGAGATGCAGTGTGACTCGTCTACCGTGATCATGCTTACCTTCATGCTCCGTAGTTTGCTACGGAATATTTCGGTATTCAGCCGCTCCGGGGAGATATAAAGGAATTTATAGTTGCCGAAGATGCAGTTTTCCAGTGCGACGATGATTTCTTCACGTGTCATGCCCGAATAGACTGCCAAAGCTTTGATGCCCCGGTCTCGTAAATTACGTACCTGGTCTTTCATCAGGGCGATAAGAGGTGTGATGACCAGGCATAATCCGGGCTGGGCTAAAGCCGGAACTTGAAAGGTGATGGATTTGCCGCCACCGGTAGGCATCAGCCCTAGTGTGTCGTGACCGCTGCCTATGCTTTCAATGATTTCTTTCTGTATGCCCCGAAAGTCATCATATCCCCAATATTGTTTTAGAATTTCTTTATAGGTCATGGGAAGGAAAATAAGGAAATTATGTCAAAACTAAAATGACTTGTCATCTTGTTACCGGTATATATGATAACGTCATTAAAGCTTTGACATACTCCAAAGATAAATCTTTATTGTTATTCCTCACTGGGCTTTATATCCTCTATCTGCAATTGTACTTCGCCACGCTTATGCGTATTTTCCTCAATGGTATAACAAATATCAAAAGAACGTTTGGTCTTGATATAGCGTGCTTGCGAACTTTGTCCGAAAGCGATGCCGTTCATTACATTGTTTGACTTGTTGTCCACCAGTTCCAGCTTGATATGTTCCTGGTCACGCCCTACCACTTTGCTGGTACCATAATCATATACATTATGTGTACAAAAGATTGGCTTGTGGTTGTCCGGTCCGAAGGGGTTGAACTTTTTCAGGTCGGCATGGAACTTCGGAGTGATATCGCGGAAGTCAATTTCTGCATCAATATCTATAACAGCACTGGTCTGTTCCGGTAAAATATGTTCTGTGACATAGGTTTCAAAACGGTGAGTGAATTCTTTCACATTTTCCACTTTCATGGATAGTCCTGCGGCATACGTATGTCCTCCAAAATTTTCCAACAAGTCTCGACAGTGTTCGATGGCTTTGTAAACATCGAAACCTGATACGGAACGGGCGGATCCCGTTGCTAAATTATCTGTACGGGTTAATACTACTGCCGGGCGATAATAAATCTCTGTAAGGCGTGAAGCCACAATACCGATAACTCCTTTGTGCCACGCTTCATTATAGATGACAATGGAACGTCGGTCTGCTAATCCTGCCAAATGGTCTACAATTTGATTGGCCTCCTCGGTCATGGTTTTATCCAGATCTTTACGAGTTTCGTTGTATTGGTTGATCTGATTGGCTTTCTCTAATGCTGTCGAGAAGTCCTTTTCTATGAGTAGCTCTACCGCTTCTTTCCCGTTTTGTATACGTCCGGATGCATTGATGCGCGGACCTATCTTGAATACGATGTCGCCTACAGTGATTTCTTTTTCAGATAATCCGCATACATCGATAATAGCTTTCAATCCTACACTGGGATTGGAGTTCAACTGCTTTAAGCCATGATAGGTCAGCACCCGGTTCTCTCCCATGATAGGTACGATATCCGATGCTACACTGACGGCTACCAAATCCAATAAAGGAGTCAGTTGATGGAATTCAATGCCATTGTTCAAGGCGAAAGCCTGCATGAATTTGAAGCCTACACCACATCCTGAAAGATGGTCGTAAGGATATGTGTTGTCTACACGTTTGGCATTCAGAATAGCTACAGCCGGTGGTAATATATCATCAGGCACATGGTGGTCACAGATGATGAAATCGATGCCTTTTTCTTTTGCATAAGCAATTTCCTCTACGGCTTTAATACCACAATCCAGCACAATAATAAGTTTTACACCTGTTTGGCAGGCATAATCCACTCCTTTTACCGATACTCCGTATCCTTCATTATACCGGTCGGGAATATAGTAATCAATGTTCGAATAGAACTGCTGGAGAAACTTATATACCAATGCGACTGCCGTTGTACCGTCTACATCATAATCTCCATAAATCAGAATACGTTCTTTCCTGCCCATAGCTTGATTGAGACGTTCTACAGCAATGTGCATATCCTTCATCAGGAATGGATCGTGTAGTTCGTTAAGCTGGGGACGGAAGAACCTTTTAGCCTCTGTTACTGAGGTTATACCTCTTTCCAGCAACAGTTTACATAGAATCGGACTGATTCCTGTTTCCTTTGCTAATGCCTTGGCTGCTTCTGTCTGTTCTTGGCTTGGAGATTGATAATTCCATTTGTGATTCATTTTATATATTGTTTTTTCTTTTTTCTGCTCTCGGGGATTGGGCGGAATAACAGTTCGGTTATATCCTCCCAATCAATCCGTAAAGTTAGGAAAAAACAAATAAAAAAACCGCTAATTCCATATATATTTTATGGAATTAGCGGTAAGATGTTGTATAATAGATAATTACTTAATACCTAATTTCTTGGCGATTTCTTTAGGCAATGCATTTTTATTTACTACAATATTCATGGTCTTGTAACGCACGAATGCTTTTGAAGCATACCATAAACCTTCGTATTTGCCGGCTTTTCCCCAAGAGTTCTTTACCATGTAGTATTCGTTTCCTTCCTGGTCTTTGGCAATACCGTAAATCAGCATACCGTGGTCATCGGTTGTTTCCCAATTGTCGTATGCTTCCTGGCGTTCTTCTTGTGTACACCATTTCTGAGGTTGGGGCTTGCTGTTCAGTTTCTTTTCTTCCGGTTTCATTTTCAGCCAGTGTGCCATGTCCGAACCGCTGAGTTCCTGTGCTTTTTCGGCATCAGGCATTACGGCTACGCCATCGCGTGTAAAGCCTTGTTCGCTGACATCGGATCCCCAGGCGATGGGATAGCCATTATAGATGGCATTGTCGAACACTTGCATGAATTCATCGAGCGGAAGGTTGTATGATTGTCCCCAGCGCCAGTTGTCTTGAATCTCAAGAACAAATGGTTCATAGAACGGATGGTGTGTGTAAGAGGTCAATGAGATGTAATCATCGGGATTCAATCCGGTTGATTCGAAGAATGACTGAGGAGTATATTCTTTTCCTTTGTATGTGAATTTTTCGGGACATTCACCTAAATAGATATCGTGGATGGCTGTGATGGCCTTTTTCCACAAAGGAGTACGGTTGCTGTCGGTCTGGAGCTTACGCAGTTTTCCTTTGGCTATGGCCGCTACTACGGCGTCTGATATGGCGGTCAGCTCTGTATGGTTGCTCAGCGTGTCACCATACATTACGCCCGGGCGCATCACTTCTTCGGGCACCAAACCAAATTTCTTCATGCCGTAAATAACATCATAAAAAGAACCTCCTTGTGAGAAGGATACATCTCCATGTGTACGCACGGCGGCATCAGCACGGTCTAAATAGGTTTGGTGTACAATATACATTTCAGAAAAATCATATTCTCCTTTTCCCATACGGAGCAGTTCTGATTCCAAAAAAGCCATACTGGAGTAGCACCAGCAAGTACCGGCACGGCTCTGGTTCTTGATGGATGTGATAGGTAATTCTTTTACTGTAGTAAATACGAAGCCTTCTTCCTTGGAGCCTTCTTTTTGGATGTCTTGTGCAAAGAGGTTCATGCTGCATAAACCTAATGCTGCTAATAAGGTAAATCTTTTCATTTTGGGTATATTAATTGTTTTTGTTTATTCGTTCATGATAGTTTCTACTTCTTCAATAGTGATAGGGATGCGTTTCTCGCCAGTGAAACGGGAACCTTCCGGAGTAATCAGAATGTCATCTTCCAGGCGGATGCCTCCAAAATCTTTGAATTTCTCGATAGCGTCAAAGTTCAGGAAGTCTGTATGCATTTTCTCTGCTTTCCATTTGTCTATCAAAGCGGGGATAAAATAGCAACCGGGTTCGTCAGTAATTACAAAACCTTCTTGCAACCGGCGTCCCATGCGTAGAGATGCCAGACCAAACTGGGAAGAAGGCCGGATTTCATCATCGTATCCTACATAAATTTGTCCCAAATCTTCCATGTCATGTACGTCCAATCCCATCATGTGTCCCAATCCGTGAGGTAAGAACAGGGCATGTGCACCGGCGGCGACGGCTTCCTCTACATTACCTTTCATGAGTCCCAGGTCTTTTAATCCTTGAGCTAGTACTTTGCACACTTCCAGGTGCACAGACATATAAGTTATGCCCGGACGGGTTATTTCCAACGCTTTATCATGGCAGGCCAATACAATGTTGTATATATCTTTCTGCCGTCCTTCAAATTTACCTCCTACTGGCACGGTGCGTGTATGATCTGAGCAATAATTGGTCACTCTTTCGGCACCGGCATCTGTCAGCATCATGCGGCCTACCTCTAATATATGGCTGTGGTCATGGTTGTGCAATGTTTCCCCATGCTGGGTCAGGATGGTGGCGAATGAGGTCATGCTTCCATAAGAAGCGGCGATGCCGTCCAATACTCCGGCGATATATTGTTCCTTTACTCCCGGTTTGCACAGGCGCATGGCGGCCGTGTGCATTTCGTAACCAATGTTACATGCCAGGTCGATTTCCGCTATTTCGCAAGCTTCTTTTACGGAGCGTAAATCAACTACGGCTTTTATCAGTTCTACAGAAGCATATTTTTTTACTATGGCTGCACGGATACCGGTCAGGTCTTCCAGCAGCAGCATGTTGTCGAAACGGTAAGGAGGGAGGAAATGTACTTTTCTGCCTTGTGCGACAGCCTTTCCTATCATTTCTTTCAGTTGGGCAAACGGAAAACTTTTCTGGATTCCTACTTGTGCGGCCAGATCTTTTACGCTGGGCTGGGGACCCATCCAAATAATGTCATCCATGTCCACATCATTTCCGAAGAAATAATCTTCTCCGGCTTCAATGTCCATCACACCGGCGTATCCGGGATGGGAGTGACCGAAAAAATAAAGAAAGGAACTGTCTTGACGGAATTTATATGTGTTATCCGGATAGTTTGCCGGAGCTTCGTTGTTGCCTAGTATCAGGATAATGCCGTTTTGCACTTTGTTTCTAAGTGCTTGGCGGCGTCTTTGATAAGTTGAGGAATCGAACATGGTTAACCTTAGTTTTAATTTGATGATTTATTTAACTGTTTTGCAAATATACGAAATTAAATTTAAAAAAAAATGCAGATATGCAATGAAAAAGATAACTTTGCGATGAACATTGCTTATTGATAGATTGTTTTTCATAAAATAGATGGAAATAGACGAGAAAACAGGATTGGTATTGGAAGGAGGCGGTATGCGTGGAGTGTTTACTTGCGGCGTACTCGATTATATGATGGATCATGCTATTTGGTTCCCATACGGCATCGGTGTGTCTGCCGGAGCGTGTAATGGTCTTTCATATATGTCACGCCAGCGGGGGAGAGCCAAGTTCAGCAACATTGATTTGTTGGATAAATATCACTATATCAGTATCAGGCATTTGTGGCGCAAGCGTTGCATCCTTGACCAGAATTTGTTGTATGATCAGTTCCCAAAGCAAATTCTTCCTTATGATTATAAGGCGTATGCTGAGAATCCTGCCCGTTTTGAGATGGTGACTACCAGTTGTGTGACAGGAAGGGCCTGCTATTTGGAAGAGAAGCAAGATGCCGACCGTATCATAGCTATTGTGAAGGCATCCAGCAGCCTGCCCTACGTTTGCCCTATTACGTATGTGGATGGGGAACCGATGTTGGATGGGGGGATTGTGGATTCTATTCCGGTGGTGCGTGCCATGCAGCAGGGCTATGATAGGAATGTAGTCGTGTTGACTCGTAACAGAGGATATCGTAAGAAAGAAAAAGATATCAAGATTCCCCATTTTATTTACAAGAAATATCCTCGGTTGCGTGTGGCATTGAGCAGGCGTTGCCAGGTGTATAATGAACAGCTTGAGCTGGTGGAGCAACTGGAGGATGAAGGAAAAATACGGGTAATCCGTCCGGCCCGACGGATGGAGGTGGATCGTATCGAAACGGATATCAAGAAACTGACCGCTCTTTATGAGGAAGGTTATATCTGCGCAAAGAGGGTATTCGAAGGAAATAAAGTCCTACATAAGTGACTTTTTTGTAAAATATAAGTTCGGTTTCAATTGATTGGCTTATATTTGTGCCTTGTTATAATGAGGAATGCTATGAGAAATTTATTCGTCTTTTGGGTTTTGCTTATCTCTGCTCCTTTGTCCGCTTCTCCTTATAGTGCTGAAATAGAGTCGCTTTTATTTAAGTTGGATTCATTGGTTGTACGGAAAAATGAGTTTGTTGCGGCTAAGGAAGAAAAGATAGATCAGCTTCGTAGGCAGAGAAAGAGTATCCGGACACTGGAAGAGCAGTATTGGCTGAACAAAATGTTTTATGATGAATATTTTGTGTATAATGCAGATTCAGCCATGTCTTATGTAGATAAGAACCTGTCCATAGCTTGTGAAATTGGCCGGAGAGAGTGGCAGGCCGAATGGAAAATTAAGAAATCGTTCTTATTGGCGGCCACCGGACTGTTGAAAGAAGCATTGGATGAACTGCAAGGTGTTTCGGGACAATTGCTTGCTCCTGAGTTGAAAGTGGAATATTACGGGCAGATGATGTATCTTTATTCCCATTTCGGGCAATATTCCGGGAATGATAATATGGGTAATCTTCGTGAAGGATACTATCAGAAAGAAGGAGCGTATAAAGATTCTATTTATGCTACCATAACTTCTCAAGATCCTTTTTACTTATGGTATAAGGGGTGGAAGTTTTTGGGAACTTCCGAATCCGGCCCGGTAAAGAAAGAATTATTGGAGGAGGTTGCCGCTTCGCGTCTGGAAACTCGGAGGGATGCAATGAATGCCTATATTCTGGCATGTCTCTATCGCGAAGGGGGACAGCAGGATGCTTATCTAAAATATATGGCTCTTTCGGCCATGGCAGATGTGCGTACAGCCAACAAGGACATTGCTTCTTTGGAGGAGCTGGCAAAGGCGTTGTTCGAATTGGGGGATATTGATCGTGCTTATATCTATATTAATTATTGTCTTCAGAATGCTCAGGTCTATCGCAACCGTGTGCGTGTGGTTGGCATTTCGGAAGTGCAGGATGCTATTCATCAGGCCTATTTGGAACGTAACCGGATGCAGGAAGCACGCCTGCATGTGTTTTTGATAGTGGTAAGTATCCTTTCTGTGGTGCTGCTTGTTGCTATTCTTTATATATACAGGCAGATGAAGCATCTTTCCAACTCGCGCACCAAGTTGAACGAGGTCAATCACTTGCTGAACAAACATGTGGACGAACTTTCACAGGCGCATACGCGGTTGGCGGAAGTGAACGATCAGTTACAATCTCTGAACAGGCAGTTGAAGGAGGCGAACGGTCAATTGCGTGAGTCCAATTATGTTAAGGAAGAGTATATTGGTTATGTGTTTGCGATTTGTTCCAACTACATCAGCAAGTTGGATGAATTTCGTAAAAACATCAATCGTAAGATTAAGGTAAAACAGTTTGAGGACATTAAGGTGCTGACGGATACTCCTGCCATGGCGCAGACTGAACTGAAAGAATTTTACCATAACTTCGATGCCATTTTTCTACATGTCTATCCTGATTTTGTGAATGATTTCAATGCTCTGCTGCACCCCGACGAACGAATTATACTGAAAGAAGGAGAATTGTTGAATACAGAGCTGCGCATCTATGCCTTGGTTCGTTTGGGGATCAATGATAGCATAAAAATAGCCGAATTTTTGCATTGTTCTCCGCAAACGGTTTATAATTATCGGTTGAAGACGCGTAATAAAGCTATTATTCCGAAAGAAGAGTTTGCCGATACGGTGAGGTCGTTAGGCAAGATGCAGGAATAGTAGTTCCGAAGTCTTGATTTATATGCTATTCGGGTTTATGCCGTAACCTAAGGTGTTCCTGTTGTATGTCTAAGGTTTTTTATGCGGGATATTACTACATCGCACGCAGGTGCGATGTACGTCTTTCGTAGCTACGATGTATATCGTACTATAATGCGATGTACGTCTTTCATACGTGCGATATATTAATCTGTAGGATAAAAAGCTTTAGTAAATTGCTTTGAAATGATTAGCAGGTCTGTTAAGTATGATTGGTATAACTGCTATCCTTGTCATGGCTTCTGCCGTTTTTTCTCTGGTTTTAACCTGTCTTTTTAGTATAATTCCTTATTCATGAAGTTCCTTGTTCTTTGCCTCCGGTTTACTTTTTTATGAAAGCGGATTTGTGCAATATGTTGAAAATCAATTTATTTTAAATATTTTCGGTTTACTTTTCCTTTTTACTTGTCCATACACGCTATAATAGCTCATCCTATCTTTGCACAGACGAAAGTCAGAGAAAAAATGAGTTCTAACTTTAATATTTTAATGTATGAAAAACGATTCTAATCGAAGGCAAGCAATCAGATACGTTTTATCAGCCTGTTGCTTGTTGCTTTTCTTTTCTATCGGAATGTTCGCCCAGTCAATAAGGGTGAAGGGAAATGTGAAAGATGTAACCGGTGAACCTGTCATCGGTGCCAGTGTGTTGGTAAAAGGTACGGCTAACGGTACGATTACCGATTTTGACGGTAACTTTGAATTGAATGACGTATCGGGCAGTGCGGTTATTGAAGTAACTTTTGTAGGTTATCTGCCGCAAGAGGTTAAAGTTTCTTCTACTCCTCTAAACATTATCTTAGAAGAAGATACCAAAACTTTGGATGAAGTGGTGGTAATTGGTTATGGTGTCCAGAAAAAGAGTGTGGTTACCGCTTCTATTGCTAAAGTAGGTTCAGACGAATTGGGAAAAACGGCTCCTGTTCGTGTGGACAATGCTCTGAAAGGGCTTGTGTCTGGTGTGCAAGTGACACTGGCTTCCGGCCAGCCCGGCAGTGGCAGTAAAATCCGGATACGCGGTAATGGTACAATTAATAACTCAGATCCTCTTTATATAGTAGATGGAATGCCGATTGAAGGCGGTATTGATTATCTGAATCCCAGTGATATCGAGAGCATCGAGGTGCTGAAGGACGCCGCTTCGGGTGCTGTGTATGGTGCACGTGCAGCGAATGGAGTTGTTTTGGTGACAACCAAATCCGGCAAGATTGGAAAGACTACCGTGCAGTATGATTTTTCTTACGGATGGCAGAATCCGTGGCGTCGTCGCAGTGTGCTAGGTGCTGCCGACTATAAGATGATGATGACTGAGGCGGCTGTGAACAAGGATAACGATACGCGCTTTAATACGGGGAATCTCACCACGGCTGAGCAGGATGCTATCGGTGCCAAGTTGTCGAGTTTTGGCAATGCCGATACCGATTGGTTGAAGGAGACATTTAATGCGGACGCTCCGGTACAAAATCATCAGTTGAGTGTAAGTGGTGCTACGGATAAGTTAAACTATTTCCTTTCATTGGGTTACTATGAGCAAGAAGGTATTGTAGGTGGTAATTTTGGACGAAGCAATTACAGGCGTATGACTATCAGAACCAACACCACTTATACTTTGTTTGACAAATCGGGCGAACGCAACTGGCTTCATGGTATGACAGTGGGTGTCAATGTTGCTTATTCACGTATTAAAAACACCGGTATTGAAACTAACTCTCTTACAGGATCGGCTGTGGGTAATGCCATGTTTTTAACTCCGTTGATGAGTATTTATCCGAGTAGCGAGGAGGATTTGATAAAGCGTACTGCCAATGATGTAGCCAAATATGGTCCGTTGGTGGCTGATGGCAATGGCCGTTTGTATAATGTACCTGCTTCTGATTTCAATGAAATATCCAATCCGTTGGCTTATTTGTCGTTGCCGGGTACAAAAAATAACAGCGACAAGTTTGTGGCCAATTTCTTTGCAGAACTTAAACTTTGGGATAATTTGAAATATCGTGCGTCGTATGGCACGGATCTTTCTTTCTGGGGAAATGATGGGTATGATTATCCGTACTTTCTTAATACCAATGCCCATAATGACAAATCCGGAGCATGGTCGGAAATGAACCGCGGTTGCAGATGGCAGCTTGAAAATGTCTTGACTTATGACAAAACAATCGGCTTTCATTCATTTGCTGTCGTTTTGGGACAGTCTGCCATTAAATATACTGGTCGCAGATTGGGGGGCTCTGCTCAGGATTTAATTGATATTGACGGCAGCAAGGCCAGCATTGATTTTACTTCCGGTTTGAAGACGGATGGCAAACGCGATGTCTATGGCGGAGCGTTTGACCCTCATACTTTGGCTTCTTACTTCGGTCGTTTTTCTTACAACTATGCAGAGCGTTATATGGCTCAGTTTACGATCCGCCGCGATGGGTCTTCTAATTTCGGCCCGAACAACAAATGGGGTACATTCCCGTCCGTATCTTTGGGATGGAATGTCACTAATGAGAGTTTCATGGCTAAACGTCCCGAATGGCTGAGTGCTGTCAAGCTCCGTTTAAGCTGGGGCAAGAACGGTAACGAGAATATCGGTGCGTTCCGTTACACTGCCAATGTGGCTATGGGCAACAATTATCCGTTTGGCGGAGGTTCGAATCAGATTGTAAATGGTGGCAGTAAGCCTACCGGTACTCCTAACGCAGACTTGAAGTGGGAAGAGAGCGAACAATATGATGCGGGTCTTGACTTTGGTTTCTTTAATAATTCGTTGACATTTACTGTAGATTGGTTCAAGAAGAAAACCAATGGTATGCTGAAAACCATGAGTATCCCCAGTTATTTGGGTGAATCGTTGCCTTGGGGGAATGTGGGTGATATGGAAAACAGTGGCATTGAGTTTGAAGCCGGTTACAAATTTCGTAGCGGCGACTGGGCGTTCAGTGTTAATGCTAATATAAGCTACTTGAAGAATAAGTTGGTCAGACTTGGTAATGCCAGTGGCTTTGAAACATACGATAATGTACATCAGATCGGTAACGTGAGCCGTGCCGAAGAAGGTCAGCCTTATCCATTCTTTTATGGTTACAAAACAGCGGGCGTTTTTCAGAATCAGGCTCAGATCGATGCTTATGTGAACAGTAAAGGGGAAAAATTGCAACCTAACGCCCAGCCGGGTGACGTTATCTTCGTAGATAACGATGGTAATGGTGTGATAGATTCCGACGACCAGACTAAGATTGGCAAGGGAGACCCTGACTGGACGTATGGATTCAATTTCAATGCCAGTTGGAGAGGTTTTGATTTCTCTATGCTTTGGTCGGGTGCCATAGGGAATGATATCTTTGATGCAACTCGTCGTGTAGATTTGCGTTATGTGAATCTGGCAGAAGAGATGCTTGACCGCTGGCATGGCGAAAATACGTCCAATTCGATGCCGCGTTTCACATGGGACGGTGGTCCGAACCACAACAACCAGGTATCTGATTTGTATATTAAGAATGGTTCTTATGTACGTTTGAAAAATATCCAGTTGGGCTATACCCTTCCGGAGGCTTTGACGAAAAATGTGTTCATTTCAAGATTTCGTGTTTATGTTGCTGCCGAAAATCTTCTTACCTTTACAGGGTATAAAGGTTTTGAACCTGAAATATCTTATGGAACCAGTTCAGGTATAGACCGCGGTTATTATCCGCAAGCCCGCACCTTCACAGTGGGATGCAACGTAACATTCTAAACTAATAAAAAAACAGGAAAATGAAAAAAAATATATTTGTCTGCTTGTCGCTTGCGGCGCTAGCAATGGGAACCGTTTCTTGCGGTGATGATTTCTTGACTGTAGAACCCTCTACAAAATTGGGGCTTGATGGATATTATGTGACTCAGGCCCGCATAGATGAAGCCGTTACGGCTGCTTATGACCCGATGCATTGGTATGACTATTTTTCCGGATGGTGTCCTCTGTTTCTTGTGTCGGATGCTCAAGGAGATGATATTTATGTCGGCGGTGGAAATGAACAAGATCAGGCGGAGATCCATCTTGCTTCACAATATAAGTTGACAAGCCTTATGAATTTCAAGGGAGCTTGGACTACAAGTTATTCTGGGATTAATCGTTCAAATCTTGTAATAGTTGATGCCGAAAAGGCGGATTTGCCAGAAGATGTGAAAAAACATTATATTGCGGAAAGTAAGGTGACACGTGCTTTTTATTATAACCAGTTATGGAAATTTTGGGGAAATGTTCCGTATTATGATGTGAATTTGACTTTTCTGTATATCGCCGAGCAAAAACCGGCAGATGAAATTTATCGGCTGGTTACGGCTGATTTGAAGGAAGTGCTTGACAGTAAGGCATTGCCTATGAAAGAAACGGCGGTTCGTTCCGGACATGCTACTTGGGCTTTTGCTGCCATGCTTTATGCGGACTTTGTTATGTATCAGAAAGACGAGGCTGCTTATCCTCAAGCACTTGCTTATATGAAAGAGATCATTAATTCCGGCCAATATAAATTGATGAATGAGTTTGGTGCTATTTGGGAGCAGGAGAATGAATGGTGTGATGAATCAATTTTCGAAATCAACTATTATGCTAAAGGAGGTATTCGTGACTGGGGAGATGCCAATAAACCTGGTGGTACGGTGGTTCCGGCTATGATTGGTGTGGATGGTTTGTCCGGCTCGCCGGATTATGTCGGCGGATGGGGATTCTGCGATGTGTCCAAAGAAGTTTACGATATATATGAGGAAACCGACCAACGTCGTGACGGCGGTATCCTTTGCATGGAAAAATATATTGCAGACTGTGCGACTAGGGGGATTGTCGTGAAATATGGAGGGCGTTACCAAAATACCGGACTTTTTTTGCGTAAATACATCGGGCGTATAGGCGGCAATGACGGTGCTACGAAATCGGGTGATTTGAACTGGGATAATAATCAGCGCATTTTCCGTTATGCTGAAACGTTATTGAATGCAGCCGAACTGGCTCTTCGTACAGGAGATCAAGGAACTGCCCAGATTTATTATAATGTAGTCCGCAGCCGTGCAAATGTTTCTGAAAAAGTGGTTTCTTTGGATAATCTGCTGGAAGAACGTCGTCTGGAGTTTGTAGGTGAAGGCAAGCGCTATTATGATCTGGTTCGTTTCGGTAAAGCCGCAGAAGTGTTGAAACCCGGTGGAGGTATGGTGCTGAATGCTGAAAAAACGGAATATAGTGTGGTGGGCAATCCTAATCGTCTTCAGTGGACGGAGAGCAAGAAGTATATGCCGATTCCTCAAGATGAAATTGAAGCGGCTCAGGGTACACTTGTTCAGAATCCGTATTGATTTTGAATGATTATTAAGTTTAAATAGGTAATAGAAATTAGTTAAGGA
The DNA here is from genome assembly GCA_011959205.1 of Bacteroidaceae bacterium. GTDB lineage: Bacteria > Bacteroidota > Bacteroidia > Bacteroidales > Bacteroidaceae > Phocaeicola. Next base: position 45,903 of record BLLV01000171.1, read on the forward strand.
AAGGATATTCTGCCATTAACGAGATATAGTTTGATGATTGGAATATCCTTTTCTTCGGTTTTTGGGAGGATGCCCGCTCATAGTAAGGCATGACTGGGTGATTTAGGAAATAGATTATGTACGTGTATATCAAAAATAATAAGAATTAATAGTAATGTAATACCATGAAGCATTTAAAACTATTTTCCGCCTGTTTAATTATGTTGCCTTTCCTTGCTTGTACACATCAAGGAATGAAGGTGGACACGATTGAAAATAAGGTGGAGGAACTGCTGGGCAAGATGACCTTGCAGGAAAAGATCGGTCAGATGAATCAGTTGAGCCCGAATGGGAACATCGATGAAATGGCAGGGCTGATAAAGGAAGGTAAAGTAGGTTCGTTGCTGAACCTGACGGATCCCGAGTTGGTAAATAGAGTGCAAGAAATAGCTGTGAAGAAATCGCGTTTGGGTATTCCCGTTCTAATGTCCCGCGATGTCATTCACGGATATAAGACCATTTTCCCCATTCCATTGGGGCAAGCGGCTACTTTCAATCCCGAGATTGTGGAAGCAGGAGCTCGTGTGGCCGCCATCGAGGCATCGTCCGACGGTATCCGGTGGACGTTTGCGCCGATGATTGATGTTTCGCGCGATGCGCGTTGGGGGCGTATGGCCGAAAGTTGTGGAGAGGACCCCTATCTGAATGCTGTGATGGGAGCTGCCATGGTACGCGGATTTCAGGGTGATTCGTTGAGTGATCCCACGGCGATGGCTGCGTGTGCCAAGCATTTTGTGGGCTACGGTGCTGCCGAGTCAGGCAAGGATTATAATTCTACGTTTATTCCCGAGCGTGTGCTCCGTAATGTATATCTTCCTCCTTTCGAGGCGGCAGCGAAAGCCGGATGTGCTACATTCATGACTTCTTTTAATGACAATGACGGAGTGCCTTCCACGGGTAATGCTTTTATATTGAGAAAGGTGCTGCGTGGCGAGTGGAACTATGACGGCATGGTGGTAACGGACTGGGCTTCGGCTACGGAAATGATTGCTCACGGTTTTTGCAAGGATGCAAAGGAAGCTGCTTGGAAGGCGGTGAATGCCGGAGTGGATATGGAGATGGTCAGTGGTTCTTTCCTTGGAAACCTGGAAGCACTGGTAAAGGAAGGAAAAGTGTCCGGGAAAACGATAGATGATGCGGTGCGCAACATCCTGCGCCTGAAATTCCGCTTGGGATTGTTTGATAATCCTTATGTGGTGGCAGATCAAAAGGTGAAATATGCAGAGGAGCATCTGGCCAAGGCAAAGGAAGCGGCCGGAGAATCTGTTATCTTGTTGAAGAATGCGGATGAAGTCTTGCCGCTGAAGGACAAGGTACGTACCGTTGCCGTGGTAGGTCCGATGGCGGATGCTCCTCACGACCAGATGGGCACATGGGTATTCGATGGCGAAAAGGATCATACACAGACTCCTTTGAAAGCTTTGCAGGAAATGTATGGCGACAGGGTGCAGGTTATTTATGAACCGGGGTTGGCATATAGTCGTGACAAAAACATCGCTGGGATAGCGAAAGCGGTTGCTGCGGCACGCCGTGCGGATGTGGTGTTGGCTTTTGTGGGGGAGGAAGCAATACTTTCAGGAGAAGCGCATTCTTTGGCCGATTTGAGTTTGCGTGGCGCACAGTCCGAATTGGTTGAGGCTTTGTCGGAAACCGGAAAGCCGGTGGTGACTATAGTTATGGCAGGTCGTCCGTTGACTATCGGCAAGGAAGTGGAAAAGTCTGCTGCTGTTCTTTATTCTTTCCATCCGGGAACGATGGGAGGTCCGGCTATTGCCGAACTGTTGTTCGGTGAGATGGTTCCCAGTGGAAAAACTCCGGTTACTTTCCCGAAGATGGTAGGACAGTTGCCTGTCTATTATGCGCATCATCATACAGGACGTGCTCCCAGTGGAAAGGAGACATTGATTGATGATATTCCATTGGAGGCGGGACAGACTTCATTGGGATGTTCTTCTTTCTATATGGATGCAGGGTTCGGTCCTTTGTTTCCCTTTGGTTACGGATTGTCTTATACCACTTTCGGTTATGATAAATTGGTCTTGTCGGCTGATAAGCTGAAAACGGGTGATGTGCTGACTGCCAGCGTGAATGTGACAAATACCGGAAAATATGCAGGCACAGAGGTGGTGCAGCTTTATGTGCAGGATAAGGTGGCTTCTGTTACTCGTCCTGTAAAGGAACTCAAAGGTTTTCGGCGTGTGGCTTTGCAGCCGGGAGAAACGAGGACAGTCATTTTCTCTTTGCCCGTTAGCGAACTGGCTTTTTGGAATATAGATATGAAAAAAGTAGTGGAACCGGGTGATTTCAAGCTATGGTTGGGGACTAATAGTGATGAAGGACTTTCAGCTGAATTTGAAGTAATTGATTAATACATTTGTATAAAATAGGTATGAAAAATGTAATGTGCGCATTGTTGTTTGCAGGAACACTAGTCTCCTGCCAGCAAAAACAGGTACAGTCGGATAGTGCTGTACCTGCTCCCGAGGCTTTTGTACGTGTATCCGGACCGGACTTGATTCAGCCGGATGGTAGCAAACTTTTTATCAAGGGTACTAATTTGGGCAACTGGCTGAATCCTGAAGGATATATGTTTGGATTTAACAAGACCAATTCGGGACGCTTCATTAATGAAATGTTCTGCGAGGCGGTAGGACCGGACTTTGTAACGGAGTTTTGGAAATTGTTCAAGGATAACTATATCACCCGGAAGGACGTGGAATTTATTGCTTCTACGGGAGCGAATACCATCCGTCTTCCTTTCCATTACAAACTTTTCACAGATGAGGACTATATGGGGTTGACTGTCAATCAGGACGGATTTGCTCGTGTGGACAGTGTGGTGAACTGGTGTCGTGACAATCATCTTTATCTTATTTTGGATATGCACGATGCTCCCGGCGGACAGACGGGGGATAATATTGACGACAGCTACGGTTATCCTTGGCTGTTTGAAAGTGAAGTCAGCCAGCAGTTATTCTGTGACATTTGGCGTAAGATTGCCGATTATTACAAGAACGAGCCGGTAATTTTGGGCTATGAACTGATTAATGAACCGATTGCTCCTTATTTTGAAAACATGGAAGAGTTGAACGGCAAGCTGGAAGCGGTTCACAAGCTGGCGGTAAAGGCTATCCGTGAGGTGGATAACAATCATATTGTATTGATTGGCGGTTCGCAGTGGAACGGAAATTTCAAACCGTTCAAGGATTCTAAGTATGACGACAAGCTGATGTACACTTGCCATCGTTATGGGGGGGAGCCTACTAAAGCGGCAATTCAGGAGATTATCAATTTTCGCGATAGCGTGAATCTGCCGATGTATATGGGGGAGATAGGGCATAATACGGATGAATGGCAGACTGCTTTCTGTAAAACAATGGAAGAAAATAACATTGGATATACTTTCTGGCCGTATAAGAAATTGAATGGCTCTTCGTTCATGGGGATCAATGCTCCAGATGACTGGGATTTGGTTGTTGCATTTTCCGAGGCATCGCGTGGTACTTATAAGGAGATACGTGATGTGCGTCCACGTCAGGAATTGGTGAGGAAGGCGATGTTAGGATTCATAGAGAATAGTAAATGTGAGAACTGCATGCCACAAACGGGCTATATTCGCTCACTGGGCTTGCAGGTGAACAAGTAAAATTATAAAGGGATAATATCATGAAAAAACTTTTATTTGCATTTCCGTTAATGGTAGTAGGCTTTTTTGCCCAGGCGCAGACTGTACCGGTTTATTTGGATGAGGAAAAACCGATGGAACAGCGTATTGAAGATGCCTTGGCACGCATGACGCTTGAGGAGAAAATCCGGGTGGTTCATGCCCAAAGTAAATTCTCCTCGGCGGGAGTTCCCCGTTTGGGATTTCCCGATTTCTGGACTGATGACGGTCCTCACGGTGTTCGTCCCGATGTGTTGTGGGATGAGTGGGAACAGGCGGGGCAGACAAACGATTCCTGTGTAGCTTTTCCGGCGCTTACCTGTTTGGCAGCATCATGGAATCCCGCGATGTCTCTCATTTATGGGGAAAGTCTGGGTGAGGAAGCATTGTATCGTGGAAAGGATATGATTTTGGGGCCTGGTGTGAATATTTACCGTACTCCCTTGAACGGACGTAACTTTGAGTATATGGGGGAAGATCCTTATCTGGCTTCACGTATGGTTGTTCCTTATATTACAGGATTGCAGTCAAAGGGTGTGTCTGCCTGTGTCAAACATTATGCGTTGAACAATGATGAGGAATACCGCCATCAGGTGAATGTCATTGTTGACGACCGCGCACTGCACGAGATTTATCTTCCTGCTTTCAAGGCGGCTGTTGAGGAGGCGGGCTCTTGGGCTATCATGGGGGCATACAATCTCTATAAGGACCAGCATAACTGCCATAACCAGTGGCTTTTGAACGATATATTGAAAAGGGACTGGAAATTTGACGGAGTGGTTGTTTCTGACTGGGGAGGAACTCACGACACGGATCAAGCTGTGAAGAATGGCCTTGACATGGAGTTCGGTTCATGGACTAACGGGTTGACGATGGGGGCAAGTAATGCTTATGATAACTATTACTTGGCAAATCCTTATCTGAAAGGAATAAAGGAAGGTAAATATACGATAAAAGAGCTTGATGATAAAGTGCGTCGCATACTTCGTCTTTACTATCGTACAACGATGAACAGGCTGCGTCCGGTTGGCTTTCTATGTTCGGATTCTCATTATGCAGCCGCAAAGAAGATTGCCGAAGAGGGGATCGTCCTGTTGCAGAATAAGGACAATGTATTGCCGATTGATCTACAGAATGTCAGGCGTATTCTCGTTGTTGGTGAGAATGCTATCAAGCCTATGACTGTGGGGGGTGGTTCTTCCTCGCTTAAGGTGCAGAAAGAAATTTCTCCGCTGGAAGGCTTGCAGGCACGCCTTGCCGGTACAAACATTGCAGTGGATTATCAGCGCGGCTATGTGGGCGACAAGACCAGCGAGTATAACGGTGTGAAATTGAAAGTCAATTTGGATGAGGAGCGTACGGAAGAGCAACTTATTGCCGATGCTGTGAATGCTGCAAAGGATGCCGATTATGTAGTTATTTTCGGTGGCTTGAATAAAAGCGACTATCAGGATTGTGAAGGGCACGACCGCAAAGAGTATAAACTTCCTTATAATCAGGACAAACTGATTACCGCTTTGGCAGAGACAAATAAGAATGTAGTTTATGTTAATATTTCAGGTAATGCAGTAGCAATGCCTTGGACTGACAAGGTTCCTGCTATTGTTCAAGGATGGTTTATCGGTTCTGAGGCAGGTGGAGCAATTGCTTCCGTTTTGGTGGGTGATGTGAATCCATCGGGCAAACTGCCATTTACATGGCCGGTTTCTTTGCAGGATGTGGGTGCGCACAAACTTAATACCTATCCCGGTACATGGCGCGAGGGTAATCAGATTATAGATGAGGAGTATAAGGAAAGCATTTATGTGGGATACCGCTGGGCTGACAAGGAGAAGATAAAACCTACTTTCGCTTTTGGACACGGATTGAGTTATACAACTTTTGCGTATGGCAGGGCGGTGGTTGATAAGAAAGTGATGGGTGCGGACGAAACATTGACCGTTATGGTGCCTGTAACTAATACGGGAAACCGTGAAGGAGCTGAAATCGTGCAACTTTATATCAGTGACTTGAAATCATCTTTACCTCGTCCTGTAAAGGAACTGAAAGGATTCAGCAAAGTAAAACTGACTCCGGGAGAAACCAAAGAAGTAGTTTTCATTATTGGAAAGGACGCTTTGAGCTTTTATGATGATGCTTGTCATGAATGGGTGGCGGAACCTGGCAAGTTTGAAGTTATTGTGGCTGCTTCGGCTGCGGATATGAAATCGAAAGTTTCTTTTGAACTAAAATAACAATAATACAAATTACTAGGTTGAATAAAAGTTAGATTAAGGTTAAGTTTAGGTATTATAATAGGCGTTATGGTTTGTGAAAACGATAACGCCTTTAAATTTTAAGAGGAGATCTTGTATTTTTGCTTTTATTTGGCGAAGCTTACTGCACGTGTCTCGCGAATGACTGTAATCTTTACTTGTCCCGGATAAGTCATTTCATCTTGAATCTTTTTTGCTATTTCACCAGACAAACTTTCGGTTTGCTTGTCATCGATCTTGTCGGCACCTACAATCACGCGTAATTCGCGACCGGCTTGGATAGCGTATGTTTTTGTCACCCCCGGATAGGACATGGCCAATTGTTCCAAGTCGTTCAGACGCTTGATGTATGCTTCTACAATTTCACGGCGAGCCCCCGGACGTGCCCCGGAAATGGCATCACACACTTGTACGATAGGAGCCAGCAGACTGGTCATTTCTGTTTCATCGTGATGGGCGCCAATGGCATTGCAGATGTCCGCTTTTTCCTTGTACTTCTCGGCTATTTTCATACCTAGTAATGCGTGCGGCAATTCCGGTTCTTCATCAGGAACCTTACCTATGTCATGCAGTAAACCGGCACGTTTTGCCTTTTTGGGATTCAATCCTAATTCAGAAGCCATTACAGCACAAAGATTGGCTGTTTCCCGAGCATGCTGTAACAGGTTCTGACCGTATGAGGAACGATATTTCATCTTACCGATGATACGGATCAGTTCAGGATGCAGACCATGAATACCTAAATCAATTGTGGTGCGTTTACCGGTTTCAATAATTTCTTCTTCTACTTGTTTGCGTACCTTGGCTACCACTTCTTCAATGCGTGCCGGATGGATACGTCCGTCAGTTACCAGTTGATGCAATGCCAAACGGGCTATTTCGCGGCGTACAGGGTCAAAAGCCGAAAGTACAATAGCTTCAGGAGTATCATCTACAACGATTTCTACACCAGTTGCAGCTTCTAAAGCCCGAATATTACGTCCTTCACGACCGATAATGCGTCCTTTTATTTCGTCCGATTCAATATGGAATACGGTTACGGAATTTTCGATAGCTGTTTCTGTGGCTACTCGTTGTATAGATTGAATAACAATACGTTTTGCTTCTTTATTAGCTGTCAATTTGGCGTCATCCATAATGTCGTTAATGTAGGAAGCAGCCTGTGTTTTCGCTTCTTCTTTCAAAGATTCTATCAGGCGTTCTTTAGCCTCTTCAGCAGATAGACCGGAAAGGGCTTCCAATTTTTCACGTTCTTGCATTTGCAATTTATCCAATTCTTCCTTTTTCTTGTCTATGATGACAATCTGAGCTTCCAGATTTTCTTTAATAGCTTCTGCTTCTGTGCGTTTACGTTGAACTTCTTCCTGTTTTTGGTTCAACATCAATTCGCGTTGCTTCAATTTATTTTCTGCTTGCTGAATTTTTTGGTTGCGTAGGGAGACTTCTTTTTCCAGATCAGCTTTTTTGTTCAAGAATTTTTCTTTTACTTCCAAAAGCTTGTTCTTTTTAATTACTTCAGCTTCTGTCTGTGCTTCCTTGATGATGATGTCATACTTAGATTTCAGTCCATATCTGAAAAGCATGTATGATAGGCCACCACCTATAGCGAAACACACAATTGCTATTATTACCGTTGTTATCATTGTTATTAATTTATATATAAAAATAAAAAAAATGCACACTTATCTGTTAAAGGCCCTTTTCTTAACAGTATAACTGTGCGTGAATATCTTCAAATCTAAACGATTACTCTCTGTTGCTGATTTGTTTTTCTATTTCTTTGGTCAGCTCCTGCAATTTTTCCTGATAAGGTGCAGTGTCATTTCTGTCTTTCATAGAAATATTTTCAAAAGCTAACTCCAGCGCAGCCATTGCCCAATGCCTTGCAGGCCTGAAATCGGGGTAATAACTACGGTATTTGTTTAGTTTATTGTCAATCTGCTTGGCAGCGTCCCTGTATAACTGTTCGTCTTCGCGACGGATAGTCATCGGGTATCGTTCGTTGTCAATCAGTAGATGTATCTTCATCATATCGTCCATCATACTATCGTTTTATTGTTCAACTTGTTTTATTCGTTTAATAAAGCGATGCATTTGTCGACTTCACGCACAAGCCTTGACAATCGTTGCTTTGTATCACTGATATCTTTATCGTGAATACTGATTGTCCGGGCCATTTTTAAATTGGTGTACATGACTTCTAATTCTTTCCGGCTATTCTTCAATTGTCTCACCTCATCGTTCTTTTCGGCGAGAAGTTGCTTTAATTTGGCATTTTCATGTCTCAATTCATCATGTAGATACATAAAATGCCTCAGTTTTATTTCGAAAATATTTAATAGCTTTTTGTCTTCTTCAGTCATTTTATACCAAAATTGTACACAAATATAAAGGATTGGGAGCAAACATGAAAATATTTCGTCTTAAATTTATCGTCTATCGCTTAAAAAACTTTTTTGATGTCTTTATTAGTTGTTTTTTTATGTCTGTTCTAATATGATTTTTTTACTGCCTGTATCTGTTGGGAAGTATTTACCGTTTTAATGTTTTATAGGATAAGATGTGGCAGGTGGTACCGATAGCAATGACCAGGAACAGGATTCTTGTCCAAAGGTAGGGGAGTGTCCAAATGGCGCAATAGCTTAAAGTAATCCATATTAATGATACAGAAACGACTTTGGCGTGTAAAGGAATTGCTTTACTCTCACGGAAATTGCGGATGTAGCTTCCTAAATATTTTTGCCGAATGAGCCAATGGTATAAATGTGGTGAACTACGGAAATACATGGTAGCTGTTAGTAATAAAAAAGGGGTGGTAGGCAGTAAAGGAAGAAATATGCCGATAATGCCTAGTATGAGTGATATTGTTCCTACAACAGTATATAGTGCTTTCATGGATGCAAATATAGATCAAAAAACGAAAAAATGCTGTGTCCTTTTTATATTATTCTTTTTTTATGGTGTATCTTTGTGCTCTGTAACACCGAGGTGACATCAGGTGTGAATTCTTTCTTATTTATAATTGAATGTTATGTATACAGTGATTAAACGAATGGAAATTTCAGCTTCTCATAGCTTGAAGCTGTCGTATGGAAGTAAATGTGAGAATTTGCACGGTCACAATTGGATTATTACCGTTTATTGTCGTTCTGAAGTCTTGAACGAGGATGGTATGGTGGTAGATTTCACGCATATCAAGGAAACGGTGATGGGGCGTTTGGATCACCGGAATTTGAATGAGGTTGTTTCTTTTAATCCTACAGCCGAAAATATTGCGCGCTGGGTATGTGAGCAGATTCCTGCTTGTTTCAAAGTCGAAGTCCGTGAGTCGGAAGGAAATACCGTTATCTATGAGAAGGATTAATGAAATATTTTATAGTTTGCAGGGAGAAGGTTATCATACTGGTATGCCTGCTGTTTTTGTGCGTTTTTCCGGATGCAATTTGAGATGTTCTTTTTGCGATACTAGGCATGAAGAGGGAACATGGATGAGCGATGAGGATATTGTGATGGAAGTGATAAAGTATCCGGCCCGAGTTGTGATATTGACTGGTGGTGAGCCCGGATTGTGGATTGATGAAAGATTGGTTGACGCCTTGCATCATGAAGGGAAGTATGTTTGTATTGAAACAAATGGCACTTGCCTGTTGCCTGAAAATATAGATTGGGTTACTTGTTCTCCTAAAGAAGGGGCGGAACTAAAATTAGACCGTATGGATGAGGTGAAAGTGGTTTATGTGGGACAAGATGTTTCCGCTTATTTGAATTTGTCTGCCGCTCATTATTTTCTGCAACCTTGTTCTTGCTCTAATACCGGTGAAGTGATTGCTTACATTTTGCGGCATCCGGAATGGCGGTTGAGCTTGCAGACTCACAAATTATTGCAAATTCCTTAGGAAAGCAGAAGATATAAAAAAAAGAAAAGTCATTCGATACCATAGCGTTGAATGACTTTTCTTTTTGCACGGGAGGAGAGGCTCGAACTCCCGACACCCGGTTTTGGAGACCGGTGCTCTA
>BLLV01000172.1 GCA_011959205.1 Bacteroidaceae bacterium
CCAACCTTTGTTAACCTTAAATCTAATACTATGAAAAACACATTGCAAAGGTACGGACTTTAGTGAAATCTGCAAATAAAACAACTAAAAAAGTATGTTTCCTAACATGTTTTAAGACTTTTATCCTATTTGTTAAGGATAAGAGTCTTTTTTATTTACCGGTTCTTCATCTTTTTGCATATAAAACCGTATATTTGTTGCCACTTTTGCAAAAGGATAAAAACGAATGGTTTCAGTAGATAATTTAAAAGTAGAGTTTGGAGTAACACCTCTGTTCGAGGATGTGTCATACGTTATTAATAAGAGAGACCGCATTGCGCTGGTTGGAAAGAACGGGGCTGGTAAATCTACCATGCTTAAAATATTGGCAGGGATACAGGCTCCTACCTCGGGTGTCGTCTCTGTTCCGCGTGATGTGACCATTGGCTATCTGCCTCAAGTCATGATTCTGAGTGACAAGCATACCGTAATGGAAGAGGCGGAGATGGCTTTTGAACATATCTTTGACTTGCAGGCCGGTATTGAGAGAATGAATCAGGAATTGGCGGATAGAACGGATTATGATTCGGACAGCTATCATAAACTGATTGAGAAGTTCACTCATGACAATGAACGTTTTCTGATGATGGGAGGCACCAATTATACGGCTGAAATAGAACGCACATTGATGGGATTAGGATTTAGCCGGGAAGATTTTAATCGTCCTACATCCGAGTTCAGTGGTGGTTGGCGTATGCGTATAGAGTTGGCCAAGTTGTTATTGCGACGGCCCGATGTGTTGCTGTTGGACGAGCCTACCAATCACCTGGATATAGAAAGTATCCAATGGTTGGAAAACTTTTTGAAGACAAGTGCGGGGGCCGTTGTATTGGTGAGCCACGACCGCGCATTTATTAATAATGTGACTACTCGTACAATTGAAATATCTTGCGGGCATATCTATGATTATAAAGTGGCTTACGATGAGTTTGTGGTATTGCGCAAAGAGCGTCGTGAGCAGCAATTGCGTGCATACGAGAACCAGCAGAAGCAAATTCAGGATACGGAAGATTTCATAGAGCGTTTCCGTTACAAGGCTACCAAGGCTGTACAGGTGCAGAGCCGCATCAAGCAATTGGAAAAAATAGTTCCTATTGAGATTGATGATGAAGACAATTCAGCCTTACGGTTGAAGTTCCCGCCTGCCATGCGTTCCGGCAATTATCCGGTCATTTGTGACGGGGTGAAGAAAGCATACGGCAGCCATGTCGTTTTCCACGATGTGACTTTGACTATCAATAGAGGTGAGAAGGTGGCTTTTGTCGGAAAGAACGGGGAAGGTAAATCCACTTTGGTGAAATGTATGATGGACGAAATCCCATACGAAGGTAAACTGACCATCGGACACAACGTGCAGATTGGTTATTTTGCTCAGAATCAGGCTCAGATGCTGGATGAAAATCTGAGTGTCTTTGATACGATTGATTATGTGGCAAAAGGGGATATCCGTTTGAAGATTCGTGATATTCTGGGGGCGTTCATGTTTGGAGGTGAGGCCTCAGATAAGAAAGTAAAGGTGCTGTCTGGCGGAGAGCGGAGTCGTCTTGCCATGATAAAACTCTTGTTGGAACCGGTGAATTTCCTGATTCTGGACGAACCTACCAACCATTTGGATATGCGTTCGAAAGATGTATTGAAAGAGGCTATCAAGGAATTTGACGGAACGGTGATTGTCGTTTCTCATGACCGTGAGTTCCTGGACGGATTGGTGACTAAAGTCTATGAATTCGGAGGAGGGGTGGTAAAAGAACACATCGGAGGTATCTATGATTTCTTACAGAAAAAGAAAATAGAAAATCTGAACGAGTTGCAGCTCTCGGTTTCTCCTACGGTGTCTGCCGCTAAAAAAGAAGAACCCGAAACGGTCAGTGAGAACAAATTATCCTATGAGGCGCAAAAAGAATTGAATAAGAAGATTCGCAAACTGGAGAAACAAATTGCGGATTGTGAACAGAAAATAGAAAAGCTGGAAACTGAAATTGGCGGGGTGGAAGCCGATATGGCTACTCCCGAAGGTGCATCGGATATGGCTTTGTATGAAAAGCATCAGAAACTGAAAAAGGAATTGGATCAGACGGTAGAAGAATGGGAGGCCGTTTCTATGGAGTTAGAAGAGGTGCAGGGAAATTAAAATATGTATCATATATATAGAACAAATGAAAGCAAAACATTATTTACCAATGGCTGTATTGGCTCTGGCAGCAGCTGCCGGATGCGACAGTAAAAAAGAAGCCGTCATGACTTCGGGTATAGACTTGACAAATTTGGACACTACGGCTGTTCAAGGAGCTGATTTTTATCAGTATGCTTGTGGCGGATGGATGAAAAAACACCCTCTGACCAATGAATATTCCCGTTTTGGATCATTTGATATGCTTGCCGAGAATAATCGGGAGCAACTGAAAGGACTGATCGTGGAAATTGCTGCCGGACAGAATGCGCAAGGTACAATAGGCCAGAAAATAGGGGATATTTATAATCTGGCCATGGACAGTGTGAAACTGAATGCTGACGGAGTGAGTCCTATTCAAGCTGATTTGGAGAAAATTGCTTCCGTGAAGGAGAAATCGGAAATAGTTCCTTTGATGGCGGAACTGGCTCATAGCGGTGTATTCCCTTACTTCAGTTTCTATGTGGGTGCCGATATCATGGACAGCAAGAGCAATTTGTTCCAATTGTATCAGGGTGGTATCAGTCTGGGTGAAAAGGAATATTATCTGGACAATGATGATGTGACTGTCAATATCCGTAATAAGTATAAGGAACACATTGTAAAGATGTTCCAATTGGCAGGTTTTGATGAGGCTGCCGCTACAAAGAAAATGGAGGCTGTGATGGATATCGAAACCCGTATTGCGAAGGCTTCTTTCAGTGCGGTGGAACAGCGTAATCCTGCGGCCAATTATCATAAAATGTCTTTGGATGAATTGAAGAAGGATATTCCGGGCATTGATTGGGATGCTTTCTTGAATGGCATCGGTGTGAAAGGGGTGGCCGAACTGAATGTTTCTCAAGTGGAACCGGTTAAAGAGGTTGAGAAGATTATCAACAGTGTGCCGGTTGAAAATCAGATAGCCTATATGCAATGGAATCTGATAGACAGGGCTGCCGGTTATCTGAGTGACGATTTGGTGGCACAGAACTTTGATTTCTATGGAAAGACATTATCCGGCAAGCAGGCCAACCAGCCTCGATGGAAACGTGCGGTAAGTACGGTGAATGGAATACTGGGTGAAGCGGTAGGTCAGATGTATGTGGAAAAATATTTCCCGGCAGCTGCAAAGGAACGTATGGTGCAATTGGTGAAGAATTTACAGACTGCATTGGGAGAACGTATCCAGAATCTGGAATGGATGGGTGACAGTACGAAGATGAAGGCCATTGAGAAGTTGAATTCTTTCTATGTGAAGGTGGGTTACCCTGATAAGTGGAGAGATTATACAAGCTTGGATATTGCAAAAGATTCTTATTGGGCCAATGTGAAGCGTGCTACAGAATTTGAGCTGGATTATATGTTGTCCAAGGCAGGCAAGCCGGTTGACAGAGATGAATGGTATATGACTCCGCAGACTGTTAATGCCTATTATAATCCGACCACGAATGAGATCTGTTTTCCGGCAGGTATTCTTCAATATCCATTCTTTGACATGAATGCCGATGACGCATTCAATTATGGAGCTATCGGCGTGGTTATCGGTCATGAAATGACTCATGGGTTCGATGATCAGGGACGTCAGTTCGACAAGGAGGGTAATTTGAAAGACTGGTGGACAGCTGAAGATGCCAAACGTTTTGAAGAACGTGCCCAGGTGATGGTGAATTTCTTTGATAGCATCCAGGTTTTGCCGGGGCTCAACGCCAACGGATCTTTGACTTTGGGCGAGAATATAGCCGATCATGGTGGTTTGCAGGTTTCTTTCCAAGCCTTCAAGAATGCGACGAAAGATGCTCCGCTGGCGGTAGAAGACGGATTTACTCCGGAGCAACGCTTCTTCTTGTCCTACGCCGGAGTGTGGGCGGGTAATGTCCGTGACGAGCAGATTCGCTTGCAAACGAAGTCTGACCCGCATTCATTGGGCAGATGGCGTGTAAACGGAGCACTCCCTCATATCGGTGCATGGTATGATGCTTTCGGTATCAAAGAAGGGGATGCAATGTATCTGGCTCCGGAAAAACGTGTCTCTATCTGGTAAACTCTGTACGTAAAAGATCATAAAAAAGCATGGTAATTGCTGATATCTCGGCATTTACCATGCTTTCTTTTTGGAATTTACATGATAAACACCTATTTTTGTGCCCGATGAAACGGAGACGATACATAGCATGGGTATTGATGTGGGTCAGCATTATCATGTTGACAGCATCTGTCCTGCCTCATCATCATCATCAGGAAATCCTTTGCTTGCAACACGACATGACGGTTTGTGACTGCCAATGTTCTACACATCATCATCATAGTGATGTTCCCGATGAAAATCATACTTGTAATGCCGGATGCGTGACCAAGTTTAAAAGTGTAACTCCAGACCGGTTTCAGGACAGTGTTTCTCCCGATTATTCTTTTTGTTTGCTGCTATATACGGTGACGGATGTATTGGCACTTTCATTGCGGCTGACAGAACACAACACATTACCTTATAATTACTATTTAGAAAAACTGCATTCCACGTGTCTCCCTCACATAAAGGGCTTGCGCGCTCCTCCTTGTAATGTTCTTGCTTAACAGATAGAAAGTTATCTTTTTATCTGCAACCTTGTTGCATTCTCTTTACACTAATTTTGTATTTAATAAAACAGTAAGAACAAACTATATCATCATGAAGAAACTTATCTTTATGGGAGTCATGGGATTATTTCTTTTAGGCTCTTGCAACAGTAAATCGGATCATGACCACAAGGGGCATGATCATAAAACGGAAGAAACACATAATCACGATCACGAAGGGCATAACCATGACCATGAAGGCCATGATCATGAGGGGCACGATCATGCAAGTGAAAACCACGAAGGACATAACCACGGGACAGAGAAAGAAACCGGTCATTCCGATGAGATTATTCTGGCTCCCGAAAAAGCGAAAGCAGCCGGAGTGGAGTCGGAAATCATCCGGCCTAAATCATTCCGTCAGGTGATAACCACCAGCGGACAGGTGCAGGCAGCACAAGGCGATGAAAGCGTAGTCGTTGCCAATGTAGCCGGTGTGGTTTCTTTCCGCCATCCGGTAACGGACGGTATGAGCGTGAGCAAGGGTACTTCCATCTTGAATATCTCTGCAGAGAACATGCCGGACGGAGACCCTGTTAAACGTGCCCGCATTGCATACGAAACGGCAAAGAAAGAATACGAGCGTGCCGCTAAGTTGGTGGAGAGCCAGATTATATCGCAGAAGGACTTCAACACTATTAAGGAGAGTTATGAAAATGCGCAATTGGCATATGGGGCTATTTCAAAGAACCAGACCAAGACAGGTGTGTCCGTTACAGCTCCTTTGGGTGGTTATATCAAGAATTGTCTGGTGCAGGAAGGTGACTATGTGTCGGTAGGCCAGCCTTTGGTGAGTATCACTCAGAACCGTCGTCTGTTCCTTCGTGCAGATGTTTCCGAGAAATATTATGGTTATCTGCATAGCATCCAGTCGGCAAACTTCAAGACTCCATACGATAATAAGGTATATGAGTTGGGTGAGTTGAAAGGACGTCTGCTTTCATACGGTAAGGCATCCGGTGGTACCTCTTTCTATGTACCTGTTACTTTCGAATTTGACAATCGGGGAGATGTGATTCCCGGTTCGTATGTGGAGGTGTATCTGCTCTCGTCGGAAATGCCCGATGTGCTGGCCTTGCCTGTTACGGCACTGACCGAAGAACAAGGCTTGTACTTTGTTTATCTGCAACTGGATGAGGAAGGATATAAGAAACAGGAGGTAACTTTGGGAGCTGGCAACGGAAAGGAAGTGCAGATTCTGACCGGTTTGAAAGCCGGCGACCGTGTGGTGACAAAGGGAGCCTATCAGGTGAAATTAGCATCGGCCAGCAATGCGATTCCGGCTCATAGTCATGAACATTAATCAGCCGCCCTATGCTAAATAAGATTATACATTTTTCCCTTCAGAACCGTATATTGGTTCTGGTGGCATCGGTTTTGCTGCTTATCGGCGGTACTTACACGGCTTTTCATACGGAAGTCGATGTGTTCCCCGATTTGAATGCGCCGACTGTAGTGATTATGACCGAAGCGAATGGTATGGCTGCCGAAGAGGTAGAACAATTGGTTACCTTCCCTGTAGAAACTGCTGTGAACGGTGCGACCCATGTGCGTCGGGTGCGTTCGTCTTCCACCAATGGCTTTTCCGTGGTGTGGGTGGAATTCGAATGGGATACCGATATCTATTTGGCGCGTCAGATTGTCAGTGAGAAATTGTCCTTGGTCAGCGAGGAGTTGCCCGAGAATGTAGGTAAACCTACCATGGGACCTCAGTCTTCTATTTTAGGTGAGTTGCTGATTATCGGTCTGACTTCGGATACCACTTCCATGCTCGATCTCCGTACACTGGCAGACTGGACTATCCGTCCGCGCCTGCTTTCTACGGGAGGTGTGGCACAGGTTGCCGTGCTGGGAGGTGATATTAAGGAATATCAGGTGTTGCTTGACCCTGCCCGCATGAAGCATTACAATGTTACGCTGGCAGAGGTGATGAACGTTACCCGTAACATGAATCAGAATGCCAATGGCGGAGTGATTTATGAATATGGAAACGAATATATTGTCCGCGGAGTGCTTTCCAGCCACGATGTGGCTCAGTTGTCACGGTCCGTCATCAAGACGGTGGCAGGAATGCCCGTTACATTGGAGGATATCGCCGATGTGAGGATTGGCTCGCAGGAACCGAAACTGGGTACTGCTTCGGAGCGAGGTAAATCGGCTGTATTGCTGACCGTTACCAAACAACCCAAGACCGGAACCATCGAACTGACAGAGCAGTTGGAAGCCGCATTGAAAGATTTGCAGAAGAATCTTCCGCCCGATGTACGCGTCTCTACAGATATTTTCCGTCAGAGCCGTTTTATTGAAAGTTCTATCGGCAATGTGAAGGATTCGTTGTTTGAAGGTGCTATTTTCGTGGTGATTGTCCTCTTCCTTTTCCTTGCCAATGTACGCACCACGGTTATTTCATTGGTAACCCTTCCGTTGGCATTGATTGTTTCTATATTGACCCTTCACTACATGGGGCTCACCATCAATACCATGAGCTTGGGTGGTATGGCCATTGCCATTGGTTCGTTGGTGGATGATGCCATTGTGGATGTGGAGAATGTGTGGAAGCACTTGCGTGAAAACCGCTTGTTGCCCGAAGGGGAACGCAAGAGCGTGATTGAAGTGGTGTTCAATGCTTCGAAGGAAGTGCGTATGCCTATCTTGAACTCTACCTTGATTATTGTCGTCAGCTTTGTTCCTTTGTTCTTCCTGACAGGAATGGAAGGCCGCATGCTGGTTCCGCTGGGAATCGCCTTTATTGTGGCGTTGTTTGCTTCTACGGTGGTGGCTTTGACGCTTACTCCGGTACTGTGCAGCTATCTGTTGGGCAATCATAAAAGTAAAGGATTGCCCAAAGAGGCATTTGTAGCCGTATGGATGAAAAAGCATTACCGCAATGCCTTGTTGTGGTCCTTGAATCATAAATCCGTAGTATTGGGCTTTACGGGCGGACTGTTTGCGGTGGCATTGGTTTTCTTCTTTACATTGGGGCGCAGCTTCCTGCCGTCTTTCAATGAAGGTTCGTTCACCATTAATATCAGCTCATTGCCGGGAATCTCTTTGGCGGAATCGGACAAGATGGGACACCGTGCAGAAGAGTTGCTGATGTCTATTCCCGAAATACAGACCGTAGCCCGTAAAACGGGACGTGCCGAACTGGACGAGCATGCACTAGGGGTTAACGTGAGTGAAATTGAGGCTCCGTTTGAATTGAAAGACCGTTCCCGCCAGGAACTGGTAGCCGATGTGCGTGCCAAGTTATCTACCATTGCCGGTGCGAATATCGAAATAGGCCAGCCTATCAGCCACCGCATCGATGCCATGCTTTCGGGTACCAAGGCCAACATTGCCATCAAACTGTTTGGTAACGATTTGAACAAGATGTTTGCCATCGGTAATCAGATAAAGGATGCCATCGGCAGCGTGGAGGGTATTGCCGACTTGAATGTGGAACAACAAATCGAACGTCCGCAGCTCAAGATTGTTCCCAAACGCGAGATGCTTGCCAAATTCGGTATTTCCTTACCGGACTTTGCCGAGTTTGTGTCTGTAAACATGGCGGGTGAAGTCGTTTCGCAGGTATATGAAGAAGGAAAAGCGTTTAATCTTATTGTCCGTACCAAAGACGAGGTGCGTGATGAGATGGAGAAGGTGCGCAACCTGATGATTGATACCGGTGACGGTCAGAAAATCCCTGTCAACTATGTAGCCGATGTGGTTTCTGCCATGGGGCCGAATACCATCAGCCGTGAGAACGTGAAGCGTAAGATTGTGATTTCGGCCAATACCAGCGGTCGTGATTTACGTAGCGTGGTGAATGATATACAGGAACGGATTGATGCGCAAATCAAACTGCCCGAAGGGTATCATGTGGAATATGGCGGTCAGTTTGAAAGCGAGCAGGCGGCTAGCCGTACGCTGATGCTTACTTCCTTTATGAGTATCGTGGTTATCTTCCTGTTGCTTTATACCCAGTTTAAGAATGCGGCTCAAAGCGGGGTCATTTTGTTGAATTTGCCTTTGGCGTTGATTGGCGGGGTATTTGCATTGATGATGACAACGGGCGAGATAAGCATTCCGGCTATCATCGGTTTTATCTCGTTGTTTGGTATTGCTACCCGTAATGGTATGTTGTTGATAAGCCATTACAATACGTTGCGCGAAGAAGGCATGGAGTTGAAAGAAAGCATTCTCCACGGTTCGTTAGACCGTTTGAACCCTATCCTGATGACTGCTTTGTCTTCCGCGCTGGCTTTGATACCTTTGGCGTTCCGTGGCGATTTGCCGGGTAATGAGATACAAAGTCCGATGGCGAAAGTTATTCTGGGAGGTCTTCTGACATCGACTTTCCTGAACGCTTTCATCATTCCGATTGTTTATGAACTGATGAACCGAAAGAAGAAATAATAGAAATATATGAAACGAATCTTAGTTATAATAGCCTTCTGCTCCCCCTTACTGATGCAGGCCCAAAGCATCGGCCACATCTTGAAAAGCATCGAGCAGAACAATAAAGAACTCAAGGCGCAGAAACATGCCGCCGATGCGACCAAGATGGAAAACCGGACAAACAACAACTTGCCTGACCCTACGGTGAGCTACAGCTCTTTCTACAGTAATGCTGCCGAAGGTGGTCACGGTACGGAATTCGTTGCTTCGCAAGGCTTTGATTTCCCTACCCGGTACATCACCCGCAACCGGCAGGCTGCTTTGCAGAACGAAGCGGTGGACAAACTGCAACAAGCTGCCCGCCGGGATATTCTGCTGAATGCGAAGAATCTCTGCCTGGACCTTATTCTGCTGAATCAGGAAAAGGCCTTGATGGATGTCCGTATGAAGAACGCCGATGAATTGCAGGCGCTTTATGAAAAGCGTCTGGCTACCGGTGATGCGAACATACTGGAAGTCAATAAAATAAAGATGGAGCGTATGAACGTGCAGACGGAAGTTGCCCAAAACAGCGCAGCCCACCGCACCGCTTTGCAGTCTCTGCTTGCCATGAACGGCAACATGCCTTTGGAGTTTGCGGAAACCACGTATCCTGCCATACGGGAAATCAATGATTACAACATCATGCGGGATGAAGTGATGGCAGCGGACTTTGATTTGCAAGCTGCCGCCGCTACTGCCCATGCCGCCGAGAAGCAGGTATCAGTAGACCGTCAGGGATGGTTACCCAAGCTGGAAGTTGGTTTCCGTCGTAACACGGACAATGTGGCTTCAATGAATGGTTTTGTGGTAGGTGGTTCGTTACCTCTGTTCGAGAACCGCAAAAAGGTAAAGATAGCCAAGGCGCAGGCTATCAGCGCACAGCTGATGCAGGAAAGTGCCAAGGAGCAGGTTGAGGCTTCTCTGATGTCGCTCTTCAATGAGATGCAGCAGTTGAAGGATGCCCTGAATGCGTATGATGTTTCTTTGATGTACCGTTCGCTGGACTTGTTGAAGCAGGCATTGACCGAAGGACAGATTTCGTTGATTGAATATTTTGTGGAAACGGAAAGTATTTATAAGAACCTCCAGGCGTATATGCAGATAGAGAACCAATACCAGAAGGTGATGGCAAATATCTGTAAAAACGATTTATAGGAGGGCAGGAAAGCGGGGATTCTTCAAGGCAAGAACAGGCTATCCTTTATGTAATGCCGTTCTTCTTGAAGAATCCTTGCTTTCTTTTTTCTGTTATCCTTCTTCTGTATTGGTTTCCACGGCAGTATAGATGACGTGGGGTACCCTTCCGTTTCTGTCTATTTTCTTCTCCCGGTACCATTGGAGCAGCTCTTTTGCCGCCTTGTCTTTCAGCAGTCCCGTCAGATCCGAATATTCCTTCCGGGTAATGAACCGATGGCTTTTCAGATGCTCTGTCAGCAGTGCAAACCGTTTTTCTGGCGTATACTTTTGGGAAGAAGTCTTGAACCCGTAGTCTGCGCGCACCAGTGCTCTTTCCCCTTTTATGCGTATTTCTTTGACAAACTGGCGGGTGGGCTTGAACTTTACACTGTCAAAGTGTATTGAGGCTGCGCGTATTTCCTTCTTGTCTGTTACTTTCCGGCAGGTCAGCGTGGCCGACAGAGTTCCTATCTCTCCCAGCTTCACATTGTAACCGTCTGCCAGATATTCCGTAAAAAGGCTTTCCAAGTCCCAGAACAGACCGATAACAGTGCCTGCTTTTATGCCCGACCGTTTGGCTATTTCATTGGCTATATCTTCCAGATCTTTTGTACCTGCCACTACGAGTTTGGGGTATAGGGTATTTTCTTCTGCTGTTCCCTTTATGTCGGGACATTGCTTGAAATCATATTTTGCCATATCTTTATTCTTTTTTCAAGGGATATTAACGTGTTTCTTGCTTTATACTAAGGTTTTTTATACGGGATATTACTACATCTTTCCATTGTGCGATGTATGTCTTTCTTTGGTAAGATGTATATCGCACGCCCGAAAGACGTACATCGCACGCCGGAAAGATGTAGTAACATTCCGTACAAAAGTAGTTAATCATATCAAAGAAAACAATTAATAAGGCAAGAAAAACAGAATAAGGTGTATGATGCCGGTTCAAACTATATTCTTTCTATTGTGGGGATTTCGTCGGGGCGATACTTGATCATATAATGAAAGGGGATGTACCCCAAAGTCGGTACATCCCCTTTTCGTTACTCTTGTTTTAAATGAAGACAGTATTATTTTTTCTTTTTCTTCTTATCTTCTTTAGCCCATTCTTTAGCACCTTTTTCTTTCAGTTTGGCGGTAAATGCTTTGGCTTTTTCCATGCTGGCAGCTTCTTCTTCCGGAGTAGCGTATGCGTGCTTGTAGCCTTTCACTACGTTCCATTCGCCGCGGGTAAAGTCGGGGAATGCTACGGCTGCACAACCATTGTCCATAGAAAGTTCACCCAATTCTGCCAGGCAGCACCATTCTGCCAAGTCATACACATCCATATCCAGTGGCAATCCGTTTTGCAGACAGTATACCATACGGCTGTCCATAATGAAGTCCATACCTCCATGACCACCTACTTCTTTTGCTATTTCTCCATATTTTTTCAAGATGGGATGCTGGTATTTTTCGATAAGGGCTTTCATTTCTTCTTTGGGCAGGAATCCATGTGAGTTCAGGTCATCTACTTTGGGCTGTACGCCTGAAGCGGTCAGTTGGGCAGCGTCCAGAGCATAGCCTTCTACAGGATACTTGTTGGCGAAACCTTTGCTTCCGGTCAGCTGGTACAGACGGTTGTAAGGTTGCGGAGTCATTACGTTGTGTTGGATTTCAATCACTTTTCCATTGGCTGTACGCAACAGGGTAGTAGTGTGGTCGCCGTTACGGAAGTCCTTGCATGCTTCACCGGTTCTTTCTTCTACCAGTTCCTTGCCTATTACAGATTTGGTGTCCATGGCCACCAAAGTAGTTACGCGGTCACCGCGATGGATGTCCAAAGCTTGTGCTACAGGGCCAAGGCCGTGAGTGGCATATACGTCTCCACGATGTTTTTTGTTGAACTCCAGACGCCATCCCAATTTGTCTTCTTTTCCATTCTTCCAATAATGGTTCCAGAACGGGCTCAGATTGTGGATATATGCACCTTGTGCACGGATTACTTCACCAAACACACCATGCTGTGCCATGTTCAGCGTGTTCATTTCAAACCAGTCATAACAGCAGTTTTCAAGAATCATACAATGTTTGCGGGTCTTTTCGCTCAGGTTGATCAAGTCCCAGCATTCCTGCATGTTCATGGCTGAAGGTACTTCGATAGCTACATTCTTTCCGTTTTCCAAAGCACATTTGGCAACGGGGAAGTGGTGTAACCAGTCGGCTGCAATGTAAACCAAGTCTATGTCTGTACGTTTACACAATTCTTCGTAACCTTTTTCGCCATGATAGATAGCGGCTTTAGGCATGGAAGCTTTTTTCAGAATGTTCTGGCATTTTTCGGCACGCGCTTCTTCGTAGTCGCACAAAGCTACAATCTGGGTGCCGGGAATGTGAGTAAAACGTTCCACTGCTCCGGGACCGCGCATGCCCAGACCTACGAAACCTACACGGACTACTTCCATTTTCGGAGTGGTCAGCCCTAATACGCTTTTTTGTCCTGCAGGACGTGCAGGGGTATCAATAACAATTGTTCCTTTGTCCCATTTCCAAGCGTCTCCCGAAGTTACGGTCTGTGCCGCGATGGTTTGTGCCATGCTTGTGCATAAAGCGGTACCGATACATACGCTCAGCAGTAGTGATTTAAAAGTTTTCATTTTCTGTTGGTATTTAAAGTTAGATTAATAATAAATTTCTGTTTTCTTTAAAAAGTATTTCTGAACCGGATATTCTTTTTCGCATCATGGAGAAAAGGTATTTTTCCGGTTGTGTTCTTCATTTTGTTTATATATATATAATAGGTATATTGTTTTATTGTTTTATTGCTTTTGGAGAGCATGCCGTTAGGAAAAAGCATACTTTTTTGATGTGGGCAAAGATAAGCAATTGTTTTAAATAATGCACATTATTTGCTTGTTTTTGTTTGCCTTTAATTGGTGTAACAGGAAATCAGTACGTGTTATTTTGAAAAAGATTATGGGTGAAGTGCTTGATTTATTAAATATAATTTATTGATTACTAGTTATTTTGGAGTTTTGGTGAATTTGAGTAAAATAATCGGTTAAAACAGTAAGGCGATTCTTTCCTTTATACCTACGTTTGCATGAGTTAATTTTAATTTAAGATGATGTAAAATTATGAAGAATGCAGAACTAGTAATGAAAAGACTATGCAAGAACACACATCAGCGATGGATGTATTTTCTTTGCTTCCTCTTCTTATTTACAGGCATGTATCCGGTAGCGTACGCTGCTTCGGATGGTGTGATGCAGGTAGAACAGGAGATGCAGGTAACAGGTATGGTACAAGATGCTAATAACGAACCCATGATCGGGGTTTCGGTATTGGTCAAAGGTACTACAAATGGTACAATTACGGATTTTGACGGAAAGTATAGCTTGACTGTCAACGGAAGCAAAGACGTATTAGTGTTTTCCTTTGTGGGATATGCAACAAAGGAAGTGCCGGTAGGCAAACAAAAAACAATTAATGTTACTTTGACCGAAGATTCCAAGTTGATGGAGGAGGTGGTGGTTATCGGATTTCAATCTCAGAAAAAAGGTAATTTGACTGCCGCTGTAGCGTCTGTAGGGGCGGAAACATTGGAAAACCGTCCGGTTGCCAATATCGGACAGGCATTGCAAGGCATGGTTCCGGGGCTGAATGTCAGCATTGCTGGAGGTGATCCCAACAAGGTTCCTTCATTGAATATCCGCGGAGCTACGACTTTCCGTCAGCGAGGTAGTTCGAATGATGACAAAAACAAGTTTGATGTTGTTTCGGGATCTCCGCTTATTTTGTTGGATGGGGTGGAAATTTCTTCGGAGGACTTGAATCAGTTGAATCCGAATGATATAGACAATATGTCATTCTTGAAAGATGCTTCTGCTGCTGCTATTTATGGTACAAGAGCGACTTTCGGTGTGATATTGGTAACCACCAAAGGAGGAACATACAAGCAGAAAGCAAAGATTGACTATTCTTACAACTTGGCTTTCGACCAGCCGTATGAGTTGCCCGATATTATGGATTCCTATCATATTTATAAGGCAGGAGTGGACAAAAGCCTTTGGACAGGCGCTATTGCCGAATATTCCCAGCATGATAAGGACATGATGGAGCACATGATGGCCTATATTCAGGACCCGGTGAACAACAAACCTTATTTTATGGAAGGAAACGCCATTCAGTGGGTAGGTAATACAAACCCTTATAAGGAGTTGGTGAAAAACTGGACACCCACACAGAAGCATAACCTTTCTATCAGCGGGGGAGGTGACAGGATCAGTTATTATATTTCTTTGGGCATGCAGGACCAGAAGGGTATGTATGAGATCAGAACCGACGAACTGAAGAGATACAATGCCATGCTTAGTGTGAATGCGAAAGTAACCGATTGGTTTACAGTAGCTGCCAAGGCATCTTATAATGTGTTTGACTATGATGCTCCTACACAGCAGACTGATGGAATGAATTTGTGGCAATATGCCAAATCTTACTATCCGGAAAACTTTATTTACCAGCCGGTATTGACCGGTCCGGACGATCCGCAGGCAAATTTCGTGACCGAGAATCCGGTGAGCTATTTGTATGCAGGTGGGCGTAATGTAACTTCCAGACGCAAGACTATTTTGTCTATCAGCCCGGAATTTACCATTATACCTAAAATCTTGAAAGTGAAAGCTGATTTGTCCTTTACTCCGACTACTTACCAGCGCGAAAAGACACATCCTAAACAGGCGCGTGTCAATAATTCATGGACTGCCTTGGAAACTCGTTGGGCAACAGAAAACAATGGTGAGGTACAACGCTCGAACACAGACAGATATTCTATTAATGTATATGCCGATTATAACCAGACTTTCAAGGAAAAACATAATGTTTCCGTTTTGTTGGGTGTTAATCAGGAGCAGGAAACTTATGGTTCTAGTGCCATTTATTTGAAGAATATGCTTGATCCGTTCATCCTGAATCCTACTTTGGTAGAGGATGTTACAGCAAATACATCAAGCAACTCTCACTATGAAGTGGCAGCGCGTGCGGTATTTGGACGTATCATGTATAATTATATGAGTAAGTATCTGATCGAGTTGGATGCACGCTATGACGGTAGTTCCAAGTTCCCGAAGGACTCACGTTTCCAGTTCTTCCCGACTGTTTCGTTGGGTTGGAGAGTTTCGGAAGAAAAGTTTATGGACTGGTCTAAGGAATGGCTGGATAATTTTAAGGTCAGAGCATCGTGGGGACGTTTGGGCAGCCAGCCTGGTTCAAACTATCCTTATCAGTCTGTTTTCGGTACTTCGGAAGGTTACTTCCTGTTTGACGGCACTCGTTATCCGACTGGTATCAATACGCCTTCATTGACCAATCCCAATTTGACTTGGGAAAAGTCAACAACTAAGAATTTAGGTTTTGACTTTACTTTCTTGAATAACCGTTTAACGTTTGCGGCAGATATTTATGAAAGAAAGGTGACTGATATCTTGATTCCGGGAGGAAAGGATTATCCGGCCTTGATTGGTGACGATGATCTTCCTTTTGAGAATGCGGGGATTCTGAAGACTACCGGTTTTGAACTTCAGGCAAAATGGTCCGACAGATTGGCTAACGGGTTCAGCTATAGCTTGGGTGTGGCACTTTCCGATGACAAGGCGAAGGTAATAAGCTACCCTTCTAATCCGACTAATAAAATTGGTGACGGTGTGTTGTATAAAGGATATACGGTAGGTGATATCTGGGGATACGTGACCGGAGGCATTCTTCAGGAAGGTGATTTTGATGGTGTGGGTGCCAATGGAAAACCCTTGTATCACGGACCTTATTTCAAAGGCGGACAGGCTTATCCGGGATATGTATGGTATCAAGATCTGGACCACGATGGTGTGATTACCACCGGTTTGAATACGGTAAATGATCCGGGCGACCGGAAAGTGATTGGTAACAATGCGCCGCGTTACCGTTATAATGTTACTGCTAATTTCCAATATAAAGGCTTTGATTTGGATTTGATGTTCCAAGGAGTGGGCAAAAGAGACTATTGGTTGTCATCCTCTTCCAGTTATTGGGGAAATGGAGCCGGTTCATGGGAAACATACAATGATTCATGGACTCCGGAAAGAACGGATGCCAAATTCCCAATGTATGGCTCAGGTGTTGGAAGTTATGCCCAGACCGGTTATTTGCTTGATGCTTCATACATTAAACTGAAACAGGTGATTTTAGGATATACTTTCCCTAAATCATGGATTGGTAAAATCGGTTTGGAGAAGTTGAAACTAAATGTGGCAGCTTATAATTTGTTTACCATTTCGGATGTGCCCAAGTATTATGATGCAGACTATCTGTCTGACGCATATCCTCCGAAACGAACATTCAGCGTGGGTATTCAAGTAGGTTTTTAATGTTTTAAACAAAAAGAGATTATGAAAAAATATTCAATTATAGCTTTGTTCGTGGCCTTGACGGCGGCTTTGCCATCTTGTAACGATGATTTTATGCAACGGGATCCGATGGATAATATGGCGGATGGATCATTCTTCACGAAAGAAGCTGACTTGCAACTATATTTGGACGGAATTTACAGATATTATGTCTATGGTCACGGGGTTTCCGGAACCAATAATACATCGCATGATAAAGGTTTCTTGGCAGTGAAAGCCGGAAGCCAGATTATTTTTGGCGACGCATTCAGTGACAACACCGTATATGCGGGTGGTATTGATGGCAAACTGGGAGGTACATACGATACGCCCAATACGGCTTCCAAAAATTTTGATGCGCCTTGGCAGTGGGAAAAGCTCCGTAAGGTGAACTATTTCCTGAATCACTATGGGGAAGTAGGCGATCCGGAAACATTGAAGAAGTATGCCGCTCAGGCTTATTTCTTCAAGGCATGGGACTACTATATCAAATTGGTCGCTCTAGGGGAAGTGCCTTGGTTGGACAAGGAACTGGATACTTCTTCTCCTGAATTATACGGTCCTCGTATGCCTCGTACCGAACTGGTTGAAAATATATTGAAATGTTTTGATTTTGCCATTGAGAATCTGGAAGACAATGATAATTCTTGCGGGTACATCAATCAAGATATGGCTTTGTTTCTTAAATCGCGTTTCTGTTTGTTCGAAGGAACTTTTCGTAAGTATCATACGGAATTGAATCTGACTTCTACTGCTCATACGTTTTTGGAAATGAGCCGTGATGCTGCCAAGCGGATTATGGATAAAAACAGATATCGTCTGTTTACCAATGCTGCCGGCGATGCCTATTGGCGTTTGTTCATTCAAAAAGGAAGTCCGGAGGCGGAAGGGAACGAGGAAACCATTCTGGCACGTGTGTATGATGGAGTGAAACTGGGGCATGACAATCCGCGTTATTGGGGAATGAATAACCATACACGTTACTGCATGGGAGCCCCCATCTGTATGCTTGAAGATTATTTGTGTGAGGATGGACGCCCTGTTTACATCGGCGGAACGGAGGGAAATTATGAAAAGAATCCTTTGTTCAAGGGATATGACGGAATGTGGGAAGAATTGGATAACCGTGATCCGCGCCTGAGACAGACTGTCTGCAAACCAGGTGAATATGCGTCTATTTTCGATATGGATGATAATACATACGGTTTGGAGGAAACCGGAGTGATTTATCCGATGATTATTTATGATACCGGTGGTGGTTCTCCCATGAAACATTACAACTCTACCGTGACCGGTTATCGTTTCATCAAACACTGGATGCCTGATTATGCAGAATGGGAGGCTAATCCGAAAGGAGTGCAGACTGCCCACATGTTCCGTTACGGTGAATTGTTGTTGATCTATGCGGAGGCGAGGGCCGAACTGGGCGAGATTACTGATGAGGACTTGGATCTTACTGTCAATGCCTTGAGGGAAAGAGCCGGATTTGATTTCGTGAAATATCCCAATGCCCGTTTGACGTTGGCTAATATTCCGGCCGATCCGCGTCTGGACGCTATCTATGCGGAGAAACTGGATTACTCTGTATCGCCTGTTTTGCGTGAGATTCGTAGAGAACGTCGTGTGGAAACTATGATGGAAGGTATGCGCTATGAGGACCTGATGAGATGGAAAGCAGGAAAATTGTTTACTGTTCCTGTAAGAGGTATGAAGATGACTCCCGAAAAAATAGAGTTGTATAGCAAGAACCGCAATGACGAACAGTATAAGGATTTCCCATTCAAGGTGACAGTTCCTATCGGTGAAGTCGGTAATAAAGTTATTGTGGATGATGAAGGTTTCATTATTCCTTATCCTACATCGACTACTGTTATCAATGGCGTTCGTCCGTGGGATGACAAACGTTATTATT
>BLLV01000173.1 GCA_011959205.1 Bacteroidaceae bacterium
AATTCATCAAAGACAGGTAACTTACATTGTTCTGAATTATATCGAACTGACGTTACTTAGGCAAATTTTAAGTAGTTTCTTGATGTATTTACTGCTTAATTGTTAAAATTAGAAGGGAAAAAAGAATATATTTTTTAAATCGATTGTTGTTTTTTTTTAAATATTATATATTTGCACCGTTAGTTTCTATTCTTGTTTAGATATGGTTTGTAATAAGAACTATATTCTTGAGAAATTATTTATTATTTTTAAATTAATACTTTATGTTGAAAAAAGTCAAGTCAGTCAGTATGCTACTATTCCTAATGACGGCGTTTACAGGTAGCATGAATGCTGTTTCGTTTCCTACAGTAGCAAACAAAGCTATTGAACAGCAGACTGAAACGTGTAAAGGAATTGTTAAAGATGCCATGGGTGAAACAGTAATCGGGGCATCTGTAGTAGTGAAAGGAACGACTAATGGTACAATCACTGGTATTGATGGTGATTTTATTTTGAATGGAGTGTCTAAAGGAAGTACTCTTGTTATTTCGTATGTGGGATATGTAACTCAAGAAGTTAAATTTAATGGTCAGTTGGTAAATATTACCTTAAAGGAAGACAGTCAAGCTTTGGAAGAGGTAGTTGTGGTTGGGTATGGTGTCCAAAAGAAAGCTAACTTAACGGGGTCTGTTGCTACAGTAAATGCAAAGGCATTGGAAACTCGTCCTGTATCTAGCGTTTCTGCCGCCATAGCAGGGCAAATGCCTGGTGTAACTGCCATTCAGACTTCTGGTGCGCCGGGTGGTCAGGCTGCATCTATAACCATTCGCGGTAAGAACTCTATCAATGCTGCAAGCCCGTTGGTTATCGTAGATGGAGTACCGGGCAGCATGAATACGATCGATCCGAATGACATCGAATCGTTCACAGTCTTGAAAGATGCGGCTTCTGCTGCTATTTATGGTGTGCAGGCTGCCAATGGTGTCATTTTGATTACCACCAAGCAGGGGCAGAAAGGAGAGAAAACACGCGTAAACTATTCGGGCAATGTCTCTTGGTCGTCGCCGGTGGCAAAACGCGACTTGGTGAATGCATACGAGTATGCTGTTCTATATAATGAAGCGACTCTGAATGAAAACCCCAATGCGACGGTGATGTTCTCGCCTGAAGAGATAGAAGGCTATCGCACGGGAGCATTGTCAAGCACCGATTGGTATAAAGAAGCGATTAAACGCAGTGCCATCGAAACCATGCACAATATCTCTATTAACGGGGGAACTGACAAGACAACCTACAACGCTTCTTTGGGTTATATCTATCAGGACGGTCTGACAGCCGATAATGATTACTCCCGGTTCAATGCTCGTATGAATTTGAATTCGGAAATCAACAAATACATCAAAGTAGGTGTCAACGCTTCCGGATACAGAGGAGTCGCCAAAGATGCATGGAATGGCTTTGTGTCCGTTTTCCAGGGGGTGACCCGTGAAAAGCCGACCAATAAGGTGTATAACGAAGACGGTTCTTACGCCTATTCCGGTGTTGACAATCCGGTCGCTATTCAGGGCGACAAATCGGGCTTTACGCGTAATACGTCGCAAGAGATAAATCTTACCGGCCATGCAACCGTACAGATTTTGCCCGAATTGAGCGTGAAAGGTGTATACTCCGTGCGCAATTATACCAGTAATCAAGACGGATTTAAGAAGAACTTCACTTATGGCAGTGGTAGCAACGCTTACGACTCCGGCCTGCGTGAAGGATATGACAGATACTACAACCACAATTACTATACCGGCCAGGTCTTGATTAATTTCAATAAGAATTTCGGAAAACATAATGTAGGAGCACTGGCCGGACTCGAATCTTACGAACACATCTATAAATATACAGAAGCAAGCCGTCAGGGTGGTGGTAGCAATGAATTGACGGAATCTTTGAATACTTTGGACCAGTCTTCGCAAAAGAACAAAGACGGAGGATACGAAATGGCTCGTATGTCATACTTCGGACGTATTCAATATGATTATGCAGGCAAGTATCTGTTTGAGGCAAACTTGCGTGGTGATGCTTCCTCGCGTTTCCCAAAGAATAATCGTTGGGGCGTGTTCCCGGCTTTCTCGGCAGGATGGCGTATTTCGGAAGAGGCTTTCGTGAAAGATAATATTGCATGGTTGAGCAACTTGAAGTTGCGTTTGGGTTATGGTAAAACCGGTAACGAGGAATTGAAATCCGATGATATCTATCCGGCAGTGCCGACATATACCTACAATATCGCCGACAATGTTACGAAATATCTGTTCAATAATACATTGTATTCGGCAATATACGAAGCCCGTTATGTGAATGACCAATTGAAATGGGCTACAGTGACCAACTATGAATTAGGTTTAGAAGCTGGTTTCCTGAATAATTTGATTAATTTTGAATTGTCCGTATATAAGAAGAAAACAAACGATATGTTGCTGTATCTTCCTATTCAGGGAGTAATTGGTATGCCTGCTCCGGCACAGAATATAGGTAGTGTTCAAAATACTGGTTTCGATTTCTTGATCAACCACAATAAGCAGATTAATAAGGATTGGAATTATTCGGTGTCTCTTAATGTCTCTTATGTGAAAAATGAGATAACGGATATGGCAGACACAGATGGTCCTACAAGTGATAGTAAAGTTTGGAATCTGGAAGGATATCCTATCGGTTCTTATTACGGTTATGTGGCTGATGGCTATTTCAACACGGAAAAAGACCTTGCCGAATGTCCGAAACGTTTGGCTGCCGGTCAGGAAAAGTTAGGCGACATCAAGTATAAAGACCTCAATGGCGACGGCCGAATCACAGATGAAGACCGTGCGGTGATTGGCAAGAACTTCCCCAGTTGGACGGGAGGATTGAATTTGAGTGTAGGTTATAAGAATTTCGACATCTCTGCTTTGTTCCAGGGAGCATTCGATGTAGACGGATATTATACGGCTGAGGCTGCCTATGCATTCTATAATGGTGCGACTGCGTTGAAGAGACACATGGACCGTTGGACACCGGAGCATCACAATGCTTCTTATCCCCGTGTGACGCGTTCCAGCCAAACAAACTTTGCGACCTCTTCTTTCTGGATTCAGGATGCATCATACGTTCGTCTGAAGAACCTCACTCTTGGCTATACACTGCCCCAGGCCTGGTTGTCCCGCGCAGGAATATCCAGTGCGAAATTCTTCCTGACCGGTGAGAATCTCCTTACCTTCACAGGACTTGACGGCGGTATCGACCCAGAAGAAGGAAATTCCCGCGGATGGTCTTATGGAAATGTTAAGAAATTGTCTCTCGGAGTAAAACTTTCATTCTAATATTAACATAATATAGTATAAATCACATGAAGAGAAATATTTTACATATAGTAATAGCTTTGTTATTTACGGGATTCGCTTCTTCGTGTAGCGACTTCTTAGACCGTTATCCATTGGATGAATTGTCTGATAAAAGTTTCTGGAAAACAGAAGACGATGCAATGATGGCCGTAACCGATATTTATGGTTGCCTTCCTACTTGGGATCAGGATTTGGATATCAATTCGGACAATGCGGTAATGGGCATCAAATGGGCTGCCGGAAATATGTCCAGAGGTGTTTACGACCCAGCAGACCAAAGCTGGTCAGGTAGCTATACTGCTATTCGCCAGTGCAACTTGGTGTTGGAAAAGACCAAGGAGATTGAGATGGGAGATGAAATGCGTAAAAAAATTGAAGGGCAAGCCTATTTTTTTCGCGCATATCTGTATTTTGATTTGATTCGTTCGTATGGTGATGTTCCTTATATCGACAAACCTCTCAATTTGTCGGATGTAGAAGATATCACTCGTACATCGCGCGATGAAGTGTATAGCAAAGTTATGGCGGATTTTGACAAGGCGATAGAGTATTTGCCTGTAGAGTGGGATGCTGCAAACACACCTCGTGTAACTAAAGGGGCTGCGTTGGCAATGAAAGCGAGAGCGGCTTTGTATTATGGTAATTGGCAAACGGCGGCAGATGCTTCGAAAGCTGTGATTGATTTGGACGAATATGAGCTTTACGATGCCGAAAACACCGGTAAGTATCAAGAACTGTTTTGGGAAAAGACCGACGGCTGTGCCGAGAACATTTTGTATGTGCAATTCAATTATCCCGATAAAACCCACTACCTCATTGGCTGGGAGTGTTTCCCCACAAAGGGCTGGGGAGGTATGAACCCCACTCAGAGCTTGGTCGACGCATTTGAAGACAAAGATGGTGCTCCCATCAGCAAATCTGTCATTTACGATGAAAAAGACCCGTTCAAGAACCGCGACCCGCGTCTGGAAGTCAACGTTCTGCACGACGGCGAAGAGATGTATGGTGTAACCATCAAAGTCAAACCATTGAAATCGAGCGGAAATACTGGTATCGAACAACACGGTGATGCCACTGCTACCGGATATTATGGTCAGAAGTGGTTGGATCCGAGTATCGACCCTCAAAGCACAGGTTGGAGTATGGGTAAAGATTGGGTGATTATTCGTTATGCCGAAGTCTTGCTGACATATGCCGAAGCGATGAACGAACTTCATCCGTTGAGTGCGGACGCTTTTGATGCAGTCAATCAGGTTCGTAGACGTGTAGGTATGCCCGGTTTGCAAAATTCTGATGCTACGAAACCAACCTATTGTGCAAATCAAGATGAACTTCGCAAACGTATTCAAAATGAATGGCGTGTGGAATTTGCAATGGAAGGTGGAAAACGTATGTGGGATATTCGTCGTTGGGGTATTGCCAAAGAGGTATTGAACGCACCGTTCTTAGGATTGAAGATGAAACCGGTAAAAGAAGTTGAAGACGGTAAAGAGGTCATTGTGGATTATATTCTTTATGAAGGTGAGAACGTGCAATTGTCAGGTAGCCATTATGAAGATCACAACTATCTGTTGCCTGTTCCTCAGACTGAAATAGATTTGAATGCTAAATTGACTCAGAATCCGGGATATTAA
Organism: Bacteroidaceae bacterium; assembly: GCA_011959205.1. Taxonomy (GTDB): domain Bacteria; phylum Bacteroidota; class Bacteroidia; order Bacteroidales; family Bacteroidaceae; genus Phocaeicola. Next base: position 4,982 of record BLLV01000173.1, read on the forward strand.
TTATATATTTACAAGCGATAATTGAGTGAGGACATTGGCTATAGTGAAATGTCCTCACTTAATTTATATAAATGAATATGGAATATGAAACGGCTGATTTATACTTTATTCGGAATTTTGTTTCTCCTTTATTATATATGTTATCAAGGGGCACTATCGCACATCCTTTACTATCATGAGCAGCATCATCTTTTCCTTTTCTCTAAAGCTTATTTTGTGCAATGTGTTCAGTCTGAGGGTTGGCTGAATTATATCACTAACTTTATTATTCAATTTTTCTATTATCCTATGTTAGGAAGTGCTATTCTAGCATTACTTTTGGCATTGGTTTATTTGCTTATAAATAGTATTATAAAAATTGTAACCGGAAAGAATGACCTGTTGCAATTATCCATTATTCCTTCCCTTGCTCTTTTTTTCTATACGATGGAGGCAGACCATTCTCTTTCTATATTGTCAGGAACTCTATTATGCCTATTGTTGCTTTATTTATTTCTTTTCTTTATTCAGTGGTACTGGAAATTGTTTCCTCTTTGGGGCTTACCTGATATATCAAATAAAAAAATGCGTGTTTTATTGACTTCTCTTTTTTTACTGGGATATGCAGGATATGGTTTTTATTACTTTGTTACCAACTACAATAGAAGTGAACGTATAATGCTGAAATCCGAGCAGTTAGTGAAAGCCGCAGATTGGAATAGAGTGTTGGAGCATACTAAAAAATATTTAGATACTGGACGTTATAATCAGCTCATTTCTTATTTTCATCATTTAGCCCTTTATCATACTGGAAAACTTTCTTATCATTTACTAGATTATCCGCAGAAACAAGGAGTTGAAGGGTTATATTTTCCTTGGAACAGTGACAGTCGTGAAAGTGAATACGGACATATTCTTTATGAACAACTTGGGTATATCAACGAAGCGCAACGTTGGGAGTTTGAATCAATGGTGGTATGGGGGGAAACAGCGTCTCATCTCATCAATTTGACGCGATATAATATTGTTAATCACCGCCCGTTGGTGGCACAACGGTTTATTAACAAGTTAAAACAGTCTCTTTTCTATCAGCAAGAAGCATTACAATTTGAAAAATTAGTGAATGGAGGGGAAGTTCCAGGGTTGAGAAACGCATTAAAAGGAAAAGTCGATATTCCAGCAAGATTTGCCAATGTTTTGAATATTGGTCCGGAATTACAATATTTATGTGAGTCTGACAGTACTAATAAAATGGCTTTTGAATATCTGATGAGTTATTTATTACTTAGTAATCATGTGGTTCGTTTCGTCAATAATTTAAAATTGATGAAATCATTTTCTTATACGGAACTTCCGCCAGTTTATGAAGAGGCTCTTTATATTTATAAATTAGGTGTAGGGAGTGAAGAGTTTTCAAAGGTAGGAATCAAGATAAAACCGGAAACAGAACAAAGATTCAAGCGATATTATCAACTTGTAGAAAGTAAACAAATAGGAACTTTGCAAAGAGAATTTGGAAATACATATTGGTTTTATTTGAATTACATTAGTCCTTATGGTAATAAAGTGATAGCTAATTAATAAAAAAATATATGAAAATACAAGATCTACTTTACTATACATTTATAATTTTTCTGTCGGGGTGTACATCATATCATCAGGCTGATAGTAAGAATGAAAAATTGCCATTAATTTATCCGGATTATATAGATGTGACTTTTCCTGTTAATATTGCTCCCCCTAATTTTAAAATACAGGAACAGGGGGAGGCCTTTCAGACAGAAATAGGATATGGGGAAGGAAAAGCTGATATTCTTATTCAAAATGTCGAACCGATAGTTCACATACCGGAAAGCAAATGGAGTGCATTGTTGGAAAAGGCTGCTGGAAATAAGATATTTTTCAGGATAACGATCAAACAACATGGTAAATGGGTGCGTTATGCTGATATTCAAGATAGTATATCTGTTCATCCGATAGATTCATTTTTGGCATATCGATTGCTTTATCCCGGATATGAACTTTGGAATGAAATGGGTATTTATCAGCGTGACCTGACAACGTATGAACAGACTTCGATAGTGGAAAATAAAAATTTTGGAAAACAATGTATTAATTGTCACACTTTTAACCGAAACTCTGCTGAAACAATGATGATTCATGTACGTGGAAAGCAGGGAGGGACTTTGATTTATCATAATGGAGAAATAGAGAAAGTTAATCCTAAGCCTGGAGAATATAAATATGGTGCTACTTATCCTTCTTGGCATCCTTCGGGCAGATATCTTGTTTTTTCTGCGAATGAGATACAACAATTTTTTCATTCTTCAGGACAGAAGCCGATAGAAGTGTCGGATTTGGCTGCCGATTTAATGATTTATGATGTGAAGAATCATGAAGCTTTTACTGATTCTTTAGTTTATGGGGAGCAGTATATGGAGACATTTCCTACATGGACTCCGGATGGAAAAATGATTTATTTTTGCCGGGCTAAAGGATATCGGCAAGGAATGCCGCTGGATAGTATCCGATATGATTTGTATCGGATACATTTTGATGAGAAACAAGCTGAACTGCATACATTGGAGTGTGTATATGAAGCATCAGCCTTTCATAAGAGTGTTTCTTTTCCAAGAATATCACCGGATGGAAAATTTTTGATGTTCACTCAATCTGATTATGGTAATTTTTCCATCTGGCACCCTGAAAGTGATTTATATTTACTCAATTTGAATACTGGCGATGTGAGAAACATAGCGGAAGTAAATAGTGATCATGTGGATAGCTTTCATTCTTGGTCTTCTACAGGTAACTGGTTTGTTTTCAGTAGCAAGCGTTTAGACGGCTTATGGGCTCGTCCGTATTTTGCCGGTTTTGATCCGGGAACCGGATATTTCAGTAAGCCTTTCTTATTACCTCAGAAAGATCCTGAATTTTATGATACATTCACATATACTTATAATTTACCGGAGTTAATAAAGAAACCTGTAGAAAATGGGGATAAATTATTAAAAGCAATAGGACAACCTGCACTTCCGACAAAGATAAAACAATAGAATATTATCAGTATAAAATCCGACTGGTCAACGAAGAAATCAGCCGGATTTTGATTATAGAAAATCTTTTCTTATTTCATGATAAATTTCACGGCTGCCCAATTGTTCTTTTCTCGATGATGTACGAATTCCATTCCCAGACTTTCTGCTTTCTCACGGATAAAAGGAATATCTTGTATATAAAATCCACTCATAAAGATTTCCGAGCCTGGATGCATACAGGCAGCATAGTGGGGCAGGTCTGCCAGAAGGATATTCCGGTTGATGTTGGCGATAATCACATCAAATGCTTTGCATCCTTTCAACAGGTTGGCGTCTCCCAGTTCCACTGTAATGTTATGGATATGGTTCAGAGCTATGTTGTCTTTTGAATTATTGACGCACCAGTCGTCAATATCAATGGCTGTCACAGGATTGGCTCCTCGCATGGAAGCAAGGATGGCAAGAATGGAAGTGCCGCATCCCATATCTAATACTGATTTTCCTTTCAGGTCGGCTTCTAGCAATTCGCTGATTATAGAGCTGGTTGTTTCATGATGCCCTGTGCCGAAAGCCATTTGCGGATTAATCAGAATTTCATATTCAGTCTGCGGAGTGTCTTTATGGAACGTGCTGTGAATGCAGCAACGGTCACCTATGACAATGGGTTGAAAGAAATTTTTCTCCCATTCTTCGTTCCAGTTTTTATCTTCGGCTTCCTTTATTGTGTATTCTATTCGGGCGTCGGGTAACGGGAAGTTCGCGACCATTTCTTTCAGTGCTTCTTCGTCAAATAGAGTTTGCTGGATATAGGCCTGTATCCCTCCTTCATATTCTACAAAACTTTCAAATCCTATTTCTCCGGCCAGTGCGGACACTACATCATTCACTGTCTCATTACAGGGATGTGTTGTAAAGGTTACTTCTAAATATTTCATATATCTTCGTTTATTCTATCACTTTACGGAGCAATGTCTCCATTTCATTTTTGAAGATACCCGCTTCATGTACTTTCACCCCGTCCACATAAAAAGTGGGAACATAATAATAGTCGTATTGGTCGGCTATATCGGGATGTTGGGTTTCTTCTATCATTTCTATTTCTATAGGTTGGAATTCAGGATATTCTTCTTTCAGTTCTTCAATATAGCGCAGTGCTTTTTTGCAGAACGGGCATCTTTCCTGATAAAATAATTTCACTGGTTTCATACGATTGTTTGTTTTGGGTTTATATTTCTTCGCATGCCGATCTCTCTCATTCTGTCCGTTTTTCCAAATCGGTGTGGGCGGATGGAGAAAAGCGATCCGATTGTTTTATTTTCTTTTAAAGGATAGTGACAAAGATAGTTTCTTTTCATTACTTTCACAAACAAACCTCTAGTCTTTTTGTCTTGAACTTTTAAGTAGCCGATAATTTTAAAGAACGGTTTCGTATTCTATTGAAAAAAAGTAAAATAGGGAAATCCCTACCAACTAATAGGGATTTTCTTTGTTATGAACTGAAACCTCTGACTATCTTTGCACTAGAAAAAGTAGATAGAATAACAAATAAAACAGGTACGAGTATGAAAAAGATTGCATTAGCTTCGCTTATGATGGTGTGCTTGCCTTACTTGGCAGTAGCACAAAGCGTTGATGACGACCTTTATTTCATTCCTAAGAAAAAAGCTGAAAAGAAAGAGGAGGTTAAGCAAGAGGTGAAAGTGGTGGTTCCGCAGAAGCAGAACACAACTACCGTTTACGCAGCTCCCGGTTCTACAGTGGTGGTGAAGGATGTGAAAGGAAAAATACGCGATGTGGATGAGTATAATCGTCGTTATACTTCACGTGACAATAACTTCTCGAGGGAGAATGATACCTTGTATATTGAGGAGAAACCTTTGAATGAGAGAGGGGAATGGGTAAATGGTTTTGAGGGTTCTCAAGACGATTATGAATACGCTATGCGTATCGTCCGTTTCCGTAATCCCCGTTATGCCATTCCGGTAAGCAGTCCGCTGTATTGGGATGTAGTTTACGGTTTGCCCTCATGGGATTGGAATGTATATGATGACGGATTCTATGCATACGCTTTCCCCACTTATACGAACCGCTTGTGGTGGGATTGGCGTTGGAACTATCCATACGGTGCAGGTTGGGGATTTAGCTGGGGATGGACTTCTCCATGGTACTACAATAGTTGGTATGCTCCCGGTTATTGGAGCGGTGGCTATTGGGGTGGATACTGGGGACATCACCATCATCATTACTATCCTGGCCATGGATGGGGTGGAGGCCATTGGGGAGGCAGCCATGGATGGGCTCGCCCTTATTATGACAATCGTAGAGCAGAAGCGAGGTCTCGTGGAAACTCGTTTATCGGAACTTCCGGAAACCGCCATGCAAACAGATATTCTACCGGACGTGTAGACCGTTCGTCCTATCGCTCTTCTCGTGATGGGAACAGCCGTGTGGCAGGCAGGGTGGTGAGTGGTAACCGAGTTGCTGGTAATACTAATTCTGTTCGTCCCGATAGAAATACCGGTTCACGGGGTGAGGCGACAACAAATAATTCTGTGTCTCGTGGTGACAGAACTCGCCCGACAACCACTTATACCCGTCCTGGTATGTCTAACCGGGGAGAATCCACTTATACCCGTCCAAGTAGCACACGTAGTAGCGTGCGTAATGGTAATAGTTCTGCTTACCAGAGAAATAGTGCAGTAAACCGTTCTTCCAATTACAATCGGAATGAGCGTAGCAGCTATAATAGCAGCAGAACTACTTATAATAGCAATCGGAGTAGTAGCCGTAGCAGTTTCAACAGTGGAACTAGTAGCTCTCGTTCTTCGTATAGCAGTGGTGGCAGTGGGGGAACTTCCAGCCGTTCTTCGGGAGGAGGAGGTGCCCGTAGAAGATAAGGTATGAATTTGGGTAAAAAAACAAAAAAACAGGAACAATGAAAAATAAAAAGTTAGTATGCAGTGTCTGTGCTTTAGTCTTTGCTTTGGGTGCCGAGGCACAGACTCAATATGATGCAGCCCGTCTGATGGGCAATGAGTTGAATGGTACTGCCCGTTTTGTCGGTATGGGTGGTGCTATGGGGGCATTGGGAGGAGATATTTCTGTGATAGGAACGAATCCGGCTGGTATTGGTATTTTCCGGAGCAATGACCTTTCGGTTTCGTTTGGTTTCAATCAGACTTCTGTTGAAAGTAATTTTATGGGAAGTTCGATGAAAGATAAGCGTACCCGGGCTTCTTTTGACCAAGTGGGTTTTGTGTATAGTACGAAAATAGGGAATAATACTTCTTTGCGGTTTGTTAATTTTGGATTTAACTATCATAAGAGCAAGAATTTCAATCGTTTGTTTGCTTCCGGAGGCAACTTGACAGGAGGTTTGTCACAAACTTGGCAGATGGCAAATATGATGGGGGTATATATGGATGAAGTGGGGGTTCCTGAAGCGGATACTGGTAATGAACTGGATGAAATTTACAATTCGAACAATCCTTATGATGTAAACAGATACGATGCTCCTTATTTGGGGGTTATGGGGATAAGGACGAATCTGTTGGGGGTTAATTCCGAGAATAAACTGATAGGATGGGATGGTCTTGGGAACAAATATACCAGTAGGGAAGAAGGTGGTATTCATCAATACGATTTTAATGTGGCTTTCAATTTTCAGGACCGTTTTTATTTGGGTCTGACTTTGGGAGCTTACGATGTGAATTACAACCGTTCGTCTTATTATACGGAGGATGTTGCTTATGGTGCCGACGAGGGATTTTATGAATTGAATAATTGGTTTGAAACCAGAGGTTCGGGTATTGATTTAAAGTTGGGAACCGTTGTTCGTCCTTTTGAAGATTCTCCATTCCGTATCGGATTTGCTATACATACTCCCACATGGTATAATCTGAGTGATTATCATAGTGCTGATTTGTATTCGGATGTGACTTTTAATTATCAAGATGGAACTTCCGAACAACTGAAAACGGAAGAATTTACTCCGGATTATGTGAAAGGAGATTCGCAAAGAGATTATAAACTGACGACTCCATGGAAATTTAATGTGAGTGCAGGAACTACGTTCGGCGGCCTGGTGGCCTTGGGAGCAGAATATGAATACGAGGATTTCTCTACGGCCAAGTTGGCTTACGAAGATGGAGTGAAGATGGACTATCAGAACAGTGCTATTTCGGAAGACTTGAAAGGTGTTCATACACTTCGTTTGGGAATGGAAGTACGTGTGATGCCCGAGTTCAGTATGCGCGCCGGATATAATTACAGTACGGCGGCTTTCAAAGATGGGGCATTTAAATCGTTGAACTGGAATGATACGCGTACAGATACGGAATATAATAATTCCAAAGAGCGCAATACATTCACTTTCGGTCTTGGATATCGTGGCAGTGTAGTTTATGCTGATTTGGCATATAAATATGATATGTATAAATCCGATTTCTATGCTTTTGACGATCTTGATCTTTCTGCAACGAAGGTGGACAATGAACGTCACCAGCTATTACTGACAGTTGGTGCCCGTTTCTAAGAATTAATTGTGAGTCTAATATAATTTAATTCCGATATGCCGGGAGCACTTGAGGAGCTTCCGGCATATTTTATTTACTTTGGTATTCTTTCTTTTTCCAGAAATTGAACCCTGCATATACACGGACAGTTCCGAACGTATTGGTGAGTGAGAAGTCTTTTTTTTGGTAATCGTAGGTATGCATCACCAACGAAACGCCTGCAAAATATTTGTTTGTGTTATAGACTACGGCAGCACGTGTTATTAGATCAAAATTGATGTCCTTAATCCAATGATTGTCGGTGTTAGGCGTATCGTCTATCTTAGATTTCTTGTATGCAATGGCGGGTAAGAGTGAAAGATTGGCAACCCAGTTTTTGGCGAATACCCAATTGTAACCATAGCCTACATTAATGCTGTAGTCGGAATATTTTACTTTCTTGAAAAGAAGCGCATCGTGCAGTTGTTCCTTCATTTCATCAGGAAGTTTGTCATAGTTGAAGGAGATGTTATGTTGGGAATAAGAGAAACCCGCCATCAGTGAGCCGGCACTTCTGCGCTGGTTGGTGGACTGGCTGTAGGCTGCCGGATAGGAGAATTTCTTATAATTGAAAATCCAATAGGCATTCAGTCCCTTGATTTTGCTCTGTAGTCCGTTGAAGTCTCTGTTCTTGATGGGGGTGCTCAGGTCAAAGCCGCTGGAAGAGCGTATCTTGAAATCGTTTCCTGTCTTTCTGTAATACAGATCCACACCAAATTTGGAACTATACAGATTCAGTGCCATTTCCGTTTTTTTAGTCTTGTTCTTGTGCCCGCCAAAAATGTCTGATGCATCAAAGGTATATCCCAGAAAGATCCATCTCCATCCAAAGTAGATTCCCAGTTTGAAACTGGCATTGGGTGAGAAACTCAGACTCTGTTCGCCGTTGTTTCCTTTGCTACCTAGTCGGTAGTATTCGTACCAGCTGCTGGATTCCAGCATGAAAGCCAGATTGTAAAGATTAGGTGAGATATAGGTGGTGTCGATCGCATTGAATTCTTGTCCCACTTTCCTGATTTTTCTTCCGGTATGGCGGACAGTCGTTGCTATTCCATCGGTCAATGTAATGAGAACACCCTTGTTGTCCTGTACTGTCGAGTCCTTCTGTTCCGCTTGTGCATATACACCAAGAACGGAAAGGAAAGACAGACAAAATAGGCATAATTTACGGATGTCCATAGGCGAAAATCAGAGTTTGTTAAGTATACGGTCCATTACCCAGTTGGTGGGTGTCGCACTGATACCGTCGCAGGTACATACAGCTTTTCCCTGCAGGTGTTCTACTACAGCTTTTATGAGCGGAAGTTGTACATGAGGGGGATTTTCGGGAAGAAACTCTTCGCGTCCCCTTTCGGTATGCAGGGCGATGGGATCGTAAGTAAAGACGGAGAAACAGATCATCCCCTTGTCTCCGATGATTTCTATACGGTCTTCCTTAGCTGATTCGTGGGCGACGAAACACCAGGATCCTGATCCCGGCAGGCCGGAGTCAAATTTGAAGCAGGCACTTATCGTATCTTCTGCCGGATATAATCCGCCACGGTTGCTCTTGTATCCTTGGGCTTCGAGAATGCAACCGAACATCTCTTGTAGCAAATCCAGTTGGTGAGGAGCTAAATCATAGAAATAGCCGCCACCGGCAATATCAGGTTGTACACGCCAGGGCAGGTTAGTACTATTGTAGTCCAAGGCACGGGGAGGCTGGGCGAAACGGATCTGTATATTGATGACATTGCCTATTTCTCCGTCCTCTACCATCTGGCGTACTTTTTGGAAATAAGGAAGATAGCGTCTGTAATAAGCTACGAAACAAGGAATTCCTGTTTCCTGTGATATGCGGTTGATGCGTGCACAGTCTTCATAGCTGGCCGCCATAGGTTTCTCTATATATACGGGTTTTCCTGCCTTCATGGACATAATGGCAAAAGTGGCATGAGAGGAAGGGGGGGTGGCTATATAAATAGCATTGACATCTTCATCTCCTATTAATTGCTGCGGGTCGGAGTACCAGCGGGGGATGTTGTGTCTTTTGGCGTATGATTGAGCTTTTTCTTTGTCACGGCTCATCACGGCCACTACTTCTGAGCCTTCTATCAGGGCGAAGGCCGGTCCGCTTTTTTTCTCAGTCACTTCTCCGCAACCGATGAAGCCCCATTTTACTTTGTCTAATTTAACCATGAGTAATCACTTTTTTGTCATTCCGCTTAAAATGATAACAATTTATCTTGCAAAGATAGGACTATTTTGCAATTTCGGTCCGATAAAAATCAGTTATTGTAATATTTCTTGCACAACAGCTTGAATGCAGGAGTCTTGATGTAATCATTCAACCAGGCATTCAGGCTGTCTAGCAATATTGGGGAATGTTTACTGACTCCCCATGAATAGAATTGTGAGAAGCTGATGGCTGTTTCTATATCCAATTGGGGGAAATCATTGATGGAAGCTTGGGCAATGCTCTCATCGCATACGGCATAGTCTATGTCACCGTGTGCTACCATGGCCAGTAATTGTTCTTGTCCGTATTTCTCCACCTCTTTGATATAGATGGTATCGCCTATTTCGTTACTTAAATTGTGGATGCGCAGAATAGCGGGTGAGCCTTTGACCAGATGCAAGGTTTTATGGGCCAGTTCCAACTGGCTGTGGATGTACAAGCTGTCGTTTTCTCCTTCGGGTTTGCGCTGTACCAGCACTTGCTTGTTCAGCATAATGGGGCGGGTGAAAAGCAGGGAATCTTTGGATTCTGTGGTGACTACCGTGCTGTTGGCCAGTATATCGTATTTTCCCTTTTGTACGCCTTCCAATCTTTGGGAAAAACTCATTTCGGGAGTGATTTCCGGTTTCAGTCCTTTGCTGTGTGCAAAAGCATGGAGTAGTTCGTAATGGAAACCGGAAATGGTGTCTCCGTTGGCATGAAAGCTGATGGAGTTGTACTCGGTGACGGCACGCAGGATGCCTGATTCTGCTATTTCTGCATAATCACGGGGCAGGCTGGTTTCAACTTCCGTTTTCTTTTTGAAAAAGATGGAGGACAGGGCTACCGCAAGAATGCCCATCAGGATATATTTCAGATAGTTTTTCATACAGACTGTTAATCAAAGAAATTCCATGAAAGGCCAAACTTTATCATTCGCGGGTTGATAGGGTAGTGCGGCGCCAGGAAGTAATTGGATTTTCCCGAACCGGCATTGACGTGATACATCATAATAAAGAAACGGGTACGTTTCAAATGCAGGTTGGCATAAACGTTGACTATTGGGAAAGCTCCTATCTCGATTTTGTCATCAGGATTCTGGGTGTAGAACTGTCCGATAACGGGGGAATAGTCCGGTGCATAATATTTGTTGAAATAACGCACATCTGCTCCCATTTCTATCTGGAGTACTTTTTTGGCCAGACCGAATTTCATGTACAGGTTGCCGTAAGCCGATAGTTCCGGTAACGGCAGTATGTCTGGTTCACTTGATTTTTGATAGGCCACTTCACCGTCGAGATGGAAAATCCCGACTTTCAACTTTTGTTGCAACATGGCAGTGAATACTTGTATGTTGCCGGAGTGTTGTCTTACAGCAGCATTGTTCTTGAAACCGGTGACATTTCCTTCGCTGTCTTTTACCGGGATGCTGGCATTGGCCAGATAGGTGTAATTCTTTATATTTTCCACTCCGGCACGCAACTGGGTCCCCCATCTGTCCAGACTTAGTTTTCCTTCCAGGCGGGTTCTCATGATTTTGGATAAGTCGTTGTTGTCCCACCAGTAATGTTTGGACTGGAAATGCCTGAAATAGAAGACGGGGTTCTGGTTCTTGATGTATGCGTTGACATCCAGTCTCACTGTATCTCCGAATAAACGGAGATTCAGATCCCCTTTGCCTTCTACGCTGAATTGTCCTGCATCTTCACCGGCTATGGCTAATTCTCCTAGAATATTGTAGTGTAATAGTTTGCCTTGTTTTTTGGATAGTTCGCCACCGATGGAGAGTGAACTTTCCTTATAGTGGTTGATGATGCGTTGTCCCGGTATGTTTGTTGTATCGGTTAAGGCGAAGTTTCGGTATTCATAACTTAAAAAGGCGGTAAGTCCGGCTTTCGCCCATTTGTTGAATCCTTCTTGTAAAGCAATGCCAATGGTGTTTTTGATGGATGTCCGCTTGGTCTTGTCTATGGAGTCGGTACCCAGATAGTTGTATTCAAAATATTTTTGATTCTGTGCGTCGTCGTAGGAGATATACTTACGATTATTCAAGTCCACTTGTAATGTATGTATGAAGCTTGTGACAGGAACAAATACCTGTGTTGTTCTTACAGAGTCCATATCCACACTGTCCTGTTTTTCTTTATAGAATCCTAGGTTGTAACGGTGTGTCAGGAAAGCATGATAGCTGGTGTTGTGGTTCCATATCTGATTCAGACGGGTCGGAATTTCGTTGGCGGAATACTCTTTTTTGCCTTCTGCCATGTCCAGCGGGTTGGTGATATACCGGTCGTCCGTGATACCTCCGTTTTCAGACATCTTCAAGTTGTCGTTGTTGAATATGAAATGCATGTCATATTTATCTCCCCGGTAGCTGGAGAACAGGCCACCGTTGAAGAAGGCTGTGGACTGATCTTGATAAAGCCCCCGGCCATACAGGTAATCTATGTAGAATCCGAATCCTAGTCTTTTGTTTGCATTGATGGCAAAATAGGATTTGAAACGTTCTTCTCCGTCACGGCTGCCTCCTCCTTTGTAATAGGACAGGTTTGTGAATGGAGAAAGTGTATTGGTGAATATGACATCTTCCGGACGTTGTACGCAGAAGTCGTATGGGTCGGTGAAAAAGTATTGGCTGGGGTCCCGACGGTCAAAAAAGATGCGTGAGAGGCGGGGGGAGCCCAAATTTCCCAAGTAATTGTATTGTCCGGTGTAGCCGCCCATGTCATTCGAGTTTTGGAAAGCATGCTGCAAAGTATCTACAGGGATATAAGTGACATTTCCAAAACGACTGTCCACTTTCCAAGAGTACAGTCCGATGGGGATTGTGTTGGCATCTACTACAGCTGCCGTGTCTATGGGATTTCCGTTACGGTCATATCGGTCTCTGTCCAGTCCGCTTGCTGAGGAACCGAACTGGTTGTTCAGGGTATTCATTGTCCGCTGTGCTATCAAGGAAGTGTGGAAGCACAGGAATAATAGGAAAATAATAGAGAGTATTCTTTTCATAACGGCGACAAAGATACAATATAAAAATAAAAGGAAGAGCTTTTCTACTATGGAAAGTTCTTCCTTTTATTATTCGTTTAGAGTTATTTTTAACTTACTGAGGTCTAATAATCTCCATTCCGATCCGGATGGCTTCCTCGTTCATCGGTATCAGATGATGGTGACGTTCGGGCAATGTCTTGCGTAAAGCTTTTATTACACTTTCAATGGATACTACGGAACGTAGTTTCAGCAAGCCTCCTAAAACAATCATATTGAAGGTCTTTGCCATTCCTTTCTCATTAGCGGCATCCATGGCATCAATGCGGTAAATCTGTATATCTTTCCGTGTCGGAGGTTCGATGATTCCGTATCCGTCATAAATGAGGATACCACCTGGTTTGATTTTGTTTTCAAACTTTTCCAATGAGGGTTGGTTCAGTATGATGGCTGTATCATATTGGCTGAGAATGGGTGAAGAGATGCGTTCATCACTGACAATCACCGTTACGTTGGCGGTTCCTCCCCGTTGTTCGGGACCGTATGCCGGCATCCAAGTTACTTCCTTGTTTTCCATCAGTCCGGAATAGGCAAGTATCTTACCCATGGATAACACACCCTGACCGCCGAATCCTGCTATAATGATTTCTTGTTTCATGGTTTCTGTCTTTTTATTCTTTATCTTTCAAATCACCCAGCGGATAGAAGGGGAACATGTGTTCCACCATCCAGTCATTGGATGCCTGCGGAGTCATTTTCCAACCTGAATTACAAGTCGATACAATCTCTACCAGATTGGATCCTTTGCCGTTCATTGAGTTCTCGAATGCTTTGCGGATAGCCTTTTTTGCCTTGCGGATGGCAGGAACCGTATGTACGCTCTGGCGGGTAACGTAGGCGGTGCCTTCCAAAGTGGCGGCAATTTCTGTCATTTTCAGCGGATAGCCATGAATGGCTACATCACGGCCATAGGGACAGGTGGCTGTTTTCATGCCAACCAGAGTGGTAGGAGCCATTTGTCCACCGGTCATTCCATAAATGGCGTTGTTGATAAAGATGATCGTAATATTCTCTCCGCGGTTCAAGGCATGGATGGTTTCGGCAGTACCGATACAGGCCAGGTCACCATCTCCTTGGTAGGTAAATACCAGACGTCCGGGCCATAAACGCTTGATGGCCGTAGCTACGGCTGGTGCGCGTCCATGAGCGGCTTCTTGCCAGTCGATGTCCAGATAATTGTATGCAAATACGGCACATCCCACTGGCGACACACCAACGGTTTTGTCTTCCATGCCCATTTCTTCGATGACTTCGGCTATTAACTTGTGAACCACACCGTGGCTGCATCCGGGGCAATAATGCATCGGATTGTCATTCATCAGTGTCGGTTTCTTATAAACCAGGTTTTCGGGTTTTATGATTTCTTCTTTTGTCATAGTTTCTCCTCCTATTACTTATAACATGAACCGCATAAAGAATTCCATCAGCTTGAGAAAAATAGCTGCTGCACAGACATAGATGAATACTTTGAAATCACTTGCCACGAAGTAAGTGATGACAGCCGCTAATGCCAGTGCCATGAAAAGTATGTTCAATATATTTCTGATCAAATCGATATTCATACGGTCTTATTTTATTAGTTTCTCTTTCAGTGCAGTGATTACTTCATCCGGATCGGGGACAATGCCACCCAGACGTCCGAAGTGTTCCACAGGCACTTTGCATGCTACCGCCAGGCGGACATCTTCTACCATTTGTCCGGCGTTCAATTCTACAGTGAGGATACCTTTTACTTGTGCGGCACGTGCTGCGATGGCTTTCGATGGGAACGGCCATAGGGTAATAGGACGGAGTAAACCAACCTTGATGCCTTCCGCGCGAGCCATCTCCATTGCTTTCTGGGCAATGCGGGCACAGGAACCGAAGGCTACGATCAAGTATTCGGCGTCTTCGCAGTGAAGTTCTTCGAAACGTACTTCGTTCTCTTCTATTTCTGCATATTTCTTTTGGAGATGGATATTGCGTTTTTCCATTTCGGCAGGGTCAAGTTCCAATGAAGTAATGATATTGGGCTTGCGATGTTGGGTTCTGCCGGTAGTCGCCCACGGGCAACGGGCGATGACTTCTTCGTCTGTCAGGCGTGTGCGCTGTTCGGGCAGTACCACCTTTTCCATCATCTGTCCGATCACACCGTCTGCCAGAATAATGGCGGGGTTGCGGTATTTGAAAGCCAGATCAAAAGCTACTCCTACAAAGTCTGCCATTTCCTGCACCGATGCGGGTGCCAAGGCTATGAGGCGATAGTCTCCGTGACCGCCGCCTTTCACTGTTTGAAAATAGTCGGCCTGACTGGGTTGGATGGTTCCTAATCCGGGACCTCCGCGCATGACATTGACTATCAGACAGGGGAGTTCGGCACCGGCAATGTACGAGATGCCTTCCTGCTTTAAACTGACGCCGGGACTGGAGGATGAGGTCATTACCATTTTACCGCTCGCTGCACCGCCATATACCATGTTGATTGCTGCGACTTCACTTTCTGCCTGCAACACTACCATACCGGTAGTTTCCCAGGGTTTCTCTTCGGCCAGCGTTTCCAATATTTCCGATTGGGGAGTGATGGGATAGCCAAAGTAACCGTCAACTCCGATACGGATGGCGGCGTGGGCTATGGCTTCATTTCCCTTCATTAAAACGACTTCTTCTGCCATATTTGTTACATTTATTGTTGTTTTACTTTATACACAGCGATGCATCCGTCCGGACAGACTGTGGCACACGATGCGCAACCATTGCAGGTATCTTCCAGTACCTGATGGGCGAATGTGTATCCTTTTTTATTCACTTGTTTGGCATTGAGCTCGATTACATGCAGCGGACATGCCACTACACATAGATTGCAACCTTTGCAACGCTCCGTGTCTACTACAATAGCACCTTTAATCTTTGCCATGGGGTTAGTTGTTATTGATTATACATGTCTTTGTTATAGAAATTCAGAATATTCATAAGCATGTCACGGGCGGAAACAGCGGGACTTTCCGGATTACGCTCGATGGCTTCCAGGTAATTGTTTAAAGCTTGTTGCCAGTTTCCCATTTTGCGGTAAGCGTTACCTAGCAAATAATAAAGTTCATCATTGACGTGCGCATCGCATTGGATGAGTTCGGTTAGTTCTTGGATGGCTCTTTTCGTATCACCCTGCTCGATAAGTATCTTTATGTCTTGCAATTGTTCCGTCATAAGGCATGCTTGTTTCCTAGTTGATTACAAAGATACTCTTTAATTTATTATAAAAGGGAAGATTGGAGCGGAAAAAATGATTTTCATGCTAAAAACATAAAAAATAGTGGAAAACAGTAACTAATAAATATGGATATAAAAGTAAGTTAACTTTGTGGGTAAAGTAATATAGCTTCAAGTAGCAAGTAAGTTATGTTACTTGGTACTTGAAGCTATGTTACTTTCAGCCTAATGTCGAACAAAATTTAATTCGGCTAACAGGGTGCTTATAGGGTTTTAGATGCAGAAGAAAGTTATTTCATAACCTCACCTACATACATATTATAGGTTTTGCTTCCGTCATTGGCCGGGTTCATGTTTTTGGCTTCCTCACCGTTTAGAGATTGCTGTGTCAGTTTCTTGCAGTTTACCACCACAAAAGGTTTGTCTTCTCCTAGGTGGTAGAATGATATTTTGTAGCTCTTGCTTTCTGCCATCAACATATTGCTCATTGTTTTCTGCGTATCGAGCAAACAGAAGGTCACTTCTTTGCCAAACAACTTTCCGAAACCTCCCCAACATTCTTTGCCTATCTCGAATTGTTCATCGTTTCCAGCAGTGATGGTGATGCGTGAAGCTGCTTTAATTTGTTCTTCTATACTTTGTGCCGGAGCGTCGGTCGCATTATCGGCAATCTTAACTTCAGTAATATTTTCGGAAGCATTGACTTGTTGTGTAGGGGAAGTAACCGGAGTAGTGGTAACAGCAGCTACTTGCGAGCTGTTCAGCACCTTGTTGCCCAGTGTGTTTTGGATAGATTTAAACAAGTCGTCTTTCAAGTTGATGGTTTCTCTTCTGAACTTGCCACAGATAGGAGCTAATTTGTTTTTTGATTTGTTTAAAGCCATGTCGTCCACAATCCATTCCTCAGCACTGTATTTTTCACCACCGTCACGGGCTTCGTCATACCAATAACGGATACGGGTCATTTCGATATCACATTTCCCGTTTCCGCAGGTGATGAACAACTGATAATAAATTCGGGTCCTGTCCAGTGACAATGCTGAAGAGGAGAATACCAGATATTCTTCACCGCCTGCTGCAATGCTTCCTTTATTTTCATTGGTGTAAAGAACACGTGCATTGAATTTGCCTTCAGGCTTAAAACGTTCTGTAGCCCATTTCAGCATGGTGTCATAAAGCTGGTCTTTCGTTAAAGACGGTGCCTGTATTTCTGTTTTGAAAGAAACTTTACCGTCATCCAAGGTTATCGCTCCCGCCAGATATTTGGGATCTGTCTGTGCCATAGCGATGAATGGCAGACATAAAAGCATTAAAAAAAGAATTTTCTTCATAGTAATTTATCTTATTTTATATTTTAATCTAAGCAAAGATAGGAATAAAAAAAAAGAGAAGCTATAAAGCCTCTCTTTTTTTACTTTTATTATTATTGCATGAATTTTACTTTACAGGTATTTTTTCAATGCGCTTTTGGTGACGTCCGCCTTCAAAGTCGTTGTTAAAGAATTCATCCAATATTTTTTCAGCCGTTTTGTGGTCAATGAATCGTCCCGGCATTACCAAAATATTGGCGTCATTGTGTTGGCGTGACAAATGGGCTATCTCAGGAATCCAGCATAGTGCCGCACGGATGCCTTGATGTTTGTTCAATGTCATGCTGATACCTTCACCGCTTCCGCAAATTGCCACTCCGGATTCGCATTCTCCGGCTTCGACAGCCAGTGCAAGGGGATGGGCGTAATCTGCATAGTCACAGCTTTCTGTATTGTATGTGCCGAAATCTTTGTATGGATAGCCTTTTTCAGTCAGCCATGTTTTTACAAACTCTTTCAGCTCAAATCCTGCATGATCGGATGCCAGTCCTATTTTTTTCATGCCAGCATTTCTTTTACTTGGTTATACACATTCTGTGCGGTGAAGCCCAGTTTCTCATCCAATACTTTGTAAGGAGCGGAGAATCCGAATGATTCCAGACCGAATACTTTACCGTTGGCGCCTACCAGGCCTTCAAGGTTTACAGGCAGACCGGCGGTCAGGCCGAATACTTTGGCACCTGTGGGAATAATGGTGTTCTGGTACTCCTTGCTTTGACTGCGGAACAGCCCTTCGGAAGGGGCGGATACGATGCGTATTTTTATGCCATCCTTACGCAACAGTTCTGCACCAGCTTCCAATGTGGAAACTTCGGAGCCTGAAGCAACCAGAATTACATCCGGATTTTCGTCAGATCCTGCAACAATATAAGCCCCTTTTGCTGCCTGTGAGTAGTCATTTCCTGCGGGCAGGTTTGTGATATTCTGGCGGGAGAGGATTAGTGCAGTAGGAGTATTGATATTTTCCATAGCCAATTTCCATGCTATCGTCGTTTCTTCCACATCTGCCGGACGAAGTACCAGCATAGAGTTGTGTCCTTTGTGGTTCTTCAGTTTTTCCATCAGGCGGATTTGTGCTTCTTGTTCTACCGGTTCGTGAGTAGGACCGTCTTCTCCTACACGGAATGCGTCATGTGTCCAGATGAACTTGACAGGTAGTTCCATTAAGGCAGCCATACGTATGGCAGGTTTCATATAGTCGGAGAATACAAAGAAAGTAGCGCATGCGGCAATCACACCTCCGTGGAGTGCCATGCCTAAGCAGCAGCAAGCCATCGTTAATTCGGAAACACCTGCTTGCAGGAATGCGCCGGTGAAATCGTCTTTAGTGAATGCATGTGTTTTCTTCAAGAAACCGTCGGTCTTGTCTGAGTTTGACAGGTCGGCAGAAGAAACAATCATGTTTTCTACTTCAGTAGCCAATACGCTGAGAACTTTGGCAGAAGCGCTACGTGTAGCCTCTCCGGCTTTTTGTTCGATAGCGTTCCAGTTTATTTTCGGAGCCTTGCTCGAGAACCACAGTTCTAGTTTGGCTGCCAGTTCAGGATTGGCTTTAGCCCATTCAGCTTTAGCAGCATATTTTTCAACCATAATCTTTTTCAACTCTTCCGCACGTTTGGCATACAGTTCCTGTACTTCCGGGAAAATTTGAAAAGGATTGTCAAGATCGCCATCCAGATTCTTGATAGTGTTGATGTATGCATCGCCACCCAGAGGGGCACCGTGGGTAGCACAGCTGTTTTCGTAGCTGGAGTTGTCCGCTTTGCGTGCGCCTTTACCCATAACGGTCTTGCCGATAATTAATGTGGGCTGACCGGTTACGGTTTTCGCTTCTGTCAGAGCCATGCGGATCGCATCGGGATCATTACCATCGATAGTGATTACTTTCCAGTGCCATGCTTCGTATTTTTTGGCAACATCTTCATTGGTAACAGCATCGGTAGCTGTAGACAACTGGATGTCGTTTGAATCATAGAACATAATTAGATTGTCCAGTCCCAAATAACCTGCCAGACGGCCTGCACCCTGAGAGATTTCTTCCTGAATACCACCATCGGATATGTATGCATAGATCGTTTGGTCCATGATATTGCCTAGACGAGCTTTTAGGAATTTGGCAGCGATAGCGGCACCTACTGCAAAGGTGTGCCCTTGTCCTAACGGACCGGACGTATTTTCAATACCGCGCATAATGTCCACTTCAGGGTGTCCCGGAGTCGGGCTTCCCCATTGACGGAACTGTGCCAGTTCTTCCATGGTGAACTTGCCGGTCAGTGCCAAAGTGGAATACAGCATCGGTGACATGTGTCCCGGATCAAGGAAGAAACGGTCACGCCCTTCCCAACGCGGATTTTCAGGATCGTAAACTAAAAACTCAGAGAAAAGTACGTTCACAAAATCTGCGCCACCCATAGCACCGCCCGGGTGTCCTGATTTAGCTTTCTCTACCATCGAAGCAGCTAGAATACGGATGTTGTCCGCTGCACGGTTCATAAGTTTCTTTTCGTTCATATTAAAATAATATTATAATTTGAATGCTATTAGTGAGTCGGTTTATCCTTGCTATTTTATTTAATATCTGCAAAGATAACTCTTTATATGTAAACCACAACATGTAAAGAGGCTCTTTTTTAAGCCCGTTTGACTCACTTCTTAAATTGAGCCGCTGCTTCTTCAACAGGTAGTCCTGACTTATAGTTCTCGATGTATGTGTTGAATCCGGCTACATCTTCGGCTGTTGGAGATACTTCGATACCGGCATCACCGGTAAATACTTTTTCTTCCAGGAAATCGGTCAGGGATTGTTTTTTCTCATTGTAGACAAGGTAAGAACCTAGCAAAGCGATTCCCCAGGCACCGCCTTCACCGGCAGTCTCCATTACGGAAATAGGGGAGTTTATAGCTGCTGCAAGTATTCTTTGGCCTACACCTTTGGTCTTGAATAATCCACCGTGTCCTGTGATTCTGTCGACTTTGATTTTTTCTTCATTGAACAGAATATCATTGCCGATTTTAAGGACTCCGACTGAAGCGTATAAATGGGTGCGCATGAAGTTGGCGAGGTTGAACTTGTCGTTTGCCGAACGTACAAACAGCGGTCTGCCGTCAGCAAGTCCTGTCACGGGTTCACCTGAAATGTAATTGTATGAAATGAGGCCACCGCAGTCCGCGTCACCGGTAAGGGCATGGTTATAGAGTTTTCCATACAGTTCATTCATATCTACAGGGATGCCCAGCAGTTCCTGATATTCTTTGAACAGATTGATCCAGGCGTTGAGGTCGGAGGTACAGTTGTTGCAATGCACCATGGCTACCAGGCTTCCGTCGGGGGTAGTAACCATGTCAATCATTTCGTAGGGTTTGGACAATTCTTTTTCCAATACAATCATAGAGAATGAGGAGGTACCTGCTGATACATTTCCGGTACGCTGCTTGACGGCGTTGGTTGCTACCATGCCGGTTCCGGCATCTCCCTCCGGAGGGCAGACAGGCACTCCTGCTTTCAAATGGCCTGACACGTCCAGTTTTCCGGCACCTTCCGGCGTGAGGAAACCTGCGTTTTTACCGGCGGCCAAGACTTTGGGCAGGATATCTGTCAGTTTCCAGTCATATCCTTTAGGGGCTATTAACTTGTCAAACTTGGCTATCATTTCAGCGGAGTAATCCTTGGTAGCCGGATCTATGGGAAGCATACCTGATGCGTCACCTATGCCCAGTACTTTCTGACCTGTAATCTGCCAGTGAATGAAACCGGCAAGGGTGGTCAGATAGTCAATGTCACTTACGTGTTTTTCATTGTCCAGAATGGCCTGATATAAATGGGAAATGCTCCATCTCAAAGGAATGTTATATACAAACAATTCGGATAAGGCGGCGGCTGCCGGACCGGTGTTGGTATTTCTCCATGTACGGAAAGGTACTAGGATTTCTTCTTTTTTATTGAATGCCATGTAACCGTGCATCATGGCGCTGATACCGATTGCGGCCAGACTTTCTATCTCTGTATCATATAATTCTTTTACGTTGGAACGAAGATCTGCGTAGCAGTCTTGCAAACCATGCCAGATCGCTTCTATACTGTAAGTCCATAATCCGTCCACCAATTGGTTTTCCCAACTGTGGCTTCCTTGGGCGATAGGCTTGTTTTCCTGGTCAATCAAAACAGCTTTGATTCGTGTTGAACCGAATTCTATACCCAAGATGGCCTTTCCTGCTTCGATGGTTGATTTTGCATCTGATTTCATATTAAAAACCTATAATTTAAGGTACAACAATAATGATGGTAAAAAAAGTCGGGATGTGCCAAAAAACTTATTAGTCCTGACACATCCCCTCTTTATGGATGAATTAGCACAGTGCTTTGTTCAGCATGTAATAGACTTCGTTCATGCGAAGCTCTTTCTTGAAATTACTGATAGTCGTATCTTTGTCAATACGGATCATTTCGATACCTGCAATTTCAGCATAGTCTTCCCAATATTCTGCTGTCAGATCGTATGAGAAGCAAGAATGGTGTGTGCCACCTGCCAAAATCCATGCGCCTGCACCTACTTCGAAATTAGGCATTGGAATCCAAAGAGCGGAAGCAACCGGCAATTTAGGCAACGGTTTCGGCTCGATACATTCTACATCGTTCACAATCAGACGGAAACGATTACCCAGATCGACTACAGTGGCGGTGCAGCCTGAACCTACCTTGGATGTGAATACAAGACGGGCTGTCTGGCTTTTACGAATACCTATGCCCAGGAAATGTACTTCCAAACGTGGCTTGGAAGCAGCGATAAGCGGACAAACTTCCAGCATGTGTGATTGCAGGATAGCGCTGTTTGCACCGTCGAAGTTCAAGGTGTAGTCTTCCAGGAAAGAACAACCTTTGGAAAGTCCTTGGTTCATTACCCATACGGTACGGTATAGAGCTGCCGATTTCCAGTCGCCTTCGGCACCGAATCCATAGCCTTCAGCCATCAGACGCTGGGAGGCCAGTCCCGGAATCTGATCGAAGTAGCTGCCGTCAGTCTGGCCCAGGTCGTCAAAATTGGTCGTGAATCCTTTGGCACCTTTGGCTTTGAGGATAGCGCGGAGAGCCAATTCGGCTTTTGCAGCGTTCCATACTTTCTGATAAGCTTCGGTTGATTTGTCTTCCAATGAAGCATCGTGGTCGTATTCATTGAAGTAAGTTGATACAAGTGCCTCTACATCTGCGTCCTTGATATCTTTATGGTATTCCATCAGTTCGCTTGCCGGACAGTAATCTACGTGATAGCCCATGCGTTGTTCTGCTTCCACTTTGTCACCGTCAGTTACAGCTACGTTGTTCATCTGGTCACCGAAGCGGATGATCAACATATCCTGAGAATCTGCCCATCCTGCGCAGACACGCATCCAAACGGCGATCTTGTGCTGGGTATCTTCCTCTTTCCAGTAGCCTACCACTACTTTGCGGCGGATGCGCATACGGGTGCAGATATGTCCGAATTCACGGTCGCCATGGGCGGATTGATTCAGATTCATGAAGTCCATATCCATGGTATCCCAGGGAATTTCTTTGTTGAACTGAGTGTGCAGGTGTAACAGCGGTTTCTTTAACTGCTGCAGACCGTGAATCCACATCTTGGCAGGTGAGAAAGTGTGCATCCAAGTGATGACACCGATACATTTCTCATCATTATTGGCTGCTTTGAACACTGTTTCCACTTCTTTAGAAGAATTGGCTGTTCCTTTATATACTACTTTTACAGGAAGTTTTCCTGATTCGTTCAGTCCGTTTACCATTTCGTTGGAGTGGGCATCTACTGCTACTACAGCGTCACCTCCGTACAGAAGCTGTGCTCCTGTTACAAACCATACTTCATACTGATCAAATGCTTTTTCCATGATTTTTTTATTTAAAGGGTTTTGTTTTTATTATTTCTGTCCATAATAAGCATTGGGACCGTGTTTGCGGCTGAAATGCTTTTCTATCAATAGCGGGTTCATTGTCAAATGAGGGTTGGCGGCAAAAGCGATACTTGCCATTTTGGCTACCTGTTCCATCACTACGGCATTGTGTACGGCGTCATTGGCATCTTTTCCCCATGCGAAAGGGCCATGGTTTTTCACTAGTACTCCCGGAGTGTGTACCGGATTCAATCCTTCGAAGCGTTTGACGATCACATTGCCTGTTTCCAGTTCGTAGGCGCCTTTTACTTCCTCTTCTGTCATATCGGCGGTACAAGGTATGGCGTCATGGAAATAATCGGCATGAGTTGTTCCGATATTGGGAATGTCCAGCCCGGCTTGTGCCCAGGCGGTGGCATAAGTGGAGTGGGTGTGTACCACCCCGCCTATTTCAGGAAATGCTTTATATAGAACTACATGGGTAGGGGTGTCTGACGAGGGGCGAAGGGAACCTTCTACCACGTTGCCGTTCAGATCTACTACCACCATGTCTTCGGCTTTCATATCATCGTATGATACGCCACTGGGTTTGATCACTACCAGACCTGTTTTACGGTCGATGGCAGAAACATTTCCCCATGTAAAAATAACTAGTCCGTGTTTTACCAAATCCAGATTGGCACGGAATACTTTTTCTTTTAATTCTTCTAACATAATGAATAATTAAGCAATGTGGCAAATTAGCAACATTGACACCTTTTTTAAAGTTTGAATTTCGGATCCTTTTTGTAGGCCTTATCGTTAAATTTATAAAGATAAGCACCTCGCCGGGAGCCTGATTTATCTATTAAATCTGTTTTTTCTATGAAATCCATTTCGGCTACCCGTTTGCGGAAATTCCGTTTGTCCATCGGTTCGCCATAGATTGCTTCATACAGATTTTGCAGCTGGGTCAGAGTGAACAATTCGGGCAACAAGTTAAAACCGATGGGATTATATGACGCTTTGTGCTTCATCAGCTCACGTGCTTTAGAAATCATGATCGGGTGGTCGAATATGAGTTGTGGCAATTCGTCTATTTTTGTCCAATAGGCATTGTGCTGTTGCACGAGTCCTCTGTCATATTCATTTACATTGACCAAAGCGTAGTAGGCTACTGATATCACTCGTTCTCCCGGATCACGTTCCAGGTCTCCGAAGGTACCGACTTGTTCCATATATACATTTTCAAGTCCGGTCAGTTCAGACAAAACTCGTTTCGCAGCAGCATCTACACTTTCGTCCTCTTGTACGAATCCTCCCATCAAAGACCATTTTCCCATGGCCGGCTCAAAATTTCGTTTTAGCAGAAGCAGCTTTAGTTCTCCTTCGTCAAAACCGAAAATGATACAGTCCACAGATACATAGAATTTAGGATTTATGTTATAATAGGTGGTCATTTGAGTTGGTTTTTAGATTGAGTTGTTTTTTTACCAGAAGTACCAGTAGAATGCCGCTGTTATACCCAGGATGATAACCGAGTGAATAATATCCCAATGATCCCAGCTTGCACGTGTGGCGGCTTTTTGTTCCGGAGTTGAGGTGCCGAAAACCAATCCTTGGATCTTTTCAGCAGAAGGAGCTTCTGTTGAAAGGCTGACTAAAATGACGACAATCATACAGAAAAGGAACATCCATCCGCAGAAGAACAGCCAGTTCATATCGTAGAACAGGTATTTGAAAATACTGTCGCTGGCATCTGTCACATTGCTATAATAAACTTTGGCACCCAGACGGGTCAGACCGATAATCATACCTGATAACAATCCCCACATACCCCCTTGGGAAGAAGTACGTTTCCAGCAGATACCCAGTAAGAAAGCTGCCGCAATACCCGGAGCCAATACAGACTGAACATCTTGCAGATAAGTATAAAGTACATCACCTACAGAACGCATGATAGGAATCCACAGAATACCTAGAATAACAATTACAACGGTAGCCATCTGACCGATAAGAACCAGTTTCTTTTCAGAAGTCTGAGGCTTGAATCTCTTGTAGAAGTCGATGGTGAACAGCATTGCTGAAGAGTTGAATAAAGAAGCCAATGAACTCATCAAGGCAGCAAGGATACCACATACCACCAATCCTTTCATTCCGGCAGGCAGCAATTTAGCCACCAAAGTTGGGAATGCGGCATCGGCATTGGGATTTCCGTTAGCAAGCATCGGCAAGAAACCACCGTCACCTATATATTTCTGATGCAATGCGAAAGCAATCATACCCGGAATCAGGAACAAGAATACAGGAAGCAATTTCAAATAGGCACCAAAAATAGTACCACGGCGTGCTTCTTTTTCATTCTTACCGGATAATACACGTTGCACAATGAACTGGTCGGTACACCAGTACCAGAAACCAATGATAGAAGAACCAATCAGAGCACCCAGCCAAGGGAAATTCGGGTCGGCATTGCTACGAATAAGGTTCGTCATTGAATCACCGTAATCATTCACTGTGACAGCGCCACAAATTCGGATCATTTCATCCCAGCCACCCAGTTCTTTGAAACCAAGTACCAGAATCACTAATGAGCCCAACAGCAGGATAGGAGTTTGCAAAACAGAAGTATAAAGTACTGATTTCATACCTCCGAAGATGGTATAAAGGGCAGTCAGCAGTACCAGCCCGATAGCTGCGATCCAGAAGAAATCAATTCCCCAAAGTTCCTTGATACCGAATACCTGCTGGAATACCAGACCGCCTGCATATACAGTTACGGCAACTTTAGTCAATACATAGCTGACCAATGAAATGATGGACAGAATGGTACGTGACTGAGGGTTGTAGCGACGTTCCAGAAATTCCGGCATCGTATAAACCATGCTTCGTGTATAGAAAGGTACAAAGACCCAACCAAGTATCAAAATCATCCATCCCTGGATTTCCCAGTGTGCCATGGCCATACCGCTTGAAGCACCGGCTCCTGCCAGGCCGATCAAGTGTTCCGAGCCAATGTTTGATGCGAAAATAGATGCACCGATAGCAATCCATGTAGCATCTCTACCTCCTAAAAAGTAGTCTGCTGAGTCATTTTGTTTCTGGCTTACTACCCAGATGATAATTCCTATTAATGCCAGGAAAAAAGCGGCAATAACAATCCAATCTAGTGTTCCCACGTTTTTAAATATTTTAAGTTTAACAATTATTTCTCTATACCAAATTTAAAGATGCATTGGCTGCGATAGGTTTGTCCCGGTTCCAGAATGACAGAGGGCCATTGTGCTTTGTTGGGACTGTCCGGATAATGCTGTGTTTCCAGGCAGACAGATGCGCGTTGCGGATAAGTAATTCCTTTTTTCCCTTTTACGGTTCCGTCCAGGAAATTGCCTGTATAAACCTGTATTCCCGGTTCGTTGGTATATACTTCCAAAGTGATGCCGCTGGCAGGACTGGTCAGTTTGGCTGCCAGCTGGTTGATGTCGCCTTTCGTGTTAAGTACCCAGTTGTGGTCGAAACCGTTACCAAATTTCACTTGTTCGTTTTCAAAGTCAGTCACATCGGGGGCGATGGTTTTGGGAGTGTTGAAGTCAAATGGAGTTTTTGCTACCGCTGTCATTTCTCCGGTAGTCATGAATGTGCTGTCAACCGGAGTGATGCTATCGGCATTTACATACAGAATATGGTCAGTGGCCGGATTGGCAGGATTTCCACTCAAGTTGAAGTAAGAGTGGTTGGTCATATTGATCACCGTCTTTTTGTCAGTTGTCGCTTCATAGTTTATGTTGATGGCATTGTCACCACTCAGTGCGTAGGTAACGGTAGCGGTGACATTCCCCGGAAAGTTTGCGTCTCCATCCGGTGACTTCATGGTCAGGGTCATGGTACTGTCGTTTAACTGGTTTGCTTCGTACACTTGGTATTGCCATCCTTCGGGGCCTCCATGCAGACAGTGGCCGAAATTATTTTGAGGAAGCTGGATGGTTTCTCCGTCTATTACTATGATTCCTTTATTAATACGGTTGGCATAGCGTCCGATAGAAGCGCCAAAGTCGCTGGGGATGTTTTGGTAATCAGCAATGCTGTCGAAACCCAGCACTACGTCTTTCATCTCTCCGTTTTTATCGGGAACCAGGATCGACACAATACGTCCGCCGAAGTTGGTTACACACACTTCCATTCCGGCGGTATTTTTCAGCGTGTACAGCTTGACAGGTTTTGTACCGTCCACCATGGTTTCATAATTAGTGGGATTCAATCCGGACTTTGTAAGTGTCTCTTGTGATTGTTTGGGAGCGCAAGCACTAAACAAGGTCAGTGCGATACCGGTTCCCAAAAAGGTTTTCTTCATGCTTTTCATGATATAAAAGTACTAATTAGTAATAGGATATATGATTTGGGTGTAAAAGTAACACTATTACTAATACGTTGGATATGAAAAGAGTATGTTATGTAACATAAAAGTGTAGAAAATACACTTTTGTAGTATAAGGAAGAAAAAAACCGCCCTGAACTCAGAGCGGTTTTTATATACAGATGAATTTGAGATACCTTTTTATACCAGTTTGCGAGAACCGTCACTGATGACTACATCATAGACCTTCGGACTTCTGCCAAATTTTTCTTTGAATCTTTCTTTGGCAGTAGTGATGAATGTTTCGTATAGTTCGTTTTTAACCAAGTTGATTGTACATCCGCCGAAACCTCCGCCCATGACGCGTGAGCCGGTAACACCACAGTCAAATGCAACATCATTCAAGAAGTCAAGTTCTTCGCAACTTACTTCATACAATTTGCTCATGCCATAATGAGTTTCATACATCTTTTGACCTACAGTTTCGTAGTCACCTCTTTCCAAAGCATCGCAAACATCGAGTACGCGCTGAATTTCTTCAATAACATATTCTGCACGCATGTAGTCTTCTTCACTGATGTCAGCTTTTGCCTCCTGCAACATTTCCATCGTGCAGTCACGTAAGAATTCCACATGGGGATGTTTTTTCTGAATGGCAGCTACAGCAGCTTCACAGCTTTGGCGACGTTTATTATAAGCAGAAGAAGCCAATTCGTGTTTAACTACCGAGTCAACCAATACCAATCGGTAACCTTCCGGTTTGAACGGGAAGTATTGATATTCCAAAGAACGACAATCCAGACGGATCAAACTGCCTTCTTTTCCGAATACAGAAGCAAATTGGTCCATGATACCGCAATTTACACCACAGTAATTATGTTCTGTTGCCTGACCCACTTTAGCCAATTCGAATTTATCTATTTTGTTGTCACCGAAAAGTTCGTTGATAGCGAAAGCATACGTACTTTCCAATGCAGCCGATGAAGACATACCCGCACCCAGAGGCACATCACCTGCAAAAGCAGTGTCGAAACCTTTTACGTCTACACCGCGTTTGATCATTTCACGGCAAACACCGAAAATATATCTTGCCCAGCTGGCTTTGGGGGCATCCTCTTCGTTCAAACCGAATTCTACGTAGTCTTTCAAATCTATAGAATAGGCACGTACCTTATCTGTACCGTTTGGTTTGATTTCTGCAATCATACCTTTATCTACTGCTCCGGGGAATACGAAACCACCGTTATAGTCGGTGTGTTCTCCAATAAGGTTAATACGTCCGGGGGATGCATATACTGAACCTGTTGTACCATCAAAATGCTTGATGAAGCGACTTCTTACGTATTCTATGTCCATGATATTAATAGTTTAAAGTTAATACTATATATAATGTTTATATGATTATTCTACAGGAATGTCTTTGTTCACGTTCTTGCATCCTATCAAGCCGTAGAACAGCAAATAGGCAAGCAAGGCGATAATCAACCAATAGCTGGCCATATATCCTACTGCGTCAGAAATGAACTGTTGCAATAACGGGAATATACCGCCACCGACAACCATCATCATGAAAATACCTGAAGCTTGTGCGGTGTATTTGCCCAAACCTTCTACAGCAAGGTTAAAGATACCTCCCCACATGATGGACGTACATAAACCGCAAAGTACCAAGAATAGGGCGCTGACCGGTACGGATGCCATTTCAAATCCATTTTCCACACTGTATCCAGGCATAGAAACGGTGATTTCTTTAGGAGTAAATATGGCAATTAATATAAAGAAGATGGCTGTTGCGGAAACAACAATTAATTGTGTGCGTGTAGCTACTTTACCACTGATGATGCTACTTGCAGAACGTCCCACCAACATAAGTAACCAATAAATGGCAGCGATAGCTCCACCAATAGCGGCACCGTTGGCAACCAGACCCGCACCTTTTTCTGTTGGGTCGGCAAGGTAGAAATTCAATGTGCCCGGAATACCGATTTCGATGCCTACATATACAAAGATACCGATAACGCCTAATACAGTATGACGGAAGTTCCAAGGACTATGAGAGAATTTTTCTTTCTCATGGCCTGCTTTTCTAAGATGAGGTTCCGGAATGGCGATGAATGAAAGAGCGATAAATGCTGATACGAATACACCCATTGCGATGAATAGCAGAGGAGCCACATCCGACATGGCTGTCTGGGGAGTAACCGAACCAATCAGAGCACCTACAAAAAGCGGAGTCAAAGTACCGGACAATGAGTTTAAAGCACCACCGGCCTGAATCAGCTGGTTGCCCTTGTTGCCGCCACCTCCTAAAAGGTTGAGCATCGGGTTGACTACAGTGTTCAACATACATACACAGAAGCCGCAGACAAAAGCACCAAGTAAATAGATGATGAAGTTCATCTTAATGGCATATTCTCCTAAATTGAATACGTTTATATCTGCACCGAATAAACTGGAAATATACTGGATGAACAGACCGATGAACCCCACTGCCATAGCAATCAGGGCTGTCTTTTTATATCCGATTTTTACAAGCATATTGCCTGAAGGGATACCCATAAACAAGTATGCAAGGAAATTCATCATATTTCCCATCATACCCAAAGTATTGGCACCTGCATATTGGTTCTTCCATATTGTGCCGAAGGGCGCAGCAAGATTGGTTACGAAGGAAATCATCGCGAAAAGAAAAAACATTGTAATGATAGCGATGATATTGCCGTTCTGTTTTTGTTGATTCATGATTTTGAAAAAATTATAAGTTTATAAATTAGGTTATTTCATAAAATTATTTTTCTACACCGAACTTGTAGATCGTTACTTGGTTGTATGTTTCTCCCGGACGCAGCACACAAGAAGGGAAATGTCCCTTGTTGGGAGTGTCTGGAAAATGCTGTGCTTCAAAACAAATAGCACTTCTTGCAGGGAAAGTTGCTCCATGAGCTCCCTCGAAACCATTATGCCAGTTTGAGGTATAGACTTGTACACCAGGCTCTGTGGTATAGACCTCCATGCTGCGACCGCTTTCGGGTTCTACACATTTTGCAGCGAAACTCAGGGTGCCTTGTTCATGTTTGTTCAGTACATAACAGTGGTCATAGCCTGCACCAAACTCTAGCTGCTCGAATTTATCATTGATTCGGCTGTCTACTCTTTGGGGAGTACGGAAATCCATAGGGGTGCCTTCTACTTTGGCGATTTCGCCTGTAGGGATTGACACATTGTCTATCGGAGTATAGAAATCAGCATGGATGGTTACGATGTTGTTGTCAACGGTTGCCGTAGGGTTGGCAATGCCTGATAGGCTGAAGAAACCGTGGTGGGTGAGATTTACCAGAGTCGTTTTGTCTGTTGTTGCACTATAAGTAATGATAAACTCATTTTGATTACTTAAAGTATATGTTACGTTGATGTCCAGATTTCCCGGAAATCCCTCTTCGCCATCAGCAGACAGATAATGCAATTTCAAACTTTGAGGTGTTTCCTGTTCTGCGTCCCAAACACGGGCATGGAATCCTGTGGGACCACCGTGTAGCGAGTTGGGACCATTGTTGACTGTCAGTGAATACTCTTTCCCCTCCAGAGTGAATTTGCCTCCTGCTATACGGTTGCCGTAACGGCCGATAAGGGTGCTGAGGAAAGGTTCGTGGCTATTGATTACATGTTCTATACTGTCATGTCCCTGAATGACATTGGCGTATTTACCATTTTTGTCCGGAACCATAATAGCCAATACGGCTCCACCATAGTTGGTAACAGCGATTTCAGTGCCGTTCTCATTTTTCAGTATGAAAAGGTCTGTTTGTTTCCCGTTCACTGTTGTCTGAAAATCGGCCCGTTTCAGGCCGCATAAATTCTCATCGGAAGTAGATGTGTTTATCATGTTATTGAAAATCTTTTTATTGTATGTATAAAACTAATGCAAATAAAAAGATTTTCTTCGGTATTCCCAAACTTTTTATAGAAAAGTGAATGCGCTAAACGTGAAATTTTAATAAATCAGCCACGATAAAGCTGCTCCCTCCAACAAAAATAAAGTCATTTTTGTTTGCTTTCTCTTTAGCGGCCGCTATGGCTGTTTTTACATCGGGATAGGTGTTTCCGTGTAATCCGGATTGCAAAGCTAAATCTTGCAGTTCTTTTTCGGGTAAGGCACGTTTTACACTGGCTTTGGTAAAATAGTACATGGCATCTTGGGGAAGCATGGCTAATACTCCGCTGATATCTTTGTCGTTTACCATACCTATTACGATGTGTAACTGTTTGTATTTTTGATGTCTTAACTGTTCTACGATATACGAAATGCCTCCTACATTATGCCCTGTGTCACAAATTAAAGTTGGTTTATGCTCTAATTTCTGCCATCTTCCCATCAGACCGGTAAGTTCGCATACTTGTGAAAATCCTTTACGTATATTCTCTTCCGTGAATTGATAACCTGTCTGTTTCAATCGGCGAATGGCGGATAGAAGTGTCTGGGTGTTTTTTAATTGGCATAGTCCTCCCAATTCTCCTTCCAGATTTGCATAATCGACAGTCTGATAGATTTGCTTCCCTTCTTCGTCTATACAGGAAGTCTGTAATAATTGTTCTTCTTCTGCAAAGTAGATGGGGGCGTTTACCTCTTTGGCGCGGGCCATGAATACCGGTTTGGTTTCAGGGGTTGTTTCGCCAATAACTACCGGAATATTTTCTTTGATGATTCCAGCCTTTTCTCCAGCTATTTTTTCTAAAGTGTTGCCTAAAAATTGTACGTGATCAAAACTGATATTGGTAATGATGCACAAATCCGGCCGGATGATATTTGTGCAATCCATCCGTCCTCCCAGTCCCACTTCTATAATGGCTACATCTACTTGTTCTCGGGCAAAATAGTGAAAAGCCATTGCGGTAGTCAGTTCAAAGAAAGAGGGATGTAAAGGTTCGAAGAAAGTACGGTGCTTCTCTACAAAGTCTATCACATATTCTTTGGATGCAGGAATTCCGTTAACACGGATTCGCTCACGGAAATCTATCAGGTGCGGTGATGTGTAGAGTCCTGTCTTATATCCGGCTGATTGCAGGATGGCAGCCAACGTGTGCGAACAAGAGCCTTTTCCATTAGTCCCGGCTATATGGATGGTTCGGAACTGGCGGTGGGGATGATTGAAATATTCATCTAGAAGATAGGTGTTTTCTAATCCTGCTTTGTATGCATCCTTGCCTATATGCTGGAATAGTGGGGCGCTATTGTATAAATAATCCAGTGTTTCTTCGTAATTCATAGCGAATGTTTTTATTTGCCGCGGAGTGTTATAAAGGAATACTAAGGTCTTATATCTCCCTGGTACTCCTTTGTAACACTCCGCGGTGTAGGACTAATCGAAGAAGTTTTTGAACTTCTTGAATATTTTTTCTTTAATGCTTGTATTCGGTTTGAAATTATCCGATTCCTGCATTTTCTCTAGTGCTTGTTTCTCATCTTTGTTCAACGTCTCAGGAACATACACGCTTACATTGACTAATAAATCACCCGTACCATTACTGTAGCCATAACTATTGACATTGGGTAATCCTTTGCCTCTTAAACGTAAAACCTTGCCAGGCTGAGTGCCCGGTTCTATTTTTACTTTTACTTTACTGTCAATAGTAGGTATCTCCACCGTACCTCCTAAAGCGGCTGTCGGGATACTTAACAACAGATTGTAAATCAGATCGTTCTCGTCACGTATCAAGTCCGGATGAGATTCTTCCTCGATGACAACAAGCAAATCACCGGGAACACCGTTGTGCTTGCCTGCATTTCCTTTACCATTGACCGAAAGTTGCATACCTTCAGCTACACCGGCAGGAATTTTCACTTCCACCACTTCCTCTCCATATACGATACCTTCTCCCGAGCAAACTTTACATTTGTTCTTGATGATTTTTCCTTCTCCGTTACATTGCGGACATACGCTTTGCGATTGTACCATTCCGAAGATGCTTTGCTGGGTACGGGTAATACTTCCCGTTCCATGACAAGTGGGACACGTTTCCGTTCCTCCTTCTCCTTCGGCTCCTGAACCATGGCAATGGTCACATGTGACGTACTTTTTCAGTTTGAATTTCTTTTCTACTCCCGTAGAAATCTCTTTTAAGTTCAGTTTTACTTTTACGCGGAGGTCTGAGCCACGGAATTTGCGTTGTGCGGAACGTCCGCCGCCTCCGAAACCTCCAAAGCCTCCGAAACCTCCTCCGCGTCCGCCGAAAATATCGCCGAACATAGAGAATATGTCATCCATAGACATGCCTTGTCCGAATCCTTCAAAACCGCCACCGGCAGCTCCGCTCATACCCGCATGTCCGAATTGGTCATAACGGGCTCGTTTGTCCGGATTGCTCAACACGTCGTATGCTTCGGCGGCTTCCTTGAATTTCTCTTCCGCTTCTTTATCTCCTGGATTTTTGTCCGGATGATATTGTATCGCTTTTTTACGGTATGCCTTTTTTATAACATCGAGGGTGGCTGTTTTGTCCACCTCCAGAACTTCGTAATAGTCTCTTTTTGCCATGTTGTTTTATGATACTGTTTTATTGGGCCACTACTACTTTGGCGTGGCGTATTACTTTGTCATTCAGTTTGTAACCGGTTTGCACGCAGTCCAGGATTTTTCCTTTCTTGTCTTC
Source organism: Bacteroidaceae bacterium (assembly GCA_011959205.1). Lineage (GTDB taxonomy): Bacteria > Bacteroidota > Bacteroidia > Bacteroidales > Bacteroidaceae > Phocaeicola. The sequence goes on from BLLV01000173.1 coordinate 39,214, forward strand.
CGAAGGAGCTGGGACTAATGCGATGGCTTCGTGATAGTCGGTGTCAAAATCTTCACCGTCAGTTTCTATTTTCTGAAGTCCTTCCTGGTTCAATACTTTCAGGAATTTGTTGTAGATCAATTCGATTCCTTCACGCATGGCTTTTACGTCATCCGAAGTTTCTGAAGTCTTTATAGCGCGCTCCAGATCATCCAGAACAGGGAGAATGGCAGTAATGGTCTTTTCTCCGCCATTCTTAATCAATTCCGCTTTCTCCTTCATGGTGCGTTTGCGGTAATTGTCAAATTCGGCTGAAAGACGCAGGTATTTGTCATGCTGCTCTTCTATTGTTTTCTGAGCTTCCGCCAATTCCTTGCTCACCTTCTCTTCAGTGTCCAGTTCTTCGGCCGCTTCTTTCTGAGTTTCTTCATCGATGGCAGCTTCTGCCGCTTCCTGATTTTTCAAAACTTCCTCGTCTTGAGGCTGGTTCTTCTCTGTTGGGTTCATATTCTTATTAAACTTTTTGTTTTTCTTGTTTTTACTCATAACAGTCAGGGGTTTTAGGTTCATTTATTGCTAACAAATTCCATGCCTGCTTGTTTCCTTTGAGTGATAATTTTGCAAAAGTACGGAATTTCTGCCACACTGACATACTTTTCTGAATTAAAATGCCTACCTTTGCAACCTCAAAAATAGAATAACTATATAAATAAGGTATATTAGGATGATTACAGTTTCGAACTTGGCCATTCAATTTGGTAAAAGAGTGTTGTATAATGACGTAAATATGAAGTTTACCAATGGTAATATTTACGGGGTTATCGGTGCGAACGGCGCCGGAAAATCTACTTTCTTGAAAGCGATTTCAGGTGAGCTGGAACCGACTAAGGGTTCGGTGACATTAGGACCGGGCGAGCGTCTGTCCGTATTGAGTCAGGATCACTTCAAGTGGGATGAATATACAGTCATGGATACGGTTATGATGGGACACACTGTGCTGTGGGACATTATGAAACAGCGTGAGGAACTGTATGCGAAGACTGATTTTACAGATGAAGATGGCTTGAAAGTTTCCGAACTGGAAGAAAAGTTTGCCGAGCTGGATGGCTGGAATGCCGAGAGTGATGCCGCTTCTTTGTTGAGCGGATTGGGCATTAAGGAAGACAAGCACTATATGTTGGTGGGTGACTTGAGCGGTAAGGAAAAGGTGCGTGTCATGCTGGCACAGGCGCTTTATGGTAACCCTGATAATCTGTTGTTGGATGAGCCTACCAATGACTTGGACATGGATACGGTGACTTGGCTGGAGGAATATCTTTCAAATTTCGAACATACGGTGTTGGTGGTAAGCCATGACCGTCACTTCCTGGATTCAGTTTGTACCCATACTGTGGATATCGATTTCGGTAAAGTGAACATGTTTGCCGGTAACTATAGCTTCTGGTATGAATCAAGCCAGTTGGCACTTCGCCAGCAGCAGAACCAGAAGGCGAAAGCGGAAGAGAAAAAGAAAGAGTTGGAAGAATTTATCCGCCGCTTTAGCGCCAATGTGGCTAAGAGCAAGCAGACAACCAGCCGTAAGAAGATGTTGGAGAAACTGAATGTAGATGAAATCAAGCCGTCTTCCCGTAAGTATCCCGGTATCATCTTTACTCCGGATCGTGAACCGGGCAATCAGATCTTGGAAGTATCCGGCTTGCGTGCGGAAACTGAAGATGGCATGGTGTTGTTTAATGATGTGAATTTCAACGTAGAGAAAGGAGATAAGATTGTCTTTTTGAGCCGTGATCCGCGTGCCATGACTGCTTTCTTTGAGATAATCAATGGAAACCGTGCTCCGCAGGCCGGTAAATATGCATGGGGAGTTACTATTACCACGGCTTATTTGCCGGTAGATAATACGGAATTTTTTGAAAGTGATTTGAATTTGGTCGATTGGCTGAGCCAGTTTGGTGAAGGCAACGAAGTCTATATGAAAGGTTTCCTGGGACGAATGTTATTCTCGGGCGAAGAGGTGCTGAAGAAAGTGAATGTGCTTTCCGGAGGTGAAAAGATGCGTTGTATGATTGCCCGTATGCAGTTGCGCAATGCGAACTGTCTGATTCTGGATACTCCGACCAATCATTTGGACTTGGAATCCATTCAGGCTTTCAATAATAATCTGAAGACGTATAAGGGAAATGTGCTGTTCTCTTCTCATGACCACGAATTTATTGAGACGGTGGCGAACCGCATTATTGAACTGACTCCGAATGGCATCATTGACAAGATGATGGAATATGATGAATACATCACTTCCGATCATATCAAGGAAATGCGTGCACGTATGTATGGAGACAATTAAATGATCAGTATGAGCTGAAAAAGAAAGAGCCACCGGGAACCGTTGTCCCTGTGGCTCTTTTTTATGGTTTAGCTGCAATTCTTATTCCTTATGAACCGCAATGAGTTCAAAATTCTATGATAATGAACGATAATCCATGTCGTTGTATTCGGATTTGGATTACTTTTGCGTCACATTAAAAATGTGAAATGATACTTATGAAAAACTTGATTTTGATTTTAGTCTTTGCTGCCGTCAGCTTGAATATGGCAGCTTCTCATCCTGTACACGTGATTATTACTGCCGGACAGTCCAATACCGACGGGCGGACTTCTAATGAAGATTTGCCGGCATATATTAAAGCGTTGGCTACGGATACGCTGGCGTATGCCGAAGGTGCCTACCGCTATTGTCAGATAGCCCAGAATGACGGGGAAGGAAAATTTGTTCCTTTCTGGCCTCGTGCCAAACGTAACGGGAAAAATAACATGTGGGCTTTTGATGCAGTGACATATTATGAGTTGGAGCAGTTGTTGCAGGAGAAGTTTTATGTGGTGAAATGGGCCGTTGGCGGAACCTCCATTGCGCCTGATTACAATGCTTCCAAGGGACGTTTCTGGTCAGCGGATCCTGAATGGCTGGCACAGACCAAGGCGACTTCTGACGGGGGAAACTCCTTGTTGCTTTCTTTCATCCAAGAGATAGACGTGTGCATAGACCAGACTCTTTCCCGGCTGGAAGAGGGGTATCAGATAGATGCATTTCTTTGGCATCAGGGGGAAAGCGACTATGCTAAAAGTAAAGACTACTACCATAATCTGAAAACGATGGTGGCTTATGTGCGTACGCATCTGACTGAAAAAACGGGGAAGGACTATTCCCGCCTGCCTTTTATTTTCGGAACTGTTGCCCGGAGTAATAAATATTTCAGCAGAGAAGTAGAGGATGCGATGAAGCAACTGGCCGCTGAAGATCCGAACATGCACCTGATAGATATGTCAGGCGCGGAGTTGCTGAGTGACAGGCTTCATTTCACGGCACATTCGGCAGAATATTTGGGGCGGCAGGTATATAAGCGGCTGGAACAAATTATCAAAGGGGATCCCGTTCAGACGGATGGGTTGAGAGGAAAGCGTTTGGGAATTATCGGAGATAGTTATGTGAAGAATCATAAGGAACCCGTAAAGAATACCTGGCATTATAAATTTGCCGAAAGACATGGCATGGAATATTTTAATTATGGCAGGAATGGCAGCAGCATTGCCTATAGTAGCCCGCGTTGGGGGGAGGCGATGTATGTAAGATATAAGGAGATGCCGGATGATCTGGACTATGTGATTGTAGTGGGGGGGCACAATGATGGTTTTAAATTGGATTCAATTGGCGGTATGGATGTCTTTAAAGAGAGGCTGGCAATGCTGTGTGAAGGGCTTATTGAAAAATATCCCACAGCTAAGATTTTCTTCTTTACCCGATGGAATTGTAAGAATTTTAAAGGAAGTGATGCTGAAAAGGTGGTGGATGCCATGATTGAGGTTTGTGGAAATTATAGCATTCCTGTTTTTGACAGTGCTCGAAAAGGGGGAATTTATGCAAGTAGTGATCGTTTCAGGAAAATCTATTTTCAGAAAAGCAAGCACAATACAGATACTGCCCATCTGAATGAAAAAGGTCATGAACGTTTCTTGAAAGTGGCTGAGAACTTTATATTGCAATACTGAGCGATGTAAATGTAATGGATTATTTCTTTAGATGCGGATGTTGCAGAGAAATAATCCATTTATTTTCCGGAAAAAAGTGAGGTGTCTTCTCCGAAAACCCTGTGGGTATGTTAAAGCCGCATGATTATAAAGAATTTGTCAGCCTTCCTCTGGAATATCTGCCTAGACAAATAAGATTTTAGGGGAACGATAGAAAAATAACAATAAATATGGAATATGAGATGAGGTTAGCTAGTCATCTTTATATGCTATCTTACTTTTTAAAGACATTTACTGAATGCCCATAAAAAAAGAGCACTCCAAATCGAAATGCTCTTTTTTTATGTAGGAATGATAAATCTTAAAGATTAACTCTTTTTTCCTGAATTCTAGCTTTTTTACCGGTAAGAGCACGTAAGTAGTACAATTTAGCACGACGAACTTTACCAACTTTGTTCACAGTGATACTGTCGATAGCCGGAGATTCGATAGGGAAAATACGTTCAACACCTACAGTTCCGGACATCTTACGAACGGTGAAACGTTTTTTGTCACCATGTCCGGCGATTTTGATAACAACACCACGGTACAACTGTACACGTTCCTTGCTACCTTCAACGATACGGTATGCTACTGTAATAGTATCACCAGCTTTGAATGAAGGATGCTGTTTGCCAGTAGCAAATGCTTCTTCTGCAATTTTAATTAAATCCATTTTTTTTGATTTTAAATTGTTTATCGTTACCAACGCAACATATCAAGTAACTCTTCTTTGACAGCGATTGCGCGAAAGCGGTGCGAAGTTACTAGATTTTTGTCATACAGCCAAATATAAGTTCAATTATTTTTCATCTCATATCGTTGGTTGCAACCTCTTTTTTAACTACATTTGGGCAATAAACAACGAATAAACATGAAACCAAATCGAATTATGTGTATGATTCCGGCAGGAATAGCAGCCGGATTTTTTATGTTTTCAAACTGTCAATCAGGGTATTCATTGGCTTCGGTTGAAGGAGATAGGATAGAAGTGACAGCAACATGGGATGCCAGTCCGGACTCGGCTGCAGTCGCTGTTCTAGCCCCTTATCAAAAAACGGTAGATAGTATAATGTCTCCAGTGATAGGTCAGAGTGCCCGTTTTATGGATCGTTTTCGTCCCGAAAGTGAATTGTCCAATTTGGTGGCGGATATTCTGCGCCGCTCTGCTTCCGCATACATAGGCCGTACTGCCGATGTGGGGGTGACGAATATGGGCGGACTACGTACGGCTTTGCCCGAGGGAAATATTACTTACGGTAATATTTATGAAATAACTCCTTTTGAAAATACCTTGTGCATTGTTACTATGAACGGTACCTTGCTGCGTGAGCTTTTTGAAAACATAGCTGCCGTGCACGGGGAAGGATTAAGTGGAGCCCGTTTGGAAATCTCTAAAGATGGAAAACTACTGAACGCTACGGTAAGCGGGAAAGAGATAGAGGAAACCCGGGAGTATAAAGTGGCTACGTTGGATTATCTGGCTGAGGGAAATGACCACATGACTGTTTTTGCTAAAGTGGCCGATGCGGATAAATTGTTGCCTGAAAAGGCCACAGTGCGTCAGTTGTTTCTGAACTATGTGAGTGAACAAACTAAAGCAGGTCAGAAAATAGATTCAAAAATAGAAGGAAGAATTACTGTTAAAGAATAATACAGCCTTATCATGAAACGAATATATGTATTGTTTACTGCCTTGTGCGTATGTAGTGTACTGGCAGCCCAGGATGTCAAAGAACTCTTGATACTTCATACCAATGATACCCATAGCCGTGTGGAACCTGTTCCCGCTACAGACCCGAATCCGGAGTTTGCGGGAAAAGCCGGCTTTGTACGCCGTGCTACCTTAATAAAAGAAATGCGGAAAGGGAATAAAGATTTGTTCTTGTTTGATTGTGGCGATTTTTCACAAGGTTCTCCTTATTATAATATGTTTGGCGGTGAGGTTGAAGTGAAGCTGATGAATGAAATGGGGTATGATGCCGGTACCATTGGTAATCATGAATTTGATTTTGGTCTGGATAATATGGCGCGTCTTTTCAAAATGGCCGTTTTCCCTATTGTTTGTGCTAATTATGGTGTACAAGGAACTGTTTTGGAGGGGCTTGTCAAACCGTATGTTGTTTTGGAACGTAGGGGGGTAAAGATAGGTGTGTTCGGACTGAGCCCTGCATTGGAGGGGTTAGTGCAGGCGAAAAACTGTGAAGGGGTGGTCTTTGAAAATCCGATAGAAGCTGCCCGGCGTGTGGCGGATGTATTGAAGAATCAGGAAAAATGTGATCTGGTGGTTTGTTTGTCTCATTTGGGATGGCAGGGAAAAAACTATTCTGACGAGACGTTGATTTCCAATACTCGTAACATTGATATTGTCTTGGGGGGGCATTCGCATTCTTATTTTGATAAAACTTTGTTTTATAAGAATTTAGATGGCGAAGAAATCCCGTTGCAACAAATGGGAAAAAACGCTGTTTATGTGGGGAAAATAGAAGTGAGGATGGAAAAAAATTGATACTTACCACCACACGAGGAAGAACTATAATTGAAAAAACAGATGAGGAAAAATATATTGTTATTTGTAGGTTTATGTATTGCCGGATGTATGATGACGTATGCACAGCAGACACCTGGTGTGTTACAAAAGGGGGGAGCGGACACTCAGGACTGTAAGGTATGGGTGGATGAACGGCTTTCTGGGATGACTTTGAAGGAAAAGATAGGGCAACTGTTCATACACACGGTGGCCCCTCTTCAAACACAGCGAAATAAAAATAATATATATGCAGCTATAAAGGAATATAAAGTAGGAGGATTGCTTTTTTCGGGCGGTCAGTTGTCCAATCAGGTTTTATTGACTAATTATGCACAGAGTCTGGCGGAAGTGCCTTTATTCATTACTTTCGATGGCGAATGGGGACTGGCTATGCGTTTGAAGGGAACTCCTCGTTTTCCAAGAAACAGAGTCTTGGGATGCATACAGGATAATGAACTGCTTTATGAATATGGTAAGGAAGTAGCCCGCCAATGTAAGGAAATAGGTGTGCAGATCAATTTTGCTCCGGTAGCCGACGTGGATGTTAATCCTCGGAATCCGGTTATTAACACCCGTTCTTTTGGTGGTGATCCCCGGAATGTGGCTCGGAAGGTGGTGGCTTATGCCCGTGGTTTGGAAGATGGAGGGGTATTGTCTGTCTGTAAACATTTTCCGGGACATGGAGATACGGAAGTGGATTCCCATAAGGCATTGCCGGTTTTGAATTTTGATCGTGCCCGTTTGGATAGCGTTGAACTTTTCCCGTTTAAAGAAGCTGTTAAAGCAGGGTTGGGAGGTATGATGGTTGGGCATTTGGAGGTGCCTGAACTGGGTAAGAATCCGGCTTCGATTTCTTCACATATTATCTATCATTTGCTCTGTCGGGAATTGGGCTTTCAAGGCTTGGTCTTTACAGATGCTTTGGAGATGAAAGGGATTTCGCAGCATGAGAATATATGCGCTCAAGCCTTGATAGCAGGCAATGACTTATTATTGGCTCCCCGTAATTTGAAGAGAGAGCTGGATGGTGTTTTAAATGCCGTAAAAAGTGGAAAGCTATCTGAAGAAGTGATTACGGAGAAATGTCGTAAGGTCTTGACTTATAAATATGTTTTAGGGTTGAAGAATAAACCTCACGTCCAACTTTCCGGTCTGGAGAAGCGATTGAACCGTCCGGAAACGAAGGAGCTGATTCTTCGTTTGCAGAAAGCGGCTATAACGGTTCCTGCCAATGCAGGTGGAATCTTGCCTTTGGACTCAAAATTGAAGGGTACAGTGGTGCTGAATATAGGAAAAACGTCCGGTGCGGGGCTTGCTTTTTATAATCGTTTGCAGAAAATACTTCCTCTCACACGTGTCGTTGCTCGTCCGGATTCGATGGAAGCTGTCAGGAAGCAATTGTCCGGTAGTCAGCGTGTGATTGTGGTGATTACTTCGGATGATTACAAAAAATACAGAACAATGCTTGATTCGCTTCCGGCTGATCTGCCTGTTGTCTATGTATATCTGATGCCGTTAAAGTCCATGTCGGACCTGAAGGGCTATTGGAAGAAAGCGGCGGCTGTAGTATTGGGACATACTGATGAATCCGTTATTCAGGAGTATGTGGCTGATGTCTTGGTGGGAAAGGCGGTGGCAGACGGGCGCTTGTCAGTGGCTGTCGCCGATTTGTTCAAACCGGGTGACGGAGTGACCATGGCTCCTGAGATGCCTCGTATTTATAGTCCCGAGGATTATGGTATGGACTCCAAAGTGCTGGAGAAGATAGGCGGGATAGCTATGGAAGGAATCAAGGCGAAGGCTTATCCCGGTTGTCAGATTCTGATCTTAAAAGATGGTAAACCGATATATGATAAGTCTTTCGGCACTTTTACTTATGAAAGTGACCGGAGGGTGGAAAAGGATGACTTGTATGATCTGGCTTCACTGACCAAGACCACAGCGACGTTGCTGGCTGTCATGAAACTTTATGATGAAGGCAAATTTGGTTTGACTGACCGCATATCCCAATACATTCCAGTTTTAAAAGGTACAGATAAGGAACGTGTTACCATAGAGGAGTTGCTGTTGCATCAGTCGGGTATTCCCGCTTTTTGGCCTTTTTATAAGGAGGCTATAGATAAAGAGAGTTATAAGGGGGCTTTGTACAGAACCAGACCAGACGGCAGTCATCACATGCAAATAGATACACGGCTGTATGTCATTGACAAGTTCGATTACAAAAAGGAGTTGATGGCAAAATCTTTCTCTGCCGATTATCCTTTACAGGTGGCTGATAGTATGTTCCTTCATCGTTCTTTTCGTGATACCATTATGGCACAAATAGGACGTATTCCATTAAAAGACAGAAGATACCGTTACAGTTGCCTGAACTTTATGTTATTGAAGGAAATGGTGGAGAATATCAGTAAAATGCCTATGAATCTTTTTTTGGATAAAGAGTTCTATAAACCGATGAAGATGAACCGTACCGCTTATTTGCCGCTTCGGCAGTTTAAAAAAGAGGAGATTGTTCCTACGGTAAAAGCGGATTATTTGCGTAAAGGAGGGATGCTGCAAGGCTATGTGCATGATGAGGCGGCTGCCTTTATGGGGGGTGTTTCAGGAAATGCAGGGTTGTTTTCTACTGCTCGGGATGTGGCAAAAGTTTATCAGTTGTTGATTGATGGCGGGGTTTATAATGGGAAGCGTTATCTGAGCAGGGAGACTTGTGAGCTGTTTCTGACTCATACTTCGGGTATCAGCCGGAGAGGATTGGGGTTCGACAAGCCGGATGTGAAAAATAGTGCGAAAAGTCCGTGTGCGGAGGAAGCTCCCGAAGAAGTAGTAGGGCATACAGGTTTTACCGGAACTTGTGCTTGGGCGGATCCGAAAAATCATTTGGTTTTTGTTTTTCTGAGTAACCGGATTTATCCGCGTCCTTTTGACCATAAACAGTTGATGCGGCTGAATATCCGTTCTCGTATGCAACAGGTTATGTATCAGGCGTTGATAAAATGATCATATTTAGATTAAATACAAATTAGTGCATTTTTGTAATCTCTATGTGACAACTAATAGAGAAAAGCTGTATATTTGTTCCATCAATTAGTACTAATAATTTAATAATTAAAGAAAATGGCTTACGTAATTAGTGACGATTGTATCGCTTGCGGTACTTGTATTGATGAATGCCCGGTAGAAGCAATTTCTGAAGGCGATAAGTATTCTATCAATCCGGATCTGTGTACAGAATGCGGAACTTGTGCTGATGCTTGTCCTTCTGAAGCTATTCACCTTGGCTAAGAAGCAATACAATTTTGTTCTTTAAAGTAAAAAACGATCGTTTCCATCTTATCGGAAACGATCGTTTTTCGTTTTTCTCAAAGTTTGTATGTCTGCTTTTTACATAAAAGGTTTTGGAATCAGATTCATCATTAAAATATTTTATCTGTATTCCTAATTCTTTTCTTCCTGTTTGTTTTATCTCCGCAAGCCTTTGGATAGATACGATACATCCGTATAAAAAGGTTTAATCTAAGGAAGAAAAAGGGGGGGCAGTCCGAAAACCCTGTAGGTATGTTATGTTAATAAGCGAAAGTGAATTATCCTTGCGGTTAGATTTAAACGA
>BLLV01000174.1 GCA_011959205.1 Bacteroidaceae bacterium
AAGAGCAGATGATTCGTTCCATGGTTAAGATGCTCTGTAACAATGGAGCATCAATTAATGAGATATCCGAACAATTAGGAATACCTATGGAACAAATCAAACAATATATCGATTCATAATACGATTGTGATGTCCCGAAAAAGATACGGACATGATGGATTGATTTTTTTCGAGGTTTTGTCAAAACATTGATAATGCTGCTATCCTGTTATCAATCATCTATTTAGTAAAAACACATTTTAAAGATTTATATGAATAAAAAGAATTTATTACTGACCGCTGCCCTTTTCATCTGCTTAAGCGGGCAAGCCCAACATACGATAAAACTATCAGAACTAGACTTATCTCATATATGGCAAGAATATGGAAAAGTACAGGACGGAAAATCCGTCACCGGAGAACAAGCGGCCGTCAATGGAAAGACATACAATGAAGTGATAGGTACCCATGCTAAAAGTATACTGAAAATAGACCTTCATGGGGATGCTACGCGCCTGCGCTCCCAGATAGGTGTTGCAGACAGTAAAGTCGATATTTCGGACAAGAGTCTGGCCGTCCTTCCATTAGTAAACGGAACAAAACTTTATTTCCGTAAGGAAGGCAATGGCAAGCAATTCCTGGGACTGGCCGGCACCAGTGGCAAAATAGACAAAGGTTCTGTTTGCTTTATCGTGAAAGGAGACGGCAAAGAACTATACAACAGCGGCATCTTGCACGGCAATGAATCGCCTCTATCCATAGATATAGACTTGAAAGGCATCCGTATACTGGAATTATCGGTAGAACCTACCGATGACGGTGCCAGCGGTGACAATGCATTGTGGATTACCCCAACCATTGAATATAAATCGGCTCAGCCCGAAACCATCCATGCGGGATACGCAGGAAAAGGCCCGGAAATGGCGGCCGCCATTTCCCGCAAGCTGGCGGATAAAATCAGCAAACTTCCTGTCTTATCCGTCCCCGTTTCTACGACAACCGATTTTGATTGGTTGATTACACCCGAAAAAGCCAAAGCAGGCATCTATGCTTCGGCAGACGGTAAAAGCATTATTGTGGCCAACCCGATGGTATCCCGTACCTTCCGGATTTTCCCGAACCTGGCCACAACCAATATCATCAACCGCATGACCGGAGAAAGTATGCTCCGTGCTGTCAGCAGTGAAGGAAGCATACAAATTGATGGCAAGAAGCACTTGATCGGGGGATTGGCCGGACAGCCGGAACGGGCTTACATTGAAGACAAATGGATAGAGAACATGACTACCATTCCCGAATCTTTTTTGGTAGAGGACTTTGAAATAAGCCCTATCAAGGAAGATATAAAATGGGCACGCAGCCGTTGGGCGCTCAATAAGGAAGCTGCAACCGGCAGTGAAATCACCTTTACTTTGCGGGGTGACAAGGAACTGAAAGATGTCATTGTGAAACTCCATGTAGCAGTATACGATAAAATTCCCGTCATCCGCAAACGGTTTGAAGTGATAAACCGGTCCGGCCTGCCTGTCAACATCGACACATTCCAATTGGAATACCTTGCTTTTGCCGAACCTGAATCTCCCGGAGGAGGTGACCCGTCCAAGTTCCTTTTGCCCAACATCCATATAGAAAGCGATTATGCTTGTGCCGGAAGTTTCACGGAAAAAGAAACAGACATTACCGAAAAATGGGTAATCGATCCTGATTATACCTCGCAACGGAACTATTTGATGCAAACCCCTTGCATACTGGAAGTTTCCCCCAAAATGGGACCTGATCAAGCCGTACCGTCCCAAGGTACTTTCCGTTCTTTCAGTGTGTACGAAATGCCGTTCGACAGCTACGACCGTGAACGTAAAGGACTGTTTACCCGCAAAATGTACCGCACCATCGCACCTTGGACTACGGAAAATCCCATCTTCATGCATCTCACCTCAACCAATCCGGAAACAGTGTACCGTGCCATCGACCAATGTGCCGAAACCGGTTATGAGATGATTATCCTGAGTTTCGGTTCGGGCCTGAATGCAGAAGACATCTCGGACGCCAACATCGCCAAATACAAAGCATTCGTGGACTATGCCCGCAACAAAGGCATCGAAATGGGATGTTACTCCCTGCTTGCCAGCCGCTGGATCAGTGACGAAGTGGATGTCATCAATCCGAAAACAGGGAAACGTGGCGGCATGACATTCGGCAGCTCTCCCTGCCTGTGCAGTGACTGGGGTTATGAATACTTCCATAAAATAAAGACATTCTTCGAGAAGACCGGAATGCGCTGCTTTGAACATGACGGCTCTTATCCGGGGGATTTCTGTGCCTCAACCGTCCATCCCCACCATAAAGGATTGAAAGACTCACAATGGAACCAATTCTATAAGGTAACGGAACTTTATCATTGGATGTGCGAAAACGGAATCTACCTCAATGTCCCCGACTTTTATTTCCTGAACGGCTCTACCAAAGTAGGAATCGGCTACCGTGAAGTCAACTGGTCATTGCCGCGCGACCGCCAGCTTATCCATACCCGGCAACTGAACTATGACTGTACATTCGAACGTATTCCCTCCTCATTGTGGAGCTTTGTTCCATTGGTGGAATACCAGGGAGGTGGAGCAGCGGCCACACTGGAACCGTTGAGTGAACATTTATACGAATACAAAACACTGATGTTCCAAAATTATGGTGCAGGAGTACAGGCTTGCTACCGCGGCCCGCGTCTGTATGATACTCCCGAAACCAAAAAAGCAGTAGTGGAAATCATCAGCTGGTATAAGAAATACCGGAACATATTGAACAGTGACATCATCCACTTACGCAAACCGGATGCCCGCGACTGGGATGGCATCATGCACATCGATCCTGCCGGAAAAGAAAAAGGGCTGGCCATGTTCTATAATCCTACCGACAAGGAAATGACACGTGACATCCAACTTCCGCTTTACTATACCGGACTGACAAAGACAGCCCGCATCCGTGAACAGGAAGGCACGCCGGCAACTTATACCCTGAACAGGGACTATACGGTAAACCTTACCGTCAGAATCCCGGCAGGGGGATATACCTGGTATGTCATAGAATAACTCCCGTACAGATACAAACTTCCCCCAAGCCTACGCTTCAAAACAGCCGTACACTTGGGGGAAGATGCTATATCGGAACAGAAGTGCCCTGCTCTATTTTTCTATAATAGCCTTTGCTTTCTCCAAAGCCACATTGATATTGGGACAGATGTTTTCTTTTCCCAGCAATTCATTAAATCCTGCTTTCTCAAGAATCTGATGTACCTTTTCATTCACTCCCGAAAGCACGATCCGGATATTCTCCTTCTTCGACATTTCACAGAGATTGGTCAGATTGTGGATACCTGTAGAGTCAATGAACGGCACTTTACGCATACGTACGATCCGCACTTTGGGGCGGTCGCCCAGTTCGGACATGATTTCCTCAAACTTGGTGGCGATACCAAAGAAGTAGGGGCCGTTGATTTCATATACTTCCACACCTTCGGGAACCGTAAGATGTTCTTCGTGCACTTCCAGGTCGGATTCATTATTGGGGTCGATTTCATTTTTGATAACCGATATTTCTGTGGTTTCCATAACGCGTTTCATGAACAATACACAGGCAATGAGCAAACCTACTTCAATGGCTACGGTCAAATCGAAGATAACGGTCAGGAAGAAAGTGATCAGCAGCACGGTGACGTCCGATTTCGGATTCTTCAGCAGTGCCTTGAAGGTACGCCAGCCACTCATGTTATAGGAAACAATCACCAATACACCTGCCAAACAGGCCATCGGGATATATTGTGCCAAAGGCATCAGGAACAAGAGGATCAGCAGCAGGATGATTGCATGAATGATACCTGCAACAGGTGATTTTCCACCGTTGTTGATATTGGTCATGGTACGTGCGATGGCTCCTGTAGCAGGAATACCGCCAAACAGCGGAGCGACAATATTGGCTGCGCCTTGGGCTATCAGCTCCGTATTTGAATCGTGGCGGTCACCAATGACACCATCGGCTACAGCGGCGGACAGCAGAGATTCTATGGCTCCCAGAACAGCAATGGTGATGGCAACCGGAAATAAATTCTTGATAGCTTCCCAATTTAATTCAGGCATTACTGCATCCGGCAATTGTGACTGAATGGTAAAACGGTCGCCAATGGTGTCGATACAAGTGATTCCGCCGTATGTCTTCATCAGGTATACGGCAATAGTCACTACAATGATGGCAATCAGTGAGCCTGGAATCTTTTTTGAGAATCGGGGAGTCAGTGCGATGATCAGAACACTGGCTATGCTGACAATGGCGTTCCACCAATTAACAGTATCAAAATGACGGAAGTAAATCATCCATTTACCTATGAAGTCTCCCGGTACTTTTTCTCCTCCGAAGTTCAGTCCGAAGATATCGGCAATCTGTGTTGTAAAGATGGTGACGGCAATACCGCTGGTAAATCCTACAATGATGGGATAAGGAATGAATTTGATAACGGCTCCCAGCTTGAACACGCCCAATAAAATAAGAAGCACTCCAGCCATAAGGGTTGCTACTGTTAATCCGCTGATACCGTATTCTTGGATGATACCATAAATGATCACGATAAACGCTCCGGTAGGTCCACCTATTTGTACTTTGCTTCCTCCTAATAAAGAGATGATAAATCCTGCCACAATAGCAGTGATGATACCTTTTTCCGGAGAAACTCCCGAAGCGATACCAAATGCGATGGCTAGTGGAAGTGCAACAATACCTACGATAATTCCGGCCATGAGGTCGGCCATGAAGCTCTCTTTCGAATAATTCTGTAGGGTAGTGAAGAGCTTCGGTTTGAATTCAAATGCTTTCATTTGTCAACTACTTTATGCTATATTTTAAATGAGTTGCAAAATTAGTTAAAAGTTAGCGATAAATTAAGATTTTGTTGCATTTAAATTCTTTTTTTTGTCGATAAAAATTTGTTTTGAAAAAAGCAAGTTTGTGTGAACCTTTTTGACCGAAGGTTTGTTTCTTAAATAGATATTTATGGAAATAGAACTTGATTAATAAAAAACAAAGGATTATGAATAAGAGCGTGAAAGGTACACAGACAGAGAAAAACTTGCTGACTTCATTTGCAGGTGAATCACAGGCTAGAATGCGTTATACTTACTTTGCAAGTACAGCAAAGAAGGAAGGTTATGAACAAATAGCAGCTATTTTTACAGAAACAGCCGATCAGGAAAAAGAACATGCAAAACGTATGTTTAAATGGTTGGAAGGCGGTATGGTAGAAATTACTGCCAGCTATCCTGCAGGTATCATTGGTACCACTATGGAAAATTTGAAAGCTGCCGCTGCCGGTGAAAATGAAGAATGGACTACTGATTACCCTCACTTTGCTGATGTGGCCGATCAGGAAGGTTTTCCTGCTATCGCCACTATGTATCGCAGAATCGCTGAAGCTGAAAAGGGGCATGAGGAAAGATATCTGGCTTTATTGAAGAATGTGGAAGAAGGCACAGTATTCAAGAAAGCGGAAGAAACTGTATGGCAGTGCCGTAACTGCGGTTACATTTATGTAGGTACGGAAGCTCCTGAAGTATGTCCTGCATGTCTGCATCCGCAAGCTTATTTCGAAGTGAAGAAGAATAATTATTGATTGAAATAAAACCACTCGTTCATCATGGATCCGGTTTCTCTGAAAAGGGGAAACCGGATTTTTTATTTTTAGGAAATGATTTTTGATTGGTTTTTATTCTTCTCTTTTCCCGTTTACAAATTCCCCCGGTTTCATGCCGAACTGTTTTTGGAAACATTTGGAGAAATAAGACGGATTATTGAATCCTACCATATAACAGATTTCATTGATGCGATATTTGTTTTCTGCCAGCAAGATCGCTGCTTTTTTCAAACGTACCACTTGAATCAGTTCATTAGGGGTGATATTGGCCAATGTCTTTATTTTGGCAAATAGGCCCGAACGGCTGATACACAATTTTTCGGCTAGGAAATCTACGGATAATTCCGGATTGGAGAAATTCTCTTCTATGATTTCATTCATACGGGTAAGGAACTTGTCGTCCATAGAATTATTGGCAATGCTGTTCAGCGGAACCAACGGCATCTTCGAGAATTTCTGACGCAGCAGATTACGCAAGTCTACCAGATTCTTGATACATGCTTCCAAGTATTGCATGGAGAAAGGTTTCTCTATGTAGGCATCTGCACCACAATCCATACCTTCTATCTTGGAGTTGGTATCTGTCTTGGCCGTTAGCAGGATGAAGGGTATATGACTGGTAGCCTGGTTAGTCCTTATTGCTTTGCAGAATTCCACTCCGTCCATGCGTGGCATCATCCAGTCGCTTACAATGAGTGTCACTTCGTTTTCTTTCAGTTTATTCAGTGCTTCTATACCGTCTTCTGCGGTAAGTATGCTGTATTTATCAGCCAGACTGCCCGAAAGGAAATTCAGCATTTCCTCATTATCATCCACTATCAGCATGGCCGGCTTATGCTTGACAGGAGAGCCGGGAAGGCTTTCCTGCAAGATGTCTTCGGGAATGGCAGGGTTGTCCAACAGGGACGTGCCTGTATCCTGTGGCAGGACTTGTGCTTGTTCTACAGGCAGCGTTACGATAAAAGATGACCCTTTGTTCACTTCGGATTCCACTTCAATGCAGCCGTTGTGTGATTCTACAATGCTTTTGACTATGCTGAGGCCGATACCTGTTCCCGGCTTGTTGTCCATGGCCTGATAGAACGGATGGAATATCTTCTTTTGTTCTTCCTTGCTGATTCCTATGCCGTTGTCGGTCACCCGGATTGTGAAGGTATGCTGTTCCGGCTGAGTGATGCAGGCGAGGATAACCTCATCTTTGGTGTATTTGCTGGCATTGGTCAACAGGTTGCTGACTAGTTTGGTCACCGCCTCACTGTCTACTATAGCCGTGAAGCCGGCATCAGGATATTCCACAGTAAGCCGCGCTCCGTGTTGGGCGATGAAAGGTTCGAAACGTTCACAAACCGCTTTGAGCAGTTGGTGGATATTTTGGGAAGCGAACTTCATTTTCATTTCTTCCTGCTCCACCTTCCGGAAATCCAGCAATTGGTTTACCAGGAACAGCAGGCGCTGGCTGTTACGGTCGATAATGTTCAGATCGTCGCGTACCGTAGCCGGCAGGGGCAGGGGTGATTTCATTATTTTCTCCAGCGGGCCTATGATGAGGGATACCGGTGTGCGTATTTCATGGGCTATCATGGTGAAGAACTTGATTTTGGCTTCGTGCACCTCTTTTTCCTTGTTGGCGTTCAGTTTGTTTATTTCAGCCGTATGTTTCTTCTCCGTCCGTTTGATGATGAAGCGGATGACGAAACCGAAGGCTATGCAAACCAATACAAAATAGAGCAGTTTGGAAGCGGTGCACCAATAGAAGGGAGGGTGGATGGTGATTTTCAGACTGGTTCCTTTCTCATTCCATATTCCGTCATTATTGGTCGCCTTTACTTTGAAAAGATAGGTACCTGCGGGCAGATTGGTGTAAGTGGCCTTGTTTTGGGAGCCTACATAGTTCCAGTCTTTGTCAAATCCTTCCAGTTTATAGGCGTATTTGTTTTTATTGGGGGTGCAATAGCTTAATGAGGCATAAAGCAGGCTGAATGCATTTTCTTTATAAGACAGTTCCAGTTCCTTCAACTGGTTGAGAGATTTCGGAAGCAGTTTGTCTCCTACCGGAATTTGTTTATTGCCTATTTCCAATTCCGTAATTACTACCGGAGGAAGCACTACGTTTGTCTTGATCTGATAGGGGTAGAAAGCATTGAATCCGTTTACCGAGCCGATATAAATTTTTCCATCCGATGCTTTGAAGGCCGCATTGGGCAGGAATTGGTCGCTTTGTAGTCCGTCACTTTTAGTAAATACCTGGCAACCTTCTTCCGGTATATAGCGGACCAGCCCTTTTGTAGTGGTCAGCCATAATATATGCTGGTCTTCGACAATGCTGCATATATTGTGGCTGGGTATTTCTAACGGGATGGTCTCAAAATTGTCTTCTTCCATATTATATTTACAAAGTCCGTTCATGGTTCCTATCCATATATCTCCACGACTGTCTATCAGGCAACAGTTTACTTGGTTGTTGACCAGTGTATTGGGCTGCGTATTGATGTGCACATAGTTTTTCCATATTTGTTTCTCCGGATGAAATTTGAATAATCCTTTTCCTTGTGTGGAGAACCAGATATTTCCTTTGGTATCCTGATCTATGTCTATGGTAAGCGCATCCAGGTTTTTGATGCGGATAAAATTATCTTCTTCCCGGTTATACAGATTGATGCCATTCATGGAGGCTACCCATATTCTATCCGATCTGTCTTTAAAGATAGCATAGGAACTGGTTCCGTCAAGAGAGGTCGGGACATCTGTATAAGAATGATAGACTTTAAAGATCCCTGTT
The DNA here is from genome assembly GCA_011959205.1 of Bacteroidaceae bacterium. GTDB lineage: Bacteria > Bacteroidota > Bacteroidia > Bacteroidales > Bacteroidaceae > Phocaeicola. The sequence continues at coordinate 8,430 of BLLV01000174.1, forward strand.
TGTAGGTTCAGTACATTCACTCCGCCGGTATAAGTTCCAATCCATAGGTTGTCTTCATCCATACATAATGCATGGACATTATGATAGGAAAGGCTGTTTTTATTATCAGCCGGTAGATAATGGACAAATTTCCGGTCTTCAGGCGAGTAGCGGTTCAGCCCGCCGTCGTCCGAAGCTATCCATATTTGTCCATGAGCATCTTCACAGAATCGTCCGATGACATTTCCATTTACAGAATTGTGAAGCCGTGAGTGAGAAAAGCTTTCAAACTGTTCGGCATTAGGCGATATGTAGTTGATTCCTCCATAATAGGTTCCAATCCAGATGCCTCCTTCGCGATCTTTTATGATAGGATATACAAAGCGGTTTGATAAAGAGTTGGGAGTTGTTTCATTTTCAGTAAACAGTTTATATTCTTCTGTAAGGGTATTGAATAATAATAATCCGTCATCTGACCCTATTAATAGTTGGTGAGGAGCATATTCCATTAACGAATGAATGTGTGTTACGCCTTTTCTGTCTGTAGGATGTAAATAGGTAGTGGTCTTGCGCGTATATTTATCTATTTTTTGTAATCCGCACTCCCATGTTCCCAGCCAGAGGGTCTGTTCTGAATCTTCCAGCATGGCCAGTGCTTGTGAGCGGTGTTCTCCGGTATTGTAAAGAAGTTCAAAAGGTTCGAATTTATTTTCTGCTTTGTTCAATTTGTAAACTCCTGATTCTCCTTGATTTGTGAGAGCCCATATTTGGTTGTCACTGTCTATCATTGTGCTTGCTATTATTTCGGATGCACTTTTAAATTCGTATTGTTCCAGATAGTTTTTCGGGGGATTATATCGGAACAAACCTTGTCCATTGGTTGAGAACCATAAATTTCCGTCTTTATCTTCCAGGATATGGTTGACTGTATTGGTTATGCGAATATTATTGGGAGTTGTAAGATTGAAATGGACAAAAGTTTCCGTGGCATAAGAATATATATAGATTCCCTCGTCTGTACCTATCCATATATTGTTTTTCGTCTCATAGAGAGATGATATATATTTGCCGGCTGTTTTAGGACAAATTGGATATGATTTGATCATGGTTCCGTCATATCGGTTCAGACCTTCTTCTGTTCCTATCCATAGAAAACCATATTTGTCTTGCATGATGGCACGTACAGAGTTGGATGACAATCCGTCTTCTACGGAGAAATGCCGGAAACGGAAATCATTCGGCACAGCAAGTAGTATTACTGATATGAGTAGAAAGAGTATTGAAAGGATGGGTTTTCTCATAGTTACTATTTTCATCTTTATGCAAAGATAACAAGGTTTGAAATAATAGCCTTATAAAATGAAATATATTTATTGAGGTAGAGATGGGAATATGAATGTGTGGAAACATTTTCTTTAAAAGGGTGCCAATAGTCTGATGGCACTATTGTTTTGTTACACCCTTTTAGCGAAAATGCGGTATGGTCTTATTGAATAATGGGATGGCTTCCGGTTATTCTTATCCGGTAGGGCCATTGTGCATCCTTTTCTTCCGGATTCGGATTTATCCAATGTTCGGCCGGTGCTCCCATAACGATGAACCAGAGACGTTCCGGAGATGAATTCTCTGGCACAGCATAACTGATTTTTCCTGCAGGGTCTGCTTTCATTTCTCCATAGACAGCTTTGCCTTCTTTGGTGATGGTTACTATTCCATAGCGCCATCCGGCTTTGTCTGCATTGATGGTATGGAATCCATTTTTACCGGCTTCTCCACAAAATTCTATCGTTACAGTTTGTCCGGTTGGGGGGATTGAGAGAGGAACGGCGTTAAAGCCGTAGTTTTCCGGACAATTTTCGGGTGTGATCTGATACCAGTTGTCATCCGTGCTGTTCAGTTTGCAGGTATATTGATTGGCATAAGGGCGTGTCTCTTTCCATACTCGTGGGAAATCCCAATTGATGAAATGACGGCAGGCGTCGAATATTTCATCACAGAATTGTTCCTGAGTCAGTCCGGTCATGCGTTTATAAGTCATTACAGGGTCTTCCCCTCTCTTTCCCTGACGATAAAGTTCGGCGATGAACGGCAGTCCCCGTTTCATGCTCCAATATTCTATGACGTATGGTGAATGATAAATGTTTTCCAAATGCAGATAAGCCTTGTGGGTAAGGGTCTTGAATGCATCCCAATGATATTTTTCATCGGTCATCCAGTCTGGATTCACTTGCCAGAGCATCCATTGTGAGGTCATTTCGAAGAAGCCGCAACCACCCCAGGCTTCTCCTTGGCCGTCACAGGTGATTTGTGACTGGAAACTATGTCCCAGTTCATGCGCTATACAATTCAGCTTTTCGTCCTGTACCCGGTTGGGGGCAATCCAGAGGGCGCCGATTTCACCGTCATAGTCTCCACCATAAGCGGTTCCTTCCAGTGAATAATTGATCATAACCATCATGCGGTATTTGTCGCATTTTGATCCGGTTTTGACGAATTGTAATGTGTGATAGAAATAATGGTAAAAATGCTCTAGTTTTTCTTCCAGATTTTTCAGGTTTACTTTCATGGAATGTCCTTCCAGTTGAGGAGGGTCTGACAGGTTGTTACCAAATCCTTTTTCCCAAAAGATGACGAAGTTTTCGGTACATGCCATGCGGTGGTAGCTCCATTTGCTTTCGGGGTCTTGCAAGTCCATGCTTCGCAGGTCTTTGGGGATATAGATTTCTTTGCCTTCGGGCAGAGATACAGTTGTGCTTTCATTGTCCTGTGTTTTGGAGTTGGAACAAGAGATGAGCATCATCATGAGCAGGGGTAGGATATATGTTTTCATATTATTATAAATGAGTTGTTTCATTATTTAATGGGTGTCAGTCTGACCATCAATACTCCATGTGCGGGAATTTCGTGCCGGGTATTTCTTTCTGTGGTTCCTATGTCTTTGTGCTGCCATAGGTCTCTTATTTTATATTCCTTCCGATGTATGTTCACTTCATCGGCAAAATAGATGGTTTGTTTTTTCCAGTCATAATCCAGTTTCCAGCTGTTTTCCGTACGGTTCATGAAACATACAGCCAGTTCACCATCATCCAGCGGCTTTGCCCATATTTCTTTTTCGCCCATATCCATAAACCGGCGGGCTTGTTCTCCTTTTTTATCTTGGTTGATGGCTATTACCTCTTTATTGGTTAATATTTCTATGGTTTCTTTATCCATGTTGCGCAGGTCGTTGCCGCTCATGAGTGGTGCTGCTAACATGCACCACATGGAGAAATGGGTGATATATTCGTCGCGTGTCATTCCACCATTACCTACTTCCAACATCTCGGCATCGTTCCAATGTCCCGGTCCGGCATAAGGATAGAGATCGGCCATCTTGTCTATAATGTCGAGTACTCCCACACCTCCCCAGTCGAATACACACTGGTAGCAATCGCGTATGTCGGGGGTGATGCGCCATAAATGTCCGATACCTTTTCCCCATTTCCATGGTTCATTCTCCCCCCATTCGCAAATGCTGAATACAATAGGACGTCCGCATGCTTTCAGCGCGTCGCTCATGGTACGGTAAGCAGCTTCCGCCTTTTGCCCTTCATTGGAGCACCAGTCGTATTTCAGGTAATCGATCCCCCATGTGGCGTATGTACGTGCATCTTGAAACTGATATCCGCGGCTTCCGGGTCTTCCCTGGCATGTTTCGGAGCCTGCACACGAGTATATTCCCATTTTCAGTCCTTTGGCATGCACATAGTCTGCCAGTGCTTTCATTCCATTGGGAAAACGTTTGGGATCGACCTGTATATTTCCTTCTTCGTCTCGTCCTACCTGCCAGCAGTCGTCGATGACCAGGTATTCATAGCCTGCATCCTTCATGCCGGTGGCAATCATGGCGTCCGCCATTTCTTTGATGAGCTGTTCGCTCACATTGCATCCGAATTTGTTCCAGCTGTTCCATCCCATAGGTGGAGTTTGTGCCAATGCGTTAAATACAGAGTCGGGTACTTCTTTTTTAGTGCCGAAATACATTTGTGCTCCGGCTGTAAGTGTGCTTGTCAGCAGCAGCAGGATTATGAGTTTTGTTTTCATGGTATACAAGGTTCTTTTCATATAGTTTTCATATTTTGTGGGGGTAAAAGTAGTTTTTAGGAAGGTATTGATATGATACAATCATGCAAAAATATAGCAAAATAGTCTGGATAGTGAGCTATATAGGAAAATTTTACTTGAAACTCCTTGATGCATGAAGGTGATTAAAAAAGGAGTATCTTTGTTGGACACTCCTTTTTTAATATGAATAATCTGTTGCTTCCCAATAGTATTATTCGTAAGGAGCGGCATCAATCAGTTTGGACTTATTCAGCTCCCAACGTGGAACAGGCACCCAATACAGTTTGTCATTATTGAATACACGTGTGGAAACAATGTTATCTGTCCAGTATTCTTTGCGGTAGGTGCCGTCTTCATTTTTAAATTTGCCGATAGTTACGCCATAAATGGGCTTGCTGTATTCTTCATACATTTTTTTCCAACGGCGTAGATCAAACCAACGTTGTCCTTCAAATACCAGCTCTATTTGTCTTTCATATTCATATTCGGCTCTGATATCTTCTCCTGTAGCGGGTGGTAAAAGCGCGCGGGTACGTACTTTATTGATATACTCCAAAGCTTCTGAGTTGTTGCCTAGCTCAATCTGGCATTCGGCATAGTTGAGATAAATTTCTGAAAGACGGATGAAGAACCAAGGGGTAGTGTGCATGGTTGTTCCTGTAGCATCATAAGACGGGTCGAGAAACTTCCGCATGGAGTATCCCGTATTGCTGGCATTCCACCAATATTCACCCCAACTGCTGTCTTTTCCGGCAGGAATCGTTTCGTCTCCTCCATAATATACTTCTACTTCGCGTTTGTCTTTTCCATATCCCCATTCGTCCCCATCTAATAAGAAAGCGGCATAAAAACGAATTTCACGCCCGTTCCAGGGATAATAGTCATAGTGTGTTTTCTTTTCAGAAGCGGTACCGTCTGCCATTTGGAACTTATCTACTAGATTTTGTGTCGGATTGAAATTCCCCCATCCTTGGAAGCCGTTACCAATGCCGCATGGAGCCTGATATAAAAATGAGTTATTATCACCTGATCCGTATTTAGGGTCAAATAATTTTTCGAAGATAACTTCTGGATTTTTCACATCATAAAACAATGCTCCATATTCCTCACTGTTATTTACCGTTTTTAAATAGTATTTGTTTAAGTCGAATACTGCTTTTGCAGCATTTGCCGCCGCTTGCCACTTTTCAGTGCTGGGTGTTCCGAATAATGGACTTGCCTTATATAACAATACTCTGGATTTCAGAGCTAGAGCGGCTCCTTTGGTAACTCGTCCGAAATCATTGGGATCACTATACTCTATAGGGAGCAATGCAGCGGCTTCATCTAAATCCTTTAGAATGAAATCGGCTACTTTATCCATATCCTCCCGTTGCAGTTCGAATGAAGAATCCAGGTCAAAAGTATGATCTACGATAGGCACACGTCCGAATAAGCTGTATAGCATGTGATAATTCCATGCACGTAGAAACAGGGCTTGCCCTTTTTGTTCGTTTCTAGAAGTCTCATCTCCGGGTCCATTATCTATCTTTTCCAAAAAAAGATTCAACTTGCTTATATATTGATAATAACTATACCAGGGATCCCACATCGTATCATCCCAACCGATTCCGGCATTATCACAGCTTAATAATCCTTGGGTCACATTTTCTGAACCATAAGTATGTTTTTGAAAAACTTCGTCTGTATAGTGTGCAAAGCGTGTGCCCTTCATGTTTTCGGCCATCAGGTTCATATATTGCGCATTCAGATAAGTTTCGGAAAGGGCAAGATCATTCCATACTGCTTCATCTGTGAAAGAGTCCAGCGGGTCTTGATCAAGTATATCTGTACAAGAAATCATGCCTATGCTAGCCAATGCAAAGGCTACATATAAATATATCTTTTTCATTGTTTGTCGTTTTTGGGTTTCTTAAAATGTAATATTGGCACCGAAAGTAATCGTCCGCTGCAACGGATAGCTTAGCACACCGTTAGAGTTGATCACTTCGTTGTTTTCATTACGTGTCACGCCTGCTTCCGGATCAGCAATCTTATAGTTGTCAATCGTAAATAAGTTTGCTCCGTTGACATAAATTCGTGCTTTTTGTATTCCTACTTTAGCTGTTAGATCCTTAGGCAATGTATAACCTAATTCTACTGATTTTAAACGTAAGAAGGATGCACTACGTAACCACCATGTCGAAGCTTGCCCATTCCAGGTATCACCATAAGTTTGTTTTATGAAGGCTTTAGGCCAACGTGCGTTGGCATTTTCTTCCGAGGTGTTTCCTTCTTTCCAGCGTCCTTCATAAAAATCTGTCGCCATGTTCATGGTTGGCTGGACTAATTGGCTGGCTTTGGCCTGCCCTTGGAAAAACATATTTAAATCGATACCTTTCCAGCCCCCATTTAATGTAAATCCGTAAATGATTTTTGGAGTAGCTGTTTCATCAATACGGATTGCATCATCCCATGTTATGTTACCGTCGCCATTCGTATCTTGATAAATCAAGTCTCCTGGTTTGGCTCCGTCAATATGTGGCGTATTATCTACCTGCTCTTGAGTTTGATAGATGCCTAATGCTTTATAGAGTACTTGTCCGTCAATGGGATGGCCTTCTGTCTTTTGCCATGCAGGAGTGCTGGCTGCCTCATCCATATAGTTCACCTTATTTTTTGCGTAAGTTAAGTTACCTGTGATTTCCCATTCAAAATCACCTGCACGATCTCGATACGTAGCTATGATTTCTATACCGGAGTTAGTAACCTCACCTATGTTCTCTTGTGGCAGAGTCATTCCGGCGTAATAAGGAATGGATGCGTTACGGTAACAAAGAATATCATTACGATTGGAATGGAACCAATCAAAATCCAGACCAAATTTTCCGTTTAAGAATTGTGTGGATAAACCTAAGTTTAAAGTCTTTGCTTTTTCCCAAGTTACTACTGGATTGGCTACTCGTGCTTGGTAAAAGCCTTGGTTGATGTGTCCGTCCTCTCCTGCTCCAAAGTACGGCCCTTTATTATCTGCTAAGAATTTGTATTGGGACATGAACTGATAGGCGGCGATATTGTCATTACCCATCATGCCCCAGGAACCTTTCAGTTTGAAGAAGCTGACCACATCCTTTATCGGTTCGAAGAATTTTTCCTCACTCATCACCCAACCCAGTGAGAAAGCCGGGAACAATCCCCAGCGATGACCGGGAGCAAAATTCATGGAGCCATCGTAGCGCAATGTTACCTCTGCTAAATATTTGTCTTTATATCCATAGTTGATACGTCCGAAGAAATTACAACGTGCTGTAGCGTCCGAATAACCTCCATTGTCCTTGTCTTCGGGTACACTGCTGCCTGCAAATATTTCAGGAATGGCTGTAGACAAATAGTTGGTACGATAGGCGGAAAGAGTGTTATAATCATATTTGCTTTGTTCGTAAGCCACGAATGCATCTACTTTGTGAGCTTCGGCAAATGTATGGCTATAACCGATACGGGCATTCAGGGTGATTGTTTTGTAGTTGCTAGACCAGGAGTTTACACTGATTTTACCGGTATCTGCTCTTTTGTTCTGGTATTCATTGGTGGCTTTGTCATAATAATATAAGTCGTACGGCTGATTTAATGATTTGCCGTTATCAAAATGGAAATCCAGTGCGGCATACCCTTCCACGTACAAACCTTTGGTAATCATATCCAGGTCAATATGCAGCAAGGGCTTCAGGTTTAATATATTATAGGTGTATTTATTGTATCCGGGCTGGTCTGTCACCATAATGGCGGCATTGTGGGTGATACCATCGTAACCTACTCGTGGGAGTCCGTTCGGGAAATAGGGAGCGCTGCCGGGAAAAGTGGTCAGGAAATAAGTAAACAGGTAGGGAGTCGAATAAATTCCACGGTTGCGTTGTTCTTGACGTCCCAGGATATCAAAACTAAAACGTACGGATTTGTTGATTTTGGCATCAATGTTGGTGATGAATTGATATTGCTTGTAGTCCTGTGTGCTCTGTTTGTAAATGGCATCCTGCCACATATATTGAGCGGAAGAGTAGAAGGATAATTTATCATTGCCACCACTTACGGACAAGCTATGCTGGGTTTTTCCTGCCCAATCTTTGGCTACTGCATCCCACCAGTCTGTGTCGGGATAATTTAGATCATCATCATGATTTATGTAATGTTGCAGCACTTCATCGGAATAAGTGATACCGCCCTGATCGTGGCGTGGGTCGGCGTCATATTCATTTACATAAGTCGCATACTGGTAGGAGTTCAGCATTTTGGGGATACGTGTCGGTTGAGAAAGTGTGTAGCTGCCGTTGTAGTTTACTTGCATTTTACCTTCCTTACCGCGTTTGGTGGTTACCAGGATAACACCATTTGCAGCGCGTGCACCATATATGGCGGCAGAAGCGTCCTTCAGTACAGAAATAGATTCGATGTCCTCAGGGTTGAGGCGGCTGAATGAACGGTCGGCTATACCATCCACTACGATCAGTGGAGAAGTATTTCCTAAAGTCCCTTTTCCGCGGATAAGAATGTCGGCGCCATCCTCGCCGGGTTCACCTGAACGGGTATTGGCTATGATACCGGCTGTCTTACCGGCTAAGGTATTACTTAAATTGGCTGCTGAGACTTTTTTAATATCTTCACCGCTTACAGATGATACTGAGCCTGTCAGGGTTGCTTTTTTTTGTGTGCCATAACCTACCACCACCACTTCATCCAGTATCTCCGTATCTTCTTTTAGCGTAACATTTACGGTTCGTTGCCCGTTGATGGATATTTCCATTGTTTTATATCCTATATAGGATATTGTCAATGTGCCTTGGGTCGGTGCATTGAGGCTGAACTTACCGTCAAAGTCGGTAATGGTTCCGTTGGTCGTTCCTTTTATCACAACGCTGGCTCCAATGACAGGTTCCCCGCTGGTATCGGTAATCCGACCGCTGATGGTTTGATTTTGTTGAACTGTTTCCATGACTGATGTGCTGGCTTCCGGAAGTGCAAATACAGGGGTTATCCCAACACCCGCAGTAAGGAAAAGACAGGTTGCGGCCTTTAGCAATGATTTGCTGAACAAGGCCCGGTTCTCATGTGTTTTCATATACTTTCTTATTTATAAGGTTTATATGTTCTTTCAGTTTACTTTCCATTCAATCACCCCTCCGGAGACTCCTTTCTGCAATTGTGC
>BLLV01000175.1 GCA_011959205.1 Bacteroidaceae bacterium
GGCGTAGGAGGACAGGCTTTCTACATAGCGCCGCTGGCCTTCGGCGTACAACGTGTCAAAAGCCAATGATGATTTTCCGGAACCGGACAGGCCTGTGATCACGACCAGCTTGTTGCGTGGTATATCGACATCAATGTTTTTCAGGTTGTTTACCTTTGCTCCTTTTATGGATATATAGTTACTTTCTGACATTCTTTATTGAATTTGATTGAATATGCAAAGATAATTATAAGTTTTCTTATCTTTGCAAGCGTATTAAACAAGAATAACAAAATGAGAGCAAAAACTATTCTTCTTTTATTGATAGCACTACTTTTTACTTCTGTTGTCAGTGCTCAGACACGTTACCCCAAACGTGAGTTCCGCGGTGCATGGATTCAGTGTGTGAACGGACAGTTCCAGGGAATGCCGGCAGAGAAGATGCAGCAGTTATTGATAAACCAGCTAAACAGTCTGCAAGGTGCGGGCATTAATGCGATAATTTTTCAGGTACGCGCGGAGGCCGATGCCTTGTATAAATCTTCTTATGAGCCGTGGAGCCGCTTCCTTACAGGAGTGCAGGGCAGGGTGCCGTCGCCTTACTGGGATCCCATGCAGTTCATGATAAACGAGTGCCACAAACGCGGTATGGAGTTTCATGCCTGGATCAACCCTTATCGTGCCAAGACGAAAGGAACGGCTGCCTTGTCGCCTATTCATCCGTACAATCAGCATCCGGAGCGTTTTGTGAAGTATGCAGGCCAGCTTTATTTTGATCCGGCTTTGCCCGAAAACCGTAAGTATATTTGTAAGATCGTACGCGACATCGTCACCCGGTATGATGTGGACGCCATCCACATGGACGATTATTTCTATCCTTATCCCAATCCCGGTGAGGATTTTCCGGATAATGTCAGTTTTGCGCAATATGGCCGCGGATACAGTAATAGAGCCGACTGGCGCCGCAATAACGTGAATGTGCTGATTAAGGAAATCCACGAGACTGTGCGCGAGTGCAAGCCGTGGGTGAAGTTCGGTGTTTCTCCTTTTGGCATCTACCGCAACAAGAAAAGCGATCCGAACGGCAGTGACACACGCGGTATTCAGAATTATGATGATTTGTATGCCGATGTGCTGATGTGGATCAATAACGGTTGGGTGGATTACAATATTCCTCAGATCTATTGGGAGATAGGCCATCCTGCGGCCGATTATGAAAACTTGATACATTGGTGGGCGAAACACGCTGCTTCGCGTCCGCTCTTTATCGGCCAGGATGTGATGCGTACAGTGAACAAGGCGGACGCCCGTAATCCGTTGCAAAACCAGATGCCTGCCAAGATGAAGTTGCAGCGCTCCCTTCCTACCGTACAGGGAAGCTGCCAATGGTATGCAGCCGCTGTGGTGGATAATGCCGGTAATTACCGCACGATGCTGGAAAAAGAATATCACCGTTATCCGGCTCTGATTCCCGAATCTCCTTTTATGGACGATAAGGCTCCGGGCAAAGTAAAGAAGGTGAAGATGGTATGGACGTATGAAGGCCCGGTGCTCTTCTGGACCGCTCCGAAAGCAAAAGACGAGATGGACAAGGCGGTGCAGTATGTGGTTTATCGCTTTGATAAGAAAGAAAAAGTCAATCTGGACGATGCTTCGCACATTGTGGCCATTACCCGCGATCATTTTTACCCGTTGCCTTATAACGATGGAAAAACGAAATTCCAGTATGTGGTGACAGCGTTGGACCGCTTGCACAATGAGTCCAAAGGTACTAAAAAGAAAGTGAAACTGTAAAAAGCGGCGTGTTTCAGTAAAGCAGGAATCCTGCCACTCCGCAAAGTATGATCATCAATATGGGATTTATCTTGTACTTTCGTGTCCCTATAAAGGTAACAAGAAAAATAATTATACTGATGATGAATTGATACAAATCTATCTGGTAGCTGCCGAAGTTCTCAGCATTCATCAAGACGAGCGCGGCGGCTGCCAGCAGACCTACCACTGCCGGACGCAATCCTTTGAATACGGCTTCTACAACCGGATGCTTTTGGTATTTCAGAAAGAACCGGCTGATGACTATCATCAAGATGAACGATGGGAAAACTACGGCAAAAGTGGCAATGCAAGAACCGAATATGGCCCATCCCTCACTGTACCCTGCATTTAATACTGCGGTATATCCCACATAGGTGGCGGAGTTGATGCCGATAGGACCCGGGGTCATCTGGCTGATGGCGATGATGTCTGTAAATTCACTGGCACTGATCCAATTATATCTTGTCACCACTTCTCCTTGTATCATGGACAACATGGCATATCCTCCTCCGAAACCAAAGAGGCCTATCTTGCAAAATGTATAGAATAAATATAGAAAAATCATTTGGATGAATATTTATGTTTGTACTTTCCGTATATAAAACCTCCCACACCTGCCATAATGATAATGTACACAGGCGAGACGCCCAATAACCAGATGAGCAATGCGGATACGACCGGTATCCAGATGGTGTAACGGTCTATTTTGGCCGATTTTGCCATGGAGAAAGTAGGGGCTGCGATAAGGGCCACTACTGCCGGACGGATTCCCTTGAATATATTCTCTACTATTTGGTATTGCTTGAACTGCTGGAAGAACAGGGCGATTGCCAGTATAATAAAGAAGGAGGGAAGTATGGTGCCCAAGGCCATTGCCAGCGCCCCACGGAACTTGCGCAATTTATATCCGATGAATATGGCAATGTTCACAGCGAATATTCCGGGTACAGACTGAGTGAGGGCCAATAAATCAATAAAGTCCTCTTTGTCGATCCATTTCCGCTTGTCCACTATTTCATCTTGAATTAGAGGAACCATGGCATATCCTCCGCCGATGGTAAATAATCCTATCTTTAAAAAGATAAGGAATGATTGTAGATAGAAATTCATTTTTTCCTTAACATGTCAAAATCTGTTATATACAAAAAAGCGGTAATCAGTCCGATTCACCGCTTTTTTAGTAAATATAATAAATCGTTTTTATTTTTTGTTCATCTCAACCCATTTTCTAGCATTGACAAATGCTTCCATCCATGGAGTAATCTGATCGTTCTTTATTCTGTCAGCCGGATAATAAGCATTTTGCCATGGGAAACAAGAGCGTTCCAGATGAGGCATCATGGCCAAATGGCGGCCGTCGGGACTAGCCAGACCGGCTACGCTGTAATCCGAACCGTTCGGGGTGCCGGGATACTCGTCGTATGAGTATTTCAATACCACATTGTATTTGTCTTCCTCATACGGCAATGAGAATTTACCTTCTCCATGGGCTACCCAGATGCCCAGCTTGCTTCCGCTTAACGAACCGAACATGACACTTCTGTTCATCGGAACGGTAACACCCACAAAATTGGATTCGAATTTATGTGAATCATTGTGCAGCATTTTCGCTTTTTGGGTGAAATCGGGGTTGATCAGGTTCAATTCTATCATCAGCTGGCAGCCGTTGCATACACCTAATGACAAGGTATCTTCACGTGCATAGAAGTTGTCCAGCGCCGCTTTTGCCTTGGGGTTGAACAAGAAAGCTCCCGCCCATCCTTTGGCAGATCCCAAAACGTCCGAATTGGAGAACCCGCCACAGAATACGATGAAATTGATATCCTCCAATGTCTCGCGTCCGCTGACCAGGTCGGTCATTGTCACATCCTTCACATCAAATCCTGCCAAATAGAGCATGTAAGCCATTTCGCGTTCGCCGTTGGTTCCCTTTTCACGGATAATAGCCGCTTTGATACCGGTCGGAGTGCGACGGTCGGGGGTCAGGCCGAACTGTGAAAGTTTGCCGGTGAATGATTTGTCGAATACAAATTCCAAAGGTTGTTTCTTGTAGTTCTCGAAACGTTTTTGGGCACAACCATTCATGCTCTGCTTGCGGTCCAGCAAGTAAGAGGTGGAATACCATACATCGCGCAGATAGTCTATGCCGAACTGGTAAGTCGCATCTCCCTTTTCTACCAGGATATGCCGTTCTTCAGCCGGTTTACCTAATTTTACGTAGCCTATGCCTGCTTCTTCCAAGATCTTTTTCACTTCATCTTTGTGCTTATCTTTTACCTGGATAACAATACCCGGATTTTCGGCGAACAATATCTTGATGATGTCATCTTCCTTAATCTTGTTCAGGCTGATTTCCATACCGCCTTCCATATTCGAGAAGCACATTTCAAGCAGTGTGGTGATAAGACCGCCGGCGGAAATATCGTGACCGGCCATAATCAGACCTTTGTTTACCAGTTCCTGTACTGCCAGGAATGCGTCACGGAAATATTCAGGGTTTTGTACGGTCGGTACATCGTCGCCTACCTTATTCAATGACTGTGCAAAGGCGGAACCTCCCAGACGCAACTTGTCAAAGCTGAAATCAATGTGGTAGATCGTACTCTTTTCATCATTTACCAATACGGGCGAAACCACTTTTTTCACATCCGAAACTTCGCCGCCGGCTGAAACGATGACAGTTCCCGGGCTGATGACCTTTTCACCGTCAGGATATTTCTGAGTCATTGACAAAGAGTCTTTTCCGGTCGGCACATTGATTTGCAATGAGCAGCAGAAATCGGAAAGGGCTTTTACGGCAGTGTACAAGCGGGCGTCTTCACCTTCCTGTGCACGGCATGGCCACATCCAGTTGGCAGATAGTGAGATGCTGTCCAGTCCTTCCGCCATCGGAGCCCATACAATATTGGTCAGTGCTTCGGCTACCGATAAAACGGATCCTGCCGCCGGATTGGCCAAGGCTGCCTGAGGGGCATGACCTAAAGAAGTGGCTATACCTTTTTCGCCGCGATAGTCCAATGTGACTACCCCGCAGTCGCTCAGAGGCAACTGGATTTCACCCTGGCATTGCTGGCGGGCAATCTTGCCGGTTACGGAACGGTCCACCTTGTTGGTCAACCAATCTTTGCAGGCGACAGCTTCCAGTTGAAGCACGCGGCGGATATATTCGTTTAACTTGGAAGTTTCGTATGAAACATTTTCATAATGACGTTCTACCGTCTTATCAATCATGTAAGTTTTCGGAGAAGAACCAAACATTTGGTCTACCGCCAGATCGAACGGACGTACCCCGTCGGCCTGTTCGAAAGCGAAGCGGGCGTCTCCGGTAGTCTCACCTACGGTGTACATCGGCGCACGTTCGCGGTCAGCGATTTTCTGTACATGTTCGATAGCCGATTCGTCAATCAACAATCCCATACGTTCCTGAGATTCGTTGGCGATGATTTCTTTAGCAGACAAAGTCTGGTCACCAATAGGTAATTTGTCCATGTGAATGATTCCACCGTTTTCTTCTACCAGTTCGGATAAACAATTCACGTGACCGGCCGAACCGTGATCGTGGATGGAGACAATCGGGTTGTTGTCTTCTTCGCACAGCGCACGGACTACATTATAGGCACGTTTCTGCATTTCCGCATTGGCACGCTGAACAGCGTTCAGTTCGATTCCCGATGAGTACCGGCCTGTCTCAACGGAAGAGACCGAACCTCCACCCAGTCCGATGCGATAGTTGTCACCACCCATCACAACGACTTTGTTTCCTTTTTCGGGATGTCCTTTCAGACAGTCGCGCTGCGTACCGTAACCTACTCCTCCGGCCAGCATGATCACTTTGTCGTAGGCATACTTCTCGCCGTTCTCCTGATGCTCGAATGTCAGTACGGAACCGCAAATCAGCGGCTGGCCGAATTTGTTGCCGAAATCGGAAGCGCCGTTGGAGGCTTTGATCAGGATCTGTTCCGGAGTCTGGTATAACCATTGGCGGACAGGAAGGATGTCTTCCCATTCGCGTCCTTCGTCGGTACGTGGGTAAGAGGTCATATATACGGCAGTACCTGCAATGGGCCACGAGCCTTTACCACCGCCCATACGGTCACGGATTTCACCACCTGTACCGGTAGATGCGCCGTTGAACGGTTCTACGGTGGTTGGGAAATTGTGTGTCTCGGCTTTCAGTGAGATAACCGTTTTGATATCTTTGATAATGAAATAATCGGAGGTGGAGTGGTCGGCCGGAGAGAACTGCTCCACTACCGGTCCCTCGGCAAATGCTACATTATCTTTATAGGCGGAGATGATCTTGTTAGGATTCTCGGCGGTTGTTTTCTTGATCATCTGGAACAAGGAAGATTCCATTTCCTGACCGTCAATGATAAATGTTCCTCCGAATATCTTATGACGGCAGTGCTCGGAGTTGATCTGCGCGAAGCCGAATACCTCGGAGTCGGTCAACTTACGTCCCAAATCCTTCTCAACCTTCAGCAGGTAGTCCATTTCCTCACGGGAAAGTGCCAGGCCTTCTTTCTCATTGTATTCTTCCAGGTTCTCGATGTGAACAATCGGCTGGGGTTTGATGTTGACAGTGAAAATCTCCTGATCCAATCCCTTATACATACGTTGCAGCATAGGATCGTATTCGGCGTTCTCATCTTTTACAGGGAAATATTCCTCGATGCGTAAAACGCCTGTGAGCCCCATGTTCTGAGTGATTTCTACGGCATTTGTACTCCAGGGAGTGATCATTTCCCGACGCGGTCCGATGAAGCAACCTTTCAGGTTTTCTTCGTTCTCTACAGTGGCTTCACCATAAAGCCAACTTAATTTCTGAATATCCTCAGAAGGCAGTTCTTGGCTGACTTCTGTTGCTATTACACTTTTAGTGGGTGTTCTGAAAAATAGAATCATAGCACTTTTATAGTTGTTTTGTTAATTGAAAACTAGTTCTTATATCAAGGGTCTATTAATAAGGTGCAAAGTTATATAAAAGAGACGGGGTATGAAAGAATTTTGAGTGTAAATATAGGTACTTTCGTAAAAAAGTAGCATCTTTGCAGCATGAATTGGATAGAACAAGTAACCATACTCGATTTATTGGTGAAAGGGCTTATCGTCGGTGTGGTTGTTTCCGCACCGCTGGGTCCTGTGGGGGTACTTTGTATTCAACGCACACTGAACAAGGGACGATGGTATGGATTTGTTACCGGTCTTGGAGCCGCTCTTAGTGATATAGGCTATGCCTTGATTACAGGTTATGGCATGAGTTTTATGGATGACTTTCTGGCAAAGAACCAGGTGTTGTTACAGATTATCGGCAGTGTCATGCTGTTCTTTTTTGGTATCTATACCTTCCGTAGCAATCCTGTCCAGTCCATCCGTCCCGTATCTTCTACTCCGGGCAGTTATCTTCATAATTTTGTTACTGCTTTTTTTGTAACTCTCTCCAACCCTCTGATTATATTCCTGTTCATCGGTCTGTTCGCCCGTTTTTCTTTCGTGATGCCGGGCAGTCCCATAGGCTTTCAGCTGGTGGGGTATCTGGCTATTGTGCTGGGGGCGCTTCTCTGGTGGTTCGGGATAACGTATTTTGTCAATAAAGTACGTACCCGTTTTAATTTGCGCGGCATTTGGATCTTGAATCGTGTGATCGGCATTGTGGTGATGTTGATTTCGGCCGCAAGTTTTATTTACACTATTTTAGGAAAAACGATGTACTGACAAAGGAAGATGTCTTGCATGCCATACGTTGATTTTTTAATTTTCAAGTCTCAATTTTTAATTTAAAAAGTATGTTCGTTTCCAAGCTGTTGAAAGAAAAGAATATAGCCGAGTATCTTATATATATGTGGCAGATAGAGGATTTGATCCGTGCCAACGGCTGTGATATAGAAAAAATAAAAACCACTATCGTAAACCCTTATCCGCTTACGGAAGAGCAGCGGGCGGAACTTACCCAGTGGTATATGGATCTGATTGAGATGATGCGCCGTGAGGAAGTCATGGAAAAAGGCCATTTGCAGATTAACAGGAATATCATCATCTGGCTCACCGACCTTCATTTGCAGTTATTGCGCTCCCCCAAGTTCCCTTATTATAATTCGGCTTATTACAAGGCGTTGCCCTATATTGTGGAGTTACGCGCCAAAGGAGCGGATAAAGAGGAGCCGGAGCTGGAGACCTGCTTTGAGGCGCTTTATGGCATCTTGTTGCTAAAATTGCAAAAGAAAGAAATCAGCGGGGAGACGGGGAAGGCACAGGAAGCCATCTCGACATTGCTGGCTATGTTGTCAAACTACTATATAGAAGATAAAAAAGGAGAATTGGAATTTTAATTAATAAAAACAGAAATGAAGAATATATTGGTGACCGGTGCCAACGGCCAATTGGGAAATGAGATGCGTGTGCTTTCGGATGAGTACAAGGAATATACCTGTTTCTTTACGGATGTGGCCGAACTGGATATTTGTGATGAGCGGGCGGTGGCGGCTTTCGTAAAAGAGCATGATATTCATGTCATAGTGAACTGTGCGGCCTATACGGCGGTGGACAAGGCGGAAGAGGATATAGAACTGTGTACCAGACTGAACGAAACCGCTGTGGGCTATTTGGCGAAGGCGGCCGAGGCCAACGGAGGCGAGTTTATTCAGATATCAACGGATTATGTGTTCGATGGCACGAGACATCTTCCTTATGGCGAGGAGGATGTTCCTTGTCCCAACTCCGTTTACGGCAGGACCAAGCTGGCCAGTGAGACGAATGCACTGGAGCACTGCAAAAAAACAATGATTATCCGTACCGCATGGCTTTATTCCACTTTTGGAAACAATTTTGTGAAAACGATGATCCGTCTGGGAAAGGAGAGGGAGTCTCTGGGTGTGGTCTTCGATCAGATTGGCACCCCCACATACGCCCGTGATCTGGCCCGTGCCATCTTTGCGGCCATCCATAAAGGTGTGGTGCCGGGGCTCTATCATTTCAGTGACGAAGGGGTATGCTCCTGGTACGATTTCACCAAGGCCATCCACCGCATTGCCGGTATCACGACCTGCAAGGTCAGTCCCCTGCATACGGATGAGTATCCGGCAAAAGCTCCCCGGCCTCATTACTCCGTGCTGGACAAGACCAAGATTAAAACCACTTACGGCATCGAGATCCCCCATTGGGAAGAGAGCCTGGAGGCATGTATCAAAGAATTAAATGCATAATAGTATATGAATAGTGAAATAGAAAGAAGACGGACGTTTGCGATTATCGCACACCCGGATGCCGGTAAGACCTCATTGACCGAAAAACTGCTGCTTTTTGGCGGACAGATACAGGTGGCCGGAGCCGTAAAGAGTAATAAGATAAAGAAGACTGCCACATCCGACTGGATGGACATTGAAAAGCAGCGTGGTATCTCTGTGACCACCTCCGTGATGGAGTTTGATTACAATGACTATAAAATCAATATTCTGGATACTCCGGGTCACCAAGACTTTGCCGAGGATACTTACCGTACCTTGACAGCCGTGGACAGCGTCATCATCGTAGTAGACGGTGCGAAAGGTGTGGAAACGCAGACACGCAAGCTGATGGAAGTATGCCGTATGCGTAATACTCCGGTAATCATATTTGTCAACAAGATGGACCGTGAGGCGAAAGACCCGTTCGACCTGCTGGATGAACTGGAGGAAGAACTTGTCATCCATGTACGTCCGCTGACATGGCCTATTGAAAGCGGCCCCCGTTTCAAAGGCGTGTATAATCTTTACGAACATAAACTGAACCTTTTCCAGCCTTCCAAACAGGTGGTGACTGAAAAGGTGGAAGTGGATATAAATACGGAAGAGCTGGACAACCAGATCGGTGTTCCTTTGGCTGAGAAACTGCGTGGGGAACTGGAACTGATTGACGGTGTCTATCCTGAGTTCAATGTGGATGAATACCTGAAAGGTGAGATGGCTCCTGTCTTTTTCGGTTCGGCATTGAATAACTTCGGAGTGCAGGAACTGCTGGATACGTTTGTAGAAATTGCTCCAAGTCCCCGTCCTACCAAAACCGAAGAGCGTGAAGTGGAACCTGATGAATCTAAATTCACCGGATTCGTCTTCAAGATCACCGCCAACATTGACCCCAACCACCGCTCCTGTATCGCATTCTGTAAAATCTGTTCGGGCAAGTTCTCTCGTAACACTCCCTATTACCATGTGCGTCATGAAAAGACGATGCGTTTCTCTTCCCCCACCCAGTTCATGGCACAGCGCAAGACCACGGTGGATGAGGCTTGGGCGGGAGATATCATCGGTTTGCCGGATAACGGAACCTTCAAGATCGGTGATACGCTGACAGAAGGTGAGAAACTTCATTTCCGTGGAATTCCCAGTTTCTCGCCCGAGATGTTCAAATACATTGAGAATGCGGATCCCATGAAGCAGAAACAATTGGCGAAAGGCATTGACCAGTTGATGGATGAGGGTGTGGCGCAGTTGTTTGTCAACCAGTTCAATGGCCGTAAGATAATCGGTACGGTAGGACAGTTGCAGTTTGAAGTGATCCAGTACCGTCTGGAGAATGAGTATAATGCAAAGTGCCGTTGGGAACCTATCAGCTTATATAAAGCCTGTTGGGTGGAAAGTGACGACCCCGAAGAACTGGAAGCATTCAAGAAACGCAAATATCAGTACATGGCCAAGGACCGTGAAGGGCGGGATGTATTCCTGGCCGATAGCAATTATGTACTTCAAATGGCGCAAATGGACTTCAAGCATATTCGGTTCCATTTCACCAGCGAGTTTTAAAAAGAACCAATAAAAAGAAAAGCCGCTGTTACAAAATTCAAAGACAGGGGATAAGGGTGTAACGGATGGTTGCACCCTGTTTTTCCGCAGCTGGTTTTATAAAAGCGTTTATAGAAATTCCTGCTTGTTGGGCGAGTATGGCAATCTTGCCATGAATTTCGGGTGAAAGACGGAATTCTTTCTTACTTTATTCCTCTGGCTTTATAAATCCGTTCTTTAGCGTTATTGATTTGCTGGAACTTCTCCTCAGCCGCTTTTTTCACATCCTCACCCAATGTGGCGACACGGTCGGGGTGATGTTTTAAAGCCAGGCGGCGATAGGCGGCGCGTACCTCCTCATTGGTGGCTGCCGGGTTGATTTCAAGCACTTTGTAAGCCTCTTCCAGCGAGTCTCCGCTCAAGTTCAGCATGGACTCCACTTCTTGGGTCGACAGTCCCATGCATTGTGCCACCTCTTTTAAGGCTGTTACCTCTTCAGCACATACGGTGCCGTCACTTTTGGCTATATTTACCAAAAAGTCCAGCAATTGCAGCCGTTGTTCGTAAGGCAGGTTCGTGGCAATCTGTGCGCCGCATTCACGGATGGTGTTTTTAAACGCCATCGGGTTCTGATGCTCCATCTGTTTGCGCTGCTCAAAAAGATTCAGCAAGATCTGTTCTCCCTGGATGACCGCCCCTTCACCGAAGTTCATTCTTAAGAACCGGCGTACATATTCCATTTCGCTGTGCATGATGCGTCCGTCCGCACGGATAATGTAGGATGCCATCACCAGCATGGAGAATAAAAAACTGTTCCGCTGTCCTTCATCCTTGTTTCCGGCTTCCGCCTGTCCTTTTTCGTATGTATTGCCGAAAAGTCCGTTGTTCCCATCCAGCAATGAGCCTAGGGCAAATCCTGCCAAGGCTCCCAGCGGTCCCATGGTCATGAATCCCAGGATACCACCAATCCATTTTCCTGCTCCCATTATTCTTCTTGTTTTTCGTTCAGCAGGCAAAAATACGAAAACTTCTCGTAAAATGCTGTGCGGCATTCCCTTTATTTTCCGTTTTCCGGTCCGGCGAATCGTCAGGAATCCTATCTTTTAATCTATGATCCTGTTTTCCTGTTTTAAAGGTGGAAAAGTGCCGGAACTTCGATGAAATGGGGGGAAATGGAGATCAAATAAAGGAAAAGAGAGATTTGTAATGAACCTAAAATGAAGAATTAAGATAAAACGAAGGTTCTTTTTTCTTGTTTCTGTGAATAGTTTGTTTACTTTGCACCCAATATTAAATATAGAACTCAAATGAGAAACAAACAATTACTATGCATTTTATTTCCTTTGTTGGTGGCATGTACCGGTCAGCGCCAGCAGCAGCCAGTGTCCGGTGAGTTGATTATGGAAGAAGCAGTGCGGAAGGGGGAGGTTCTGCAAGGGGAGACAATTCCCGTTGATACCGCCCTGCTGCGGTATGCCTACCGTATGCGTGTGCAGGGTGACAAGGCGGTGATATTGGATTTGCACAATGCCGATTATTATTATCATGTATTTACGTATCCCGATTTCCAGTATCAGTCTTCTTTCGGGAAGCGTGGGGAAGGTCCGGGTGAGTCCGTTTATGCGTCGAATGTCCGTTTTGCTGGACAGGACACGGTGTGGGTGCTCGATGACGGTAAGGGCAGGATGTATCAATATAGCGGTATAGCCGGAGGTGAGTCCCCCAGACTGGAAAAAGACCTTTTGTTGGACAAGCGTTTGTTCCGTTCCCTTGATTTTGATATGAAAGATGCCTCTACTGTTGTAATTCCCGATTATTCCGGTGAGAACCGTTTCAGCTGGGCTTCACTCACTTCCGGTGAATTGCTCCGTAAGTTTGGACAGATACCTGTGTCCGATACGGAACTGTTGAAGAAGAGCGCGCCTGCCGTGGCTCAGGGATGGAACAGCTTTATCTCGTTTAGTCCGGATAAAAAGATATTGGTTGCCGTCACTCAGTTTGGAGAAAGACTTGATATTTACGACATGGCGTCACAAAAGCATATCGGGAAAACGGGTGCGGATGGTGACCCCCAATTTAGGGTGAGTCCTGAAGGGAATGGCTTTCCGGCAGGCAGAATCTGCTACTATGATGTGCAGGTGACTGACAAATACATTTATACCATTTATGATGGCCGTCAGTTCAAGGACATTATAAAACTGGCCGACGCCTATAAGCAAGGAGGCAGGATATTCCGTATATTCACCCATGAAGGTGACGTGGTGACAACCAGTGTACTGGACCGCCCCATAACCGGTATTTATGTGGATGAGGCTGCCGGTCTGCTGTTCGGCATGGATGTCAATGCGGACGAGCAGATAGTGAAATTCTCTCTTGAGCTGGAATAGAGGAGGTGAAAAAGAACAGAAAAAAGCAGAAGGCTCTGTCATCGGAGATAGAAAAAGATTCCGCGTCTCTTTGCGGTGTCGGTTAAGCATTTTATTTTTTGTTCAATTTAAGTGATTTAAGTACTGATTTAATCAAACTACCGTAAAAAAATTACGGAGTAATCAAAATAATACATATCTTTGCTATTGAATCAAGTTGGAAATAAATATGCTAACAAAATTTGCAGTAACAAATTATAGAGGATTTGCCAATCGTATTGAGTGGGATTTATCCAATCCTGCCAATTATGAGTTTAACAAATCTGTGATTAAAGATGGTGTCATAAAAAATGGTATCATATATGGTCCAAATGGGTCTGGTAAGACGAATTTTAGTTTGGCGATATTTGACATAGAGAACCATTTATCTCCGAAATGGAAGAAAATAGATTACTATGTGAATTTCATTTATGCAGGTAACAATGAAGGAGCCGTTAAATTTGAATACACATTCAAATTTGGCAATGACACAATAGATTATATCTATGCCAAGAATGCTGCCGGGGTATTGGTAGAGGAAAGCCTTTTTGTAAATAAGATGAACATCTTTGAACGGAAGGACAATTCATTTCGTATTGACAAGCAACAGTTCCCTATGGACAAAAGCATAGAAAAGAATCTTGAGAGCAATGCCAATAATGTGTCTGTAATCAACTTCCTGCTTACATCTTATCCGCTCAATTCAGAACATTATCTGATCAAACTCAATAGGTTTGTCAATTCCATGCTTTGGTTCAGGAATCTTGATGTCCGCGAATTTATTGGGCTTGAAACAAATATAACAATGTTGGATGAGTTTATCATCACAAACAATCTACTTGATGATTTTTCTGATTTTTTACAAAAAGTAAGTGGTCAGACTTTCCAGTTTATTACACATAATATTACGGATAAGCAGATTCTTTGCCAAATAGATAAAAATGAAGTCCCCTTTAGAGTAATAGCATCAACAGGTACACAGTCGTTGCAATTATTGTATTTTTGGCTGAAACGCATGAACGAAGCCTCGTTTGTGTTTATAGATGAGTTTGATGCTTTCTATCATTTTCGCTTAGCTTTTGAGGTGTGCAAGCGGTTGTTTGCTTTGGATTGTCAGATTTTTACATCATCACATAACACCTATCTGATGACGAATGATTTGTTGCGTCCAGATTGCAATTTTATATTAGATAATAACAAAATCAAGTGTTTGGCTGATTGTACAGACAAAGAATTGCGTTTTGGACATAACATCGAAAAAATTTATCGTGCAGGAGCTTTTTATGATGAGTAAGGAAAAAACGCTTTTTATCTTTGAGGGAGCTAAAACAGAAGATAAACTTATAGAGAAATTAGAGTATAATTTCTTGGGCAAAACGAATGCCATAAAATGTGTGTTTGATGCCGAGATATACCAGTTATATCGTGCTATAAAAGAAGAAAAAGAGTTTTCAATAGATATAGTTTCCTTATTAAAAGAACGTACAGCAGAAAACGCTAAAATTTTAGAAGATTACACCCGAGACAGTTTTGCCTATATATATTTGTTTTTTGACTATGATGCTCATTCTACGTTGGCAGATGACGATAAAATAAAAGAAATGCTTTCTTTCTTCAATGATGAAACTGAAGAGGGAATGCTTTACATCAGTTACCCAATGGTGGAAGCTATACGACATTTTAAGGATTTGGAAAGCTTCAAGTCTTTGACAGTAAAATGCAAGCGTAGGAACTGTCCATATAAAGACAAATGTCATGACAAGGGCGAATGCTTGAAAGAACCTCATTACAAAAGTATCGCTGCTGCAGATAGCAAGCCACAATTATCAAATGTAAATTCATATACAAAAACAATTTGGCAGGAACTGATTACCGCCCATTTATGCAAAGCTAATGATCTTGTCAATGATGCTTTTACTTTGCCTACTTCTTTGATATCGCAGGAAACTATCTTTTTAAAACAATTAGAAAAGCACATTTGTCATAAATGTCCCGAAGTTGCAGTATTAAGTGCATTTCCTCTTTATGTACTGGATTATTTTGGATGTAAAAGTACTATTACGAAGTTAAATTCTTAATCAAAGGTTAAGTTTTAAGTAGGGATATTCAGTAAATGTCCCTAAAAAATGTATAGACCTACACATACGTTCGTATAGCTTCATGTGTACGTACGTGCAGGCTGACACATTACTAACTAACGTCAGTTCGATATAAGTATTAAATTTATTCATTTGAATATTAGGAACATAGCGATAAAAGTATTAAATTTATAGTGTCCAATTATAACATTTAAACGATTACCACTATGTTCTCAGAGGCTAAAGTTACAGAG
>BLLV01000176.1 GCA_011959205.1 Bacteroidaceae bacterium
CGTAATTCGTGTTGTCGCAATAAGGAACGGTGGAGAGAAACTCCTGAAGCAGACGGAGGGATCCGTACATTCGGCCTATAGTGGTCTTGCCCCTCAAGGTGTCCCGATTCAGATAGTTCGGCAACAGGCTTTGCATCAGCCCTACCCGTATTTCACGGTTCGGGATATCCAGTGTATAGAACTCCGTCAGCTTGTCATAGTCCTTTATTGTGATATAGCCGCTCTGATAAAGAAACGGAAACTTGCCGAACCGACTGGAACGGCTCAGAAAACCTTTTTTCCCCATGTGGCAAAATCACTTTTCAAACAATGAGAATACTTTTTTCCGCATACTTCTGTAAAATTGGCTTGCAACATGTTTCACCATAATTCGCAGAGTAATACCCAATGCCATTGAAGGAGCTTGATATCTACAAAGCAAACGATACCTTTCTCTTGCACGAAGCAATTCCCCACTCAAATTCTGTGACACTCCTCCCATAGCAAAATAGGCCACAGGAACAGGGATATTCATTATTCTATATCCATGATGTTTCATGCGATTCATTAAATCCGAATCAGCTAAGATAGTAAATGATTCATCAAAACCATTCATTTCTTTCAAGATATTACGCCGAGTAAATTTTCCCTGATGACATCCACCATACCCCACAGACCTCAAAAGTTTATTGGTTCCGTCCAGTTTCATTACATAAACATCTCCCGTAACTATGGGGTAATCCAAATATTTTTCTAAATGCATATTTTTAAGGCCATCCTTTGTAAGTTTGTCATCACTGCCCAAATATTGTATCCATTGACCTTTTGCCAATCGCCATCCTTTGTTAAAAGCATCGTAGATGCCGTTGTCCGGTTCTGATACATAACGAAATCTTGCATCTTTCTCACAATACTCCTCCATTATCTCAATAGTGTTGTCTTTAGAAGCACCGTCAACAATGATACACTCCCAACCTTGAAATGACTGGTTCAGGACGCTACTCAAAGCTTCCCTCAAAGTTGCAGATGAATTATAAGTGGCTATTATAATTGTTACTAATGGCATAATTATTATATAAATGATTTATTCCAAATGATATTGTTTTTCTTTTGCAGGAACACCCGCCGCAATGGTTTCTTCTTTAATGTCGTGTGTAACTATTGCCCCTACTCCAATAATCGCTCCGTTTCCAATCTTAACACCTTTCATTATCGTGCCCCATGCAGCAATCCAAACATGATTTCCTATAAAAATTGTACACTTTTTTAACAAAATCACACTTAGGGTGATTCAATATGTTTTTTAATTGTTTGCAACTGCATATTTTATTATATTATTTTTTTCTTTGGGAGTCTAAAAGAGGATACTCTTCCCATAATCAGCCAATAAAAGAAACAATGTTTATCAGGAGTAGCTAAGGGTTCAGCCCCAATCATGGAAAGCAACAAGAATATCATAACTGACAATTCAAATCCCAAATATCTATGATAGCGTACACATTTAATAATAATACATCCAAACAATAGAAGATGTAATGTCAATCCCACATACCCCACTTCCTGGAGCAAACGTTGATAACAAGTATCACGTATGGATTCCATTTTATACTGCTCTACATAAAAAGCATGACGCCCTGCCCCGTCTCCCCATAAAGTATCATCAGCGACAAACAAATTTGCCCGTGCTTCATAGAAATCTCCACTGGAATCTGTAGCCATCTCAAACTTTTCTAACAAAAAAAGCATAGAATCTATGTCCATATATCGTTGCATTATGTTCCATGCAACAACACATAATGCAATCATGGCAACAATCGCATAAATCAATACATGAATTTTTTTCCTCACAAACGCTGTATGAAAAAGGGCTATAAACAAAGAAATCAGCACACCTCCTATCGGAGCTCTCATCATACAAAATAAAAGTATAGAAGAGAAAAGGACATACGATAAAACTCGGATTCTAAAAGTTACCGGTTCTATTTTATTAAAAGCAGGAAATACTTTAAAATCAAGTGCCAACAAATAAGAGAGCAAAAAGAAGGACATGTAGCTAAGTACATAAGGAGAAGAAAAAATAGAACGCAACCGGAAACTCTCCAAACTGGCGGGATTATCAATATTAGCTATATACCAAGCCGGTTGATAAATATATAATGCCAATCCTAACACAGCACAAATCAACCCCGGAAACAAAGCATTACGGAACACTTTATATATTACATCAACTTCCATGTTGCGCCCTATATAATAAGCAGCCATGAATGCTCCCTGAGTTATCACGAATCTAAATATCAAAACACTTCTGAAAGAATAACTATTAATGCACCAACTAATAATTATACTTACAAAAACAAGCACCATTAAAACATCAAACAGATTCTTCTTGGAACGCTTCGGCTTCCATGCCAAAAAGAAAAGCATTATCGGCATAGAAAACGTGAAAAGCCACATATTTCCAAAAAGAATACTGATTACCGAAGAAATAGCAAGTATCCAAAAATAGTTTTGGAATAGCAACAGTATATAATGCTTCATTTTCTTTGGAGAAAACATAATTCAAATAAGTTTTAGATACATATCTGTAATACCCATCCATTGCTTATAAGACTCTGACATTGCATAAGTTGTTAGATATTCCGTCATCTTATCATAGGCATTTTCATCATTCATTATCTTCATTTTTTCTGCTAATGAAAAACAGCTTCCTGTTTCTGCCAATAACCCGGACTTCCCTTCATAAATAGTTTCATTAAATGCAGCCACACGAGTAGCAACAATAGGTTTACCAAAATTGAAGACCGTTTGAGGAATACCACTTTGAGAAGATGATAAATAAGGACAAACTACATATTTACATAAACGTATTAAAGAAACCAACTCTATATTCGACAACCAGCGGTTTATCAATGTAAAATGTGGATTGTCTCTCATCTTTTCCAAAACAGGATCAAATCCCCTTCCTGCAATAACAATATGTAATGATTCACCATTCAATAATTTTTCAGCTTCATATAAAACGTCCAAACCCTTATAAGGAAGAATATAGCCATAATACAATACAAAACCAACCTTTCCTCTCAATTCTGGAACGTCAACTTGTGGATACTCCCGATATCCTGTAAATAAGCCAAACGGAATAACAGAAAGATAATTACTATCCATTGATACCAATTTCTGCAAATCATTTGCAGATTTTTCCGAAAAAACATTGATACGTACCTTCTTCTGAATAAGAGTAGATGCATGCGGAAATAAATCATCTTCAATAAGATGATTTTTGTATATTTCATGTAATGAATGAACCACATTCACATTCTTTTGATGTAAAAAAACAGAAAGTGACAACATGTATCGGTTTTGCCCTATCACATTTACCAAATCATATTGACTACGAACAATTGACTGAGCAAACCACCATAAAGAGCAGGAACTAACTCCTCGTTTAATTTTGTCCATTATACCATTCCCGTCAGGCATTCCCCATGTTTTAACAACAAAAAGGCCTAAATACTCTGAAAACGGCATATATCTTCTTAATCCATTTTGTTGAAAATCTACAATCTTATTCATACCCATAACAAACGTACTTATGGGTAACTCAAAACTCTCAAATGAATAATTCTTCTGCGATTCATAGACTATATTATAAAAATCAACTCTATGTCCTTGACGCAATAAAGCCTCAACCAAGGAAGAAGAACTACCTTGAAAACCAAATGTAATAATAGCTATTTTTTTTATACTCATCTAATTTCCTATATTGAACAGACTATAATCTTTTATATTGTTCGTTTTAACTTCCTCACAATTTTTCCATAAATAGCTTTTAAGAAACATCGTGACGGTATCTCATATTTCTTTGAATTCCGATTTCTATACAAAAAGAGATAATCATGCCAAGTTGCATTAGTTAGATTAATGCTCATTATATTTCTAATTTCATTTTTCCGAGCTTTCAAAATCAATTGCCTAACATCTTTCGATTCATCTTGTAGAAAACTTTCTATTAAATGAGTATATTTCACATGGGCCTCCACTTTTTCAAGAATATTTTTAGAATCACCTGTTGATATATTCAACCCACTCATTCTAAATTGAACAAGCAAGTCATTACAAGTGGCTATTCCACCTTTTTTTGCCAAACTAATTACAGAGGCATGGTCTGAGCACCAAGCCTTAGGCAACGGAATATAACCTCCTTGTTCCTTAATATAGCTAGTACGGTACATAAACTCCGAAATAGTCTGACGGCGATAACTACTGACAATCGCCCACATATAATCTGTAGAATTTTCCCATTCGGGTGCCGAAGGATAATAGTCAAGCAATTCTCCCATTCCACCCACTATCTTCACTCTAGCTCTAAAAACATTTGTATAAGGATATTTAGTTGCCAACTTCAACATATTCTCTATAAAAGTTGAAGCATACACATCATCATCGCATAAAAGAGCAAAGAACTCTCCTGTAGCGTATTCCAAACATTTATTCCAATTCCTCACTGGATCTTTTCCACCTATATTCTGAGGATTGACATGATAATGAACACGTTTATCATTACAATATCGTTTCACAACAGAATCAATGTCTTGTGGTGAACAATCATTTACTATATGAAGTTCAATATTGCTATAAGTTTGTGCTAAAACCGACTCTATTGCTTCGCCAAGAAACTGACTTTTATAAGCCGGAATGGCAACTGTCACTTTAGAAGTATATATCTGATTATCCATTTATATCAACCAAACAACTATTAAATACAAAAATCAGCAAACAGAATGGTTAAGTAAGGAGAGAGACTTTCACTCTCCCTTCTCACAGAACGTAACCACTCAATTTAGGGCATTCCACCACTTACACTCTGCCCATTGTCTCCAATGCTATTATTTGAATTTTCATTAGGTATAACCCCTATTGGGAAACTTAGTATATTATATTCTAGATTGAAAAACAGTTGTTGATAAATTTATCAAAACATATACGAGCCATATTCTGTGCCTTTAACCTTAATTCCGGTTCCCAACAAATAGTCTTTAGCCTACTTCTTATCAATTCAATAGCCGCTTGCGTATTTTCAGGCGCAACAAAAATATTCGTAATATCCACCATCATTTCCTCATGTCCCAATGAACACAGTAACCCCGACATTTTATGTTCATAACTAAGAGATACGAATGGTACACCATTGTTAATAGCAAAGACAATAGAATGATAACGGGCACCTATTACACATTGTGCACCAGCAATTATTGTTTGCTGGATATCAGAACTATATTTATCAGAAATAAGGATTAATGGAGCATCAGGATTTTGTTCCTTTAGTTTCACAAAAAACAAATAATCACGCCAACTGCCTACATTAAAAAGTTGTGGCAGCATAAAAATATTATGATTAGGATAATTTTCTATTAATAGATCTACAATATTAGAATAAAAAGCAAACAGAGTTTCGTCAGATACGTGACGATAAGCATAATGCCAATTAAGTTGATTAGGCACAAATACGATATAGGGCTTCTCCTCTATTACATTAAGTATCTCACAAGGTAAATTTACTTTAGGAGAATCCAAAAAAGCAGAATCTACCGTAGGAATATACTGAATGCCCAATTCCTGTGCTAACCGCTCTGTTTTTTTATCACGAATTGATAAAAAAGAGAAATAATGAAGCATCTCAATACTCAACTTTTTAAACTGTCGATTACTGCGTGTCATAGTAGGGAAAGGTCCAAACGAACGTCCATAATACACCAAAGATTTACCCATATATTTAGCAAGTTGCAACATGAATAAATGCCACCAATCTTGAAATCCTCCCATACAAATACCTCCAGGAGCACACAGCACGATATCAGCCTTTCTATACAGTTTCATTATGTTTAATAAACCTGGATGTAACTGCCATACCCAACGTACATTATATTTCATACCTCTATTGGCCAATTTCCCTATCCTTTTTTGACGAGGCAAATTCACATATTCAACTTGTGGTAAGTGTACATCAAACTGTCGAATGCTATCAACCTCTGCATCAACAAAAAGTACTGTTATATGTACATTTGGCATTTCTTTGCAAATGCTTCTCAACAAAGCCTTATGCGCAGACTCATCGCCACGATTATTTAAAGGCTGGTTTATCATTAATATATTATTCATCATATATAATTTATAGTTTCTATATCCATCTAAAAGTAAACACTAACGCAATTTTACCGCTTTCATCACCCTCTCTCTCTCTTCTATAAAATTCTCATCTTTATGAAACACCAAACACAACAAGACAATAGTAACCAGCAACGTTATCACCACTTCATACAAAAAGTTGAGAAGAGTTGTTTCGTGAATTGGCAAACACAGTAGCCATACAATCGCACCAATCCCAATAAAAGTCAAAAATCTTTTTACCCATATAACCATCACCATCTTTTGCTTAAACCCAAAAATTGTTTTCTGTACTTTCAGAATAAGTGGAAAGTAAGAAATTAAAAGTTTGGAAAACATCTGAGCGGCAAATATGCCTGCCAAACCATAGAAATGACAAAGCGGAATTGCCAGTACCACATTAAACAATCCACCCCCTACCTGTAAATATTGTCCTATCTTGAAATATCCTCCCGCATTACGGAAAACATTATCAAGTTGGCAGGAAGTGTCGATGTAAAAATTAAGACAAATGAATAGCACTACCCATTGACTAAGAATGTAATCGTGTTCCATTGCACCGAGCCATACATTCATAAATGAATTAAACAACTGGAACAAACAAATGGTAAACAACGAATAAATAAGAAAAGTAATCAAAGATAGTTTATTATAAATCTTAATCTGACGATTCTTTGGCTCACAAGCCATAACATTACCCACTCCCGCTGATATAGCCGTCATAATTAGTATATAAATAACTGTTACTTGAGATGTTATCAAAAAGTAATTACTATAATATCCAACCGCCACTGTACCAATCATGATAGAAATAATCAAATTGGAAAGAGTATTATAGAACGTAGACCCTATTTTGAAAACAGAAATGGAATACAAGTCCCTAAAGAACTGATGCCTTTCAGCTTTTGTCAGTTGCCCGGTACATGGATGAGTGATATAAGGATATTCATGGTTTATTTTGTTGGATATAACAAGATTCTTAACTATCACCAACACCAATTTGAATAAAAGATATACTATAAAATTACGGAATATCAGCAATATCACAATATCAGTAATACAGTTTATAAAAGAAAATGCAATGTTATATTTTTCAATCTTATACAGCTCTTGGTTAGCCGAAACCAAAGTTTGTTTGTAAGCAAAGAAAAAGTAAGTACAAGCGTTCTGCAAGATAAAAATAAAATAGATGATATATAAATTCTCAGGCAATGCTTGTTCCAAGTTTACCAAATAATGAAGAAAAGGCATCAGGCAACATCCCAACACTAAAATTGCAAGTCCCACATAATTATAGCATTTGCAATAGAACTTCATTAGTATTTTTATCCTTTCAATATCTTTGTCTACCAAAGGCTTATAAAGATAAAAAGCAATAGCAGCACCAATGCCCAATTCTGAAAGGGCCAAAATAGACAATATATTGGAAAAAAGGCCATTTAGACCCAAATATTCCGCTCCTAATGTATAAATAAAAACGGTACGGCTGACAAAAGCAAGCAAAATAGTAAATACCTGACGCATACCGCTAAGCATCATGGTTAGTGCAGAATTCTTAGTCCGTGAATTTTCCATTATTTCTTCAGCTCTATAAATTCACCCGCAATAACTTCACCATACTTACCTGTAACAAACATCAAGGACTGCATAACGGCATCAACTGGAACATCTTCGCCAGCCGATACACCGTTGGCTATCACGCCATGTGCCAACAGTCTCTTTGCCAAACCGCGCAACATATTGATAATGGAATGAAAGAGCACCTCAGAATGTTCCACAGTCCGTTTCACCAATACTATATGCAGTGAGGAGCGTTGCTGTTTTATATCTAAATAATTTGCCTCCACTTGCATCCATTGATATATTACCCGTTCCAAATCACGGTTATTGTAAGTATAGTCTGCATGAAACAAACCGCATCCAGCAATAGGTACAATTATATTGACAATATGGTCAAAATGACCTAACAACGCGTCTTCTGCCCTATTAATATCTTCCAAAGTTAATTCCTGATAACCTTGTTTAAGTATAGACACATAACACCCCTCATTCTTATAATAATCTTTGGCAGCTTGCATAAGATTCTCTTCACAGCCTACAATAAGTACATTAGAATCCTGAAGAGAATTTCCACTAAAACTGTTTTCATTGGGAGCATATACATTAATATCCACTATAGGATGAACAGAAATGCAGTGCCCGATAAGTTTTTTTACTGTCTTAATAATCTTTTGTTTCATTACTATACATATTCTGTTGCACAAGCCTTTTTCACACTTCCTGTCTGGTATTTCCCAGTTTCTCCAATCATAAATGCTACGAAAGCAGCTATTTGTTCAGGAATAATTATATGATTCAAAGGATGAAAACCGGCAATATTGTCGTTTGCTTTTCTATGATTCATAACAGTAGCTACTGAACCGGGCGCAACGCTATTTATTATGACTCCCTTATCTTTATAAATTGCGGAAAGCTGTTCGGTAAACCGAACAATTCCTGTTTTAGAAATACCATAAGGAGTATAATAATGGTTACGTGAGAACCCACAGATACTGCTGATATTAAGAATATTGCCACCCTCTCCCTTCGCCATATGTGCAGCCGTCAACTCTGAAATAAGAATTGTTGATTTCAAATTAACATCAACAGTATGGAAATACTCTTCTTCAGTCACAGAGCGAAACGCACACCTATGATCTTTCTCTCCAAAAATTCCCGCATTATTAATGACAATACTGACAGGAACAGAAGCAAATAATTCATTGATTGCCTTTTGTACTGCTATGGTATTATATTGATCCAATAAAAGAGTATGAAGAGAGCCTTCATCAACAATATATGCCCTACGTTTCAATTCCGCCTGTGCCATTTCCAATTTTTGAGGATTCCTTCCACTGATTATCACTCTACAACCTTCATTCAGCAACCTTTCGGCTACAGCCAACCCTATACCACTAGTGGCACCTGTAATCAGGGCTGTACGCCCTTTCAGACATCCTCCTACTACACTTGTAGTCTGATAAGCATTGCGCAATTGGTCGTCCATATAGAGAGGAGTCACCTCTTTATAATTCAATTTAGACTTTATTTTATCAATGATACTCACCTTTTTATGTTGTTTAATGTTCTGTTATTTATAGGTATTCCATAGAATGGCTGTACATCAGCCAAAAGAAGTTTCATATATTTCATAGATCCCCGGTGGGTTAATTTATATCCCCCGTCAATAAAAAGCGACAACTCGTTTTGAAACCGTTCATCTCTCCGATAATCAAAATAAGGAATTCCCATTTCCCTTACCTTACGTTCTATACCCCCCAAAGTTGCATGCACAAATTCTTTTGAAACATAACTGTTTAAATCACATCCCATAGGAGGACATACCACTACGGGCAGGAAACCTTGTTTACGACAAAATTCCACAAACTCAACGACCTTGGCAGTGTTAAAGGAAACCTCATTCCGATTCTTCTCTCCAATATCCGAGGACTGTAATGAGTGCAGGCTAAACAAGTCAAGCCAGCCTTTTGTCATTATTTTAGCATTCTTTACTGACTGATTTTCAGAAGCATATTTATATATTTCGGACTGGTTGTTCTCGACATCCACCAGCAGACGGGCCATTTTTTTATATTGCCACGGTGCAACGGGAAAAAAATGCATAAAAAGCTGCCACACTGAATAATAGATTCGATTTTTACTGGGAATCACCTCCCATGCCTTACGTGACTCATCCAATTTATTACATCTATACATGCTTACACAGAAATTAAGATGAAGCACTACCACACATCCCTTGTCCAAATGATTGGCATAATGCTTGAGTATATCCACATCAAATTCCACGCTCTCACAATTGAGAGCAAAATTAAATGACCTCACACCCAATGTCTTATGGGCACAAAAAGCATATAAACTATTAGTTGTACCAAAATTAGCCAGACGTATGCCATAAGGAACCCCCTGGCGGTAACTTTCCAAATCACGATTGGAGTTACGATAATGATTCGTATATTTATAGAGTATGTTTACCGTCATATAAACAGACAGAAACAAAATAACAATTATCAGTATAACAGGCATATATTTTATTTATTTCACAATTCCCAAATGTCCCTCGGTAGCAAATTCACGATGATGAATCTTCCCTGGAGAACCTATTACCACTGAATGACTAGGAACATCAAAATTAACAAAAGTATTAGGAGCGATAAGCACATCATCACCAATAATTATGTTTCCCACAACTGTGGAATTAGCGCGGATACATACGTTATTTCCAATAGTAGGTGCCCCCTTGCGCCGACCACGAACATCTCGACCAATGGTCACACCATGTGTTAAAAAAATATGATTCCCAAATACAGCACCACTATTTAAAATAATGGTACCCGAATGTCCTATTATTAATCCTTTGCCAATATGCATATTTTGCCACAAGTTAATGCCTGTATGAGTACCAAACTTTTTCAGTTTATAGAAGTAATATCTGCCCCAAATCGTATTTTGAGTTACTTGAGCCTTACGGTATAAGGAGAGACATTTTATTTCATTTGAATGAAGAATATCCTTCGGAAGTTTCTCTACATTTCGGAAAGAAGCGTTAAAACGCAAATCATACGCATACAGCATCTTGTAACGTTTACGGTCAAATTTCCAAAACTCTGCATTTAACAATTTATTCAAAATCATCACCCTATTATTTTTTTAATACTCTTTTTACCAATAATTTTAATCTTCTCCATTTACCATTTTTGGGATTACGCCCATAACGTATAAAAGCCTGACGGGGTGAATGAACAAAAAGTTTATAAAACTCATGACGATAACTAGAACACTGTCTGTTACGAACTAGATTTTCATTATGAACAACAATGGAAGCTAAAGCAACCTCTTTCGTATCAACCAATGAGGCCAACTTCTTCCACAAACGCCAGCCTTTGGAAGAATGTATAATAACAGAGGATAATCCTTTGTTGTCATCCAAATGGGGCACTTCTTCAACTGTTCCCCAACAATCTGCCAAAGTAAAATCGCTCAAACGCTCTTCTTTTTTAAAAGGACAATTAAAACAAGAGGGACGCAAAGAGTAAGTCTTGAACATACACTGAAAAAAAGCATTATCAAAACCTTTTTGCAGAAAAGATCGCTGATCAGTCTCAACACACAAGGAAAAAGTGCGCCAACCGTAAGTCTTGTCTTTAAAATTAACAAATTTAATCTTCTCCCCATGAAAAGTTGTATCAAGATAGCTCCTCCATACACCAGGCGAAGGTATACCCATACATATTAAATCTATAGTATAAAGATTAGAATATTCTTTTCTCAGAAAACTTTTCAATCCTTCCACCTGACAGGCCATTCCTGCAAAAAGTACCAATTTGCCATCTGCTAGATATTTTTTTATCTCTTTATATATATTTCCTATTCGGCTTTGGGCATATTTGGAAGCCTGCACTTTAAATAAGTCGTTCTTATTATCAATAATTATATGATGCACGTCAAAACATCCATCAAAGGCCGCACCCACTACCATACCATTCTGTTCTAAAATATAATTAGCAACAACAGGAAATATTCCTCCTGAAGAACTAATTTGGCGCCATTCTTCCCTGTTAGTCTTTGCAGCAACAGCTTTTTGAACATCATTATATTCTTTTCGATAATCAGCCGTTTCCTCATAATGAAGGACAGGACATACCTTGGTACATAACCCACATTCCACACACTTGCCTCCATCAATCGAAGGGTAATCAAACCCTTCACTGTCACGTTCCATTATAATAGCCGCATGCGAACAAACATTAAGACAGGCCTCACATCCTGTGCAATATTTCTTTTCTATTATTTTAGTCATAAAAAAATATGCAAATTGTTTTCACGATTTTTCATTCCACCTTCTCAAACGGAAAAGCATGCAAATAACTCACTGCCACCGTCATATTGCCAAAAGCAAACACCAGCCTTGTATTGCGGTGCAAGCGCATAATGCACCCCTCCTTACCACTGAAAACACCACCAGTGATGCGAATGCGTTGCTTTTTCTGGAGATAAGCCTCCAAAGGACGGCTCAACAGTTCAATGTTGTAAGGCATGGATTCGTACAGATAGATAAATTCCTCCATTTGGCTTTGAGGAATTACCGCTGCACGGTGTGTGTTATAATCTGTCACCAGATACTGGCGGGGAAGCATGGCGGACAGAATCAGTTCCAGCTGTTCCAATGGGGCACACACAAACAGCCATCCGTTACCTACAATGTCCTTCCCGTCAGTCAATGTATTCAGTTTCTCGGCAGAATCGGCAGCAAAAGCATCTTTCACTGCCCGGGCAGCATCACGGCGGATGGCATATTCTTCTTTGGTGTAGGCGCATTGTTCAAAGCGTTTTTTGTGGTCTGTTGCAGTATAGGAAAATACCTTGAAGCAAAAGAACCTATCCTCTATGGCTCCTGATGGGGCACGAAGTTTTACAGCTTTTCTGCCGCTAAAGACACTGACATAACGTTTCATTTCCTTATTAGATAGATACAGATAATACCAGTTGAGTTCAGAGTATTCGTTTCCTATTCCCGCCAATGACGTGATTCCTTCATTTGACCCCGGGTCTGAGACGGAAGTGATTGAACTGCAGAGCAGTAACTTAGGCACTTCGCTCGTTATGTCTTGATTGTTTGAAGGAAGTATTTTTACAGACTCCACATCGCTCTTTGTTGTCATCAAAACATTACAATTTAAATTCATAATCTTAAAATATGAGGCTGGGATAAACCGTTAAATTTCCTCTTATTTCTGGGGTTCTCTTAGTAAGAGAACCCCAATTTTCCGCAAATATACGGATAATTCCTTAATATAGGAATATCTGCATTAGAAAAAATATTCCCAAATAGCTTCAAAAATATATTTTGTTTGCAAAAACTTTATGATGTTAAATTCTATATATCACATTGTCAGTTATTTATGTTGATTGGGGTTCTCTTACTAAGAGATCCCCAATTTTTATTTAACATCCAAAACAACAAGTATCTTGTTTTCAACAAGTTACATCAGTTCCTATTTGAGATGATGTTTTTTCGTTTTTTAAATAGTTTGAATATGCCGGAAGATGTTTCTAATCTTGTTTTCGGTGGAACATACATTCTTCCAGATTGACAAAAGACATAGAAGTGAGTTCTAAAGATAGGTAGGTATTTTAGGTTTTGCTTAGGGAATCTTCAATAAAAAAAGAGGCTTCCTTTAACAAGGTCACCTCTTCTTTTTTTCCGGATAAACGCCTTTATCCGTAGGCGGTACTAACTTTCACAAGCAAATACTAACTATTAATCTTAAATCTATTACTATGAAAAACACATAGTATTAACGTGTGAAATGCACTATTTGTTCAACTGACAGGAACGAAAAGAATGTTAAATTCCTATTTCATTCATATTTCAACGAACGAGCAGGTTTGCTATAAATAACTTTCATGACCTGTCCTGTTATGGTCAGGAAGGAAATAAGCAGTATCCATACGACAGGAAGCAAGAAGAACCACAACTTCATTCCTGTCCGGAACGGATAATGACTCAACCATGCATTCATACTAAACCATGCTACTGGTAGTGCTATCACAATAGCAATAACAATAGGAATAAAGAAACCTTTACCCAACTGATAAAACAAACTCCAACGGGATGCTCCCAGCACTTTCCGGATACCCATCTCCTTGGTTCGGACGGCGCAAGAAAACATGACCAACACCCATAAACCCAGGCAGGAAATAAAAATGGCCAGTCCGGTGAAATTTCCCATCAATACGCCGAAAGCCTCATCCTGACGATACTGCCGGTCATAAAACTGGTCGAGGAAGAAATAATCAAAACTGGAATCAGCAAAGTAATTGTTCCATATTTCTCTTATCTGTGATACCAAATCGGAAGGATCACCCGGTTTCATCATAACTGAAATATAACGCTGGGGAATCCAGTCGATTTTATCTTTATGAAAAAGCATCACCCCCGTATAGCCTTTATTCAATGCCTGTTGATGATAGTCTTTCACAACTCCGATGACCTGCATGGGCTCGCCTATCGTTTCAACAGCTATTCCCTCGCCAATGGCATCATCATTATTCATATATCCCAACATACGGGCAGCCGTTTCGTTGATAACCAATTTATTCACATCATCCCCATAGTCCTCGGAAAAACCACGTCCGGCTACCACCTCCAACCCGTATGCATCTATATAGTCAGGATCACAACTCAACATTTCGTACAGCCTATTCTGTTTCAAGGCATCATGTGCACGATGATTGGACAAGAACATGCCTACTTCCTCACCCGGTACTGCCCCGGAACAGGTTACTTTTGAAGCCAACGGTAACTTCCTGATGGCTTTCCGCATGGCTTCCATCTTCGTTTTCATGCCTTCGGTAGGTCCGGGAAACTTGATTACCAAAATCTGATCAGTCTTTACTCCCAAAGACTGGCGGCGCATGTAATTGAGTTGCGCAAAAACGATCAGCGTGCCACAAAGTAATATCATGGAGGCTGTATATTGTACAACAACCAATATTTTACGTGTACTCTCTCCGGCACCACTATTCTGGAATTTGCCTTTCAATAAAACAATCAGCTTCTTACGCAACAACGCACGAGCAGGATAGTAACCCGAAATATAGATACCGGCTACAAAAAGCAACAATACTAAAACACCCCAATATCCGGTGAACCATGCTGAGAAAGTGATGGTGCGTCCTACCAGTTGATTGAATGCAGGAAGTAATAATTCTATTAATCCGAGCGCAATGACAAAAGCAATCAGATTCATGATAAATGCTTCAAAAAGAAACTGGCCAACAAGCTGTTTCGGGAATCCTCCCACTGCCCTGCGTATCCCCACTTCCCTGGCACGCTCCATAGAACGAGCCACTGTCAGATTTATATAATTGATCCAAGCGATAATCAAGATAGCGACAGCTCCGAGAATCAGTGCAATAATAGCCGAACGATTCCCTTTCAACTCGGCCTCATAGCCTAATTGAGGATTAAGATGAATCCTTTCCAATGGTTCCAACCGCACTCCCCAAATCTTATTTTTCAACGCTTCTTCGGTTTTATACTTCTCGGCCAATTGGGGGAAAGCACGTTCTATCTCTTCTTTACGTTCGGGAGAATCCAACAATACATAGGTATAAACTTCATGTTTGTACCAATACTCCTGCACCCATGTAGGCAAAGTGGTATATGACAAAAGAAAATTATAATGTACGTGCGAATTAGCAGGCATTTCTTTCATCACTCCGGTCACTTCGCAAGGCGTTCTCCCCATATTACTATTAAAAATCAATACTTTCCCGATGGGATCTTCCTCCTTGAAATATGTACGGGCTATCCGTTCGGTTATTACAACCCGTCCCGGCATGGAAAGACAAGAAGCGCGATCGCCTTTCAGCAATTCAAAATCAAACAGACGGAAAAAGCCGGGGTCAGCGTATGCAATCCCATTCTCACGCAAGCATAATTCACCATATTTTACCAATTGTTCCGGTTGGCACAAAGAAGCAATCCGGGTGTAATCTTCAATTCCTGCAAGATGCTCCTTCATTGCCGAACCATATCCAAAAGAGCTGCTTGCCCAGTAGTCCGTCAGCACCTCCCCTTCGTGGAAGGTGCTTTGCACACGATAGATACGGTCATGTTTAAGGTGCATCTTATCAAAACTGAGTTCAGAAATTGCATAGGTAAGAATCAGCAGTGCCGATGCCATACCGACTGCCAGCCCGAATATATTAATGAAACTGAATTTCTTTTGCTTCATCAAGTTGCGCCAAGCGCAATTCCAATAGTTTCTTATCATACCAGGATACTCTCGGGTAATGTGCCTTTGTCCAACGGACGATTGTTATTCTCGGAAATGATTTGCCCGTCCAGCAAATGAATGACACGATGAGCATACATAGCATCCCGTTGGGAGTGGGTGACAATGATGACGGTAGTTCCCTGGCAGTTCAATTCGCTTAGCAACTCCATCACTTCCATGCCATTCGTCGAATCCAGGTTACCGGTAGGCTCATCGGCAAGAAGCAGCTTGCAGTCTGTCACTATGGCACGGGCAATGGCTACGCGCTGTTGCTGTCCGCCGGACAGTTGCTGGGGGTAATGGTTGACACGGTGCAACATGTTTACCTTTTCGAGTATCTTATTCACCTTTTCTTTACGCTTACCAGCTTTGACGCCTGTATAAATGAGGGGAAGTTCCACATTCTCATACACGGTCAATTCGTCAATCAGGTTGAAACTTTGGAAGATAAAGCCGATGTTGCCCCTTCTAAGAGCAGTAAGTTGGCTCTCATTCATCTTGTCCACCTGTTTCCCTTCAAAAAGATAAGAGCCGGAAGTGGACGAATCAAGCGTTCCCAAGATATTCAACAATGTGGATTTGCCACATCCCGAAGGACCCATGATAGCAACAAATTCTCCCTGCTCTACCTGCAAGGTAACTTCATTCAAAGCTTTTGTCTGCACCTCCTCGGTAGTAAAAAGCTTAGTCATTTTTTCAGTCTTAATCATCATCTGTTCAATATTTATATTAAAAAATTATTCATCTTTCAAAATACGCATCGGTTTCAGGCAAATAATACGCCACACTTGCCTGAAAACTGTAAGGAATGCGATCAACAGCAGCAACCCGAAAGCGGCTGCATACATCCACCACGACAACGAAATATGAAAAGCATACGTTTCCAGCCAAGCGTTCAACAACACTGCCGATATCGGGATCCCAATGACAGATGCCCATACTGTGAGCTGCATCAATTCTTTCGTCAAAACAAAGAACAGGCTACTTTTACCAGCACCAAGAACTTTGCGGATGCCTACTTCTTTCAGGCGCGACAAAGTGGAAAACAAAGTCACAATCCACAGTCCGAGACACGCCACAAATACAGCAAGCAAGGCAGCACCCGCAAATATCCATCCGAAATTGCGGTCTGATTTATATAAATAAGTATCCAAATCACTCAAAAAGAAATAAGAGAACAAAGAAGTGGGAAAATATTCACGATAGATCCGTTCAATATCCGCTAAAGTTTCATCTCCTCCTTCACCTGTCAGACGAATCGAGATATAAGGTGTGGCAATAAACGGCACCCGTTCTTTCATGAAAAAAATAATGGGTTTATAAGCTACGGAAAGCGACTGCTGGTGATAGTTTCTCACCACTCCGATGATTTCGAGCGGTTCACCCACCACTTCCATTTTTACTTGCTGTCCCAATGCAGCTTCGGGCGAATTGTACCCCAATAACCGAACCGCCTCCTCGTTAAGCACTATCCGATTGAGGTCGCCGCCAAAATCTTCTGAAAAAACCCGTCCGCAAATCATAGCGGGCAGATAGGCAGGCAGATAATCATAATCTACGGCAAACATCTGTATCAGTTTCACCTGCGAAGGATCGCTCCCATAGGGGCGGTTGGTAAAATAATTAGCCACCTCCACTCCCGGAACAGCTCCTGAAACGGTTACATGAGTTACATCCGCCCGCTGTTTCAAACGCTTGTTGAAACTTTCCATGCGCTGTGACAGCCCCTCTGTGAACGAAGGATACTTGATGACCAGTATACGTGAATGAGCTTCATCAAAAGCCTCACGCTGCATATAACGCACCTGTCGCATTACTGTAAACGTACCGGTAATCAAGACAAAAGAAGCCACAAACTGAACTACAATCAGCACTTTCCTTATCCGGTTGCCGCGTTTGCCGTGCAACAGTTTCCCTCTCATAATCTCTGACGGACGTATAGCAACCATCAACCAAGAGGGATAAATCCCTACAACAAGCGTACCGGCAACTACCACTCCGGCCACAATCCCCCAAAAAGCCGGTAGCACAAGGATGTCCGCCCCGAAGCTCTGCCCGGCCCAACGATATACAAAAGGTAAAAGAAACTCCAGCCAACCAAGAGCTATCAGTGTAGCAATCAGGTTCATGAACCCTGACTCAAGAAGCCCCTGAATAATAATCTGCCGGCGTGAAGCACCAAAAGCCTTGCGCAACCCGAATTCACGTCCTCGTTCCAAAAAACGCGCCACAGTCAGGTTCAAAGCATTCGCCCAACCTATCAACAACAGGGCGACGGACATCACCAGCAGAATAAAAACCGCTGTTCGACTTCCTTTCACTTCTTTTTCGTATGCTTTTTGCGGAGTGAGATGAATATCTTTCAGCGGTATTAGTTCTACCGCCCAAGTCTTATGCTTCAGCGCATCGGTCTTGTATTTATCGGATATTCGGAGAAAGGACTCTTCAATTTCTGCCGGATGCTTTCCGGGCATCAGACGAACATAAGTGTATACTCCGTGAATATACCAAATGTCCTGCCGCTCTTTGGGAATCGTGCTATATGAAAGTAAAAAATCATAGTGCAGATGAGAACGGACGGGCATATCTGCTATCACACCGGTTACCTCAAAATTCTGCTGTGATGAGGATGTACTGAAAGTCAGCACCTTGCCTATCGGATCTTCCTCGTTAAAATAACGGTTTGCCGCACTTTCGGTCAGCACCACCGTATTAGGGCGCACCAATTGGCCGGTCTTCTCCCCTTTAATGATCGGAAAATTGAATACCTCAAAAAAAGCAGGTTCGGTATAACAATAATGCTCTTCGGCAAACCTTCTATCAAAATAATTCACCACCTGTTCACGATCTTGTGCTGTCACACGGACATACTTCTCAATACCGGCAATTTCACGCCCCATGACAGGCGCATGGCCGTAAGCCGTAGTCGCCCAATTATCTGTCAGTGTTTCGCCTTCATACAATCGGCTTTCTACCCGATACACACGTCCGGCATTATGGAACGAATCGTAGCTCAACTCCGACCATACATAAAGTATGATGAGCAGTGCTGTTGCAACACAAACGGACAATCCCGCTATATTTATCAATGTCAGGGATTTCTTAACCCGCTGACTACGCATCACTTGTGAAAAATAAT
This sequence comes from Bacteroidaceae bacterium, assembly GCA_011959205.1. Lineage (GTDB taxonomy): Bacteria > Bacteroidota > Bacteroidia > Bacteroidales > Bacteroidaceae > Phocaeicola. The sequence continues at coordinate 19,126 of BLLV01000176.1, forward strand.
TTATCATATTACAGAATTATTTCAATATCAGTTTCTCATTATCGCCAAACAGTTCATATCCGGATATAATCACCCGGTCACCGGATTTCAAGCCTTCGGTAACTTCATAGTACTGCGGGTTTTGCCGTCCGATGCGAATAGGCTGACGAATAGCAAATTTACCACTTTCATCCATAACATACATCCATCGTCCTCCGGTTATTTGGAAGAAACCTCCCCTAGGAACCAAAATCGCCTTGACAGGATCGCCCAATTGAAGATTGATATGATAAGTTTGCCCTGCCCGGATGCTTTCGGGGCGTCCTGTAGTGAAACGGAAATCCGTACGAAACTGCCCATCCTTCACTTCAGGATATACTTTGGTTACTTCTAATTTATAGTTTTCCTCATCACGGGTAAAGTCAGCAGGAAGTCCTTGGGTAACACGCTCCACATAATGCTCGTCAATCAATGCCTGTACCTTCAGATCGGAAGTTATAATCTGGCCGATATGTTCTCCAGCAGAAATGGATTGTCCGATTTGTGCTTCAAGGTTACCTACCTGCCCGTCTATGGGAGCTTTCACTTTCAAGTTTTCAAGACGTTCGCGTACCAATGCCAGGCTTCGTTTCATATTCATAATATTCTCATCCAAACTGGCTATCTGAGTCAGACGAAACAAACTATCTTGACCAATTCGTTCATCCAATACTGACAATTGTTCTCTTGCCGCTTCATATTCTTCTATAGCTTGAAGATAATCTTCCCTCGCTATCAATTGCTCCTCTATCAGTCGTTTATATTGCCTGTAACGACGTTTTTTTATAAGGTATTCTTTCTGCATCCCAATACGTTCTTGCTTTAGGCTTAGCCGTTCCTGCTCCATGCTGATACGGGTATTACGCAACTCATTTTCCTGATAGGCCAGATCGGCTTCACTCTGCATGATGCCAATATTCAGCAACGGATTACTCAAACGCAGAATCACATCTCCTTTCTTTACCATTGCTCCTTCCTCACGAAGGCGTTCCTCCACTCTTCCGCCTTCTATAGCATCCAAGTAAATCATTTGGCTGGGAAGCACCTGTCCGATCACGCGAATATAGTCATTAAACTCATTTTCAGTAACTGTAGCAATAGTGATACGGCTTTTATCAATGGTCATGGAAGAACTGGTATCACGAAAAATGAAATAAAGAATGAATACCAATATAAATAATACTCCCGCGCCTCCATAAATCTGTCTGGGAGTGAAACGCTTTTTACGTTCAATTAGTGTGTCCATATTTTTTAGTAGTTAATAAAACTTCCTGTCTGATAATACATAGCCAGTCGTGATGTCAGTTCGTACTGCAATCGCACTCTTATTTTTTCCGCTTTAGCAGCAAGCAAACGATTTCGCGCTTCCATCAACTGAAACACGGAAACAAGCCCTTCCTCCCACTTCCGTTCCGTTTCTTTTAGCACTTGTGCTTCTGCTTTTACTTGCAGGGAAACCTGTCGATACTCTTCCCATCCCGAATGCAATGAAAGTACAATTCGTTCCGTTTCATTACGTAAATGCAATTTCTCTTCCTCTATGCTGTTCCGCACCCGCTGCAAGTTCAATTTCTTCTTCTTTATTCCGGCATACCGGTCCAATCCACTAAGAATAGGAAATGAAATGCCCACCCCTACATACTTATTCCAATGATCACGCAATTGATGTAACGAGAGCAAGGAATTATAAAAATCAGATCCCCATGAAAAACGAGCGAAAATAGTAGGGCTGAACTGTCCAAAGGCCACAGCATACTCCTTACGGGCGGCCCGCTCCCACATCTCCATCCGTTTGTAATCCGGCAAAACATGTACGGATTGTAAATAGATTTCCTCCATTTCTATTTGAGGCATTGATAAGATTGTATCCTCACCGACTGATAAGGAAACAGACAAAGTATCTTCCTCTTTCATTCCCAGTATTTCCTTTAAGTAAAGAAAGGACATCTGACGATTTTTCTCATACGAACACTCTCTGAACACATCTCCTTGATGACGCGCTTTCACCTCCTGTAAGTCCGAAACGGATTTCAACCCCAGTTCCATAAAAGTTTCTGTCTGTTTTAGATAATGTTCTCCCAAACGAAGCTGCTCAGCAGTCAGTTCTGAAAGCTTTTTATCCAATACCGCTTTATAATAGGCCTCAACTACCCGATAAGCCAAATCATTTTTCTTTGCCAAATGATCCCACTCCTTCTCTTTCTTAGTCAAATATGTATATCGCAAACGATTGATCCGGACAAATCCTTCGAATAAAGAAAGAGTTATATCCATTCCTATAGTTCCTTGATTATATGAATCGGCAGTATATCCATTGGTATCCGGATCGACAGAACGTCCGATATGCCTGCCCACTTCCGCCTGTACTGAAACATGAGGAAGAAATTTACCCATAGCAGCCACATAGTCTGTTCGTGCTTCCTTTACGTCTATTTGGACATTCTTGAAACCAGGGTTATGTTTCCAAGCATAGTGTATACAATCCTCCAGTGTACTTTGCCCACACACAGGCAAAGACAGACTGGATAACAAACACACAATTATCAAATTATCTCTCATTGCATTTTAGTTTAAGCACAGAATAGGAAGCAAACGATATGCCAAAACAAAAAGCATACTAATAATCAATAAGTTACAAAATAAATTATAAATTAATTGTCCAATTTTTAGACGGCATAACGTCCAAATTATAAACACCATAAAGCCATAACAAGCCACCCCTATGATAAATAAAAGCATTACAGAAAATAACAAAAAACGTCCAATAATTGGACGCCTTATTTGCAGAAACAATCAAAAGCAGATACCTTTAGCCTCTGAAAGCAAAAATGAGATGGAAAAAGGAACGATTTTAATAGTAGATGATAATAAAGGAGTATTGGCCTCACTTGAATTGTTACTGGAAACGGAGTTCAGCGAAATAAAGACAGCCCATCATCCGAATCAAATCATATCTATTATGAATACCTCTCCAATAGATGTGATTATTCTTGATATGAATTTCTCGGCAGGAATCAATAACGGTAACGAAGGGTTATATTGGCTGAAACGAATCCGCGAGATAGCTCCTGCACTACCCGTAGTCATGCTTACGGCATACGGAGATGTAGAACTGGCGGTAAGAGCTTTAAAGAATGATGCGACCGATTTTTTGTTGAAACCTTGGGATAACCAAACCTTAGTATGCAAAATAAAAGAAGCTTTCGGAAGCGGTAAAAAAAGGAAAAACAGAGTTCCCTATAGAAACAAATCACCAATGATTGTGGGGACATCTCCTGCCATGCAGCAGTTAATGAAGATGGTGGTGAAAGTGGCACGCACAGATGCCAATATATTGATTACCGGAGAAAACGGAACAGGAAAAGAGATGCTGGCACAAGAAATACACCGGCTTTCCACACGAAAGGAACAAACTATGGTAACGGTAGATATGGGAGCAATCAGTGAATCTTTATTCGAAAGTGAACTGTTCGGGCATGAACGCGGTTCTTTTACTGATGCCTACGAGAGCCGACCGGGAAAATTTGAAGCGGCATCCGGCAGTTCCCTGTTTATGGATGAAATAGGAAATCTCCCTTTAGCCATGCAGGCAAAATTGCTCACCGTATTACAAAACCGAATAATTACGCGCATCGGCAGTAATAAAGTAATTCCGGTGGATATCCGGTTGCTTTCAGCTACCAACAAGAATATTCAGGAAATGGTGGATTTGGGAACGTTCCGTGAGGACTTATTGTACAGACTGAATACCATTCATCTGGAAATCCCGCCTTTGCGTGAACGGAGGGAAGATATACATTTGTTCATTGATTATTTTATGCAGCGCTATGCCGCTAAATACGAAAGAAAAGAGATCTCCCTGCATGAACATGCTTTAGAGAAATTATGTTCTTATCATTGGCCAGGAAATATCCGGGAATTGCAACATACCATTGAGAAAGCAGTTATCTTATGTGAAGGAGATGTAATCCGTTCCAAAGACATTTTCGTGAAACAAACCTGGAATCCGCAATTCTCCACTATCGTTCCTAATCTGGAAGAAGTGGAACGTCAGGCCATAGAAACAGCCATCCGTCAAAACGATGGAAATCTGACGGCAACAGCCGAACAGTTAGGAATCAGCCGCCAAACACTTTACAACAAAATAAAGCGCTTCAAGCTCTAATGGTCATGGTATTCAGCAAACATCTATATATGGTTATCCTGAGCTACATCTTATCAATAATCGCTGTAGCCGGAACAGGTGTCGCACTTATTATAACACATACTGCCCTCATTCTTGGTAGTTTGCTATTCATTGTTTCGCTTTTTTTAATTGGAGCTTTGATAAAAAAATTGAATAAATTCAATACAAAAATAAGGATATTCTTGGATGCGATGGAAGATAAAGAGAACATGATACTGTTCAACGAACAATCGGCAGATAAAGATATGAACGCACTTAGCCATTCACTGAACCGAATCAATGAATTGCTTGCCATAACGAAATCGCAAAGCCGGACACAAGAGAACTTTTATTACTCTTTACTGGAAGAAGTACCGAATGGAGTGCTAGCATGGAACTCCGAAAAGAGAGTCATGTTTGTAAATGGTGCAGCCTTACGTTTGCTGGGGGTTGAGTCAATCATATTCCTCCGCCAATTGGAAGAGCAATATCCTGTTTTGAAAGATTTCATAACCCATGGAAATGTGGAAGATTCTTTTCTTTTACAATCTCATTCAAAGAAACAACTATCACTATCCATGAACCGGATGAAACTAAATTCAGAAATGATTACCCTGTTGGCTATCAAAGATATCAGCAATGAACTGAGTGAAAAAGAAAGTGAATCATGGAGCAAACTGACCCGGGTGCTTACTCATGAAATAATGAATACCATCGCTCCTATTGTTTCTCTGTCGCAAACACTTTCATTGCGTCCCGGTACGGACGAAAAAGTAATACGAGGCCTTGGAGTGATTCGTGAACAGAGCGAAAGACTGATGGAGTTTACAGAGTCATACCGACGTTTATCGTATATGCCGGAACCGAAAAAGAAGCGATTCTCGCTGACAGATTCATTACACAATCTAAGTCTGTTGCTGCAATCTGATTTTGAGAATGCTCATATCCATTTCATTCTGCGTAGTACCCCCTCTAATATATATATTGAGGGCGATGAGAAGCAACTCTCTCAAGTTTTCTTAAATCTACTGAAGAACAGTATGCAATCATTGGAAGGAAAAACAGACGGACAAATAGAAGTAACACTGGAAATATCAAACAAACTTTATATAAGACTACTTGACAATGGACGAGGAATCCCTATGGAGTTGCAAGAAAAAATATTTGTTCCCTTCTTTACTACGAAAACAGAAGGGACGGGTATTGGACTTAGTTTGTGCCAGCAGATCATAAAAAAACATGGGGGCAATATTTATTTACAGGAAAGCAGGCAAAGAAGAACTCTGTTTGTTATTGAATGGCCTGTACCTTCTTTTATTTCAAAATAACAACGTTTACCACAGGATTAATTTGATTTATACAGATTATTCTTAAAAATTAAGGTGGAAATGTAAAATCATGACCGCTTATCTATAAACCAGCGTTAACCTGAGTAATCCATGATGTAGTCTTCGATCTGTAAGTTCCAGACCTTTACTTTATTGATTTTGTGCATCGGTTCCATATGGTGCAAAGGTAGAACAAATCATAAAACGATGTTCTCTCAAACAGATTCTCCCAAACAGAAAAAGATAAAGAGAATATCACTCAATACGAAATAAAATATCTATGAACTTTTCATAGGATTTTCAGAAAACTTTTTGTTATCTTTGGAAAGTTAACCCAATAACAAACAAAAACAACCAATTTTGCTATGAATAAAGAATTAATAATGAATCCCAATCAATTGGTGGCATTTTTAGGGAAGCCTTGCGCAGAGTTTACCAAAGAAGACATCAAGCAATACATTCAGCAGAATGGCATCCGTATGGTCAACTTTATGTATCCTGCCGGAGATGGGCGGCTGAAGACACTGAATTTCGTTATCAACAACCAAGCATATCTGGATGCTATCCTGACTTGCGGGGAGCGAGTGGACGGTTCCAGCCTGTTCCCATTCATTGAGGCGGGCAGCAGTGATCTATATGTAATTCCCCGATTCCGGACGGCCTTTTTAGACCCGTTTGCCGAAATACCTACACTTTCCATGCTTTGCTCTTTCTTTAACAAGGATGGAGAGCCGTTGGAAAGTTCACCCGAGCATACTTTACACAAAGCATGCAAGACATTCAATGAAGTAACCGGCATGGAATTTCAGGCTATGGGAGAATTGGAGTACTATGTAATTGCTCCGGATACAAATATGTTCGAGGCAACAGACCAGAAAGGCTATCATGAATCAGCACCATACGCCAAGTTCAATGATTTCCGCACCCAGTGCATGGCCTATATCGCACAAGCAGGCGGACAGATAAAGTATGGACATTCCGAAGTAGGCAATTTTACCTTGAACGGTATGATATACGAACAGAATGAAATAGAGTTCCTGCCTGTCAATGCCGAGGATGCTGCAGACCAATTGATGATTGCTAAATGGATTATACGCAATCTGGCTTACAAACAGGGCTACAACATTACTTTCGCGCCTAAAATAACTACCGGAAAAGCAGGATCGGGATTGCATATCCACATGCGTATCATGAAAGACGGACAAAACCAAATGCTGAAAGAAGGTGTTTTATCAGAAACAGCACGCAAAGCTATTGCCGGCATGATGGAACTTGCTCCATCCATCACTGCATTCGGTAACACCAATCCTACTTCTTATTTCCGCCTGGTTCCCCATCAGGAAGCACCGACTAATATTTGCTGGGGAGACCGCAACCGTTCTGTATTGGTACGCGTTCCTTTGGGATGGGCAGCTAAAACAGACATGTGTATGACTACCAATCCACTGGAAGCAGAAAGCCACTATGATACCACACAAAAACAGACGGTGGAAATGCGGTCACCGGACGGTTCGGCCGACCTCTACCAACTGATAGCAGGACTGGCTGTGGCCTGCCGCCATGGTTTTGAAATAGAAAATGCACTGGACATTGCGGAAAAAACTTACGTAAACGTCAATATCCATCAAAAAGAAAATGCAGACAAACTGAAGACATTGACCCAACTTCCCGATAGCTGTGCGGCTTCCGCAACCTGTTTGCAACAACAGCGCGAAATATTCCAAAAACATAATGTGTTCAGTCCTACTATGATTGACGGAATCATCAGCAAATTAACCAGTTATAACGATCTGACTTTGCGTAACGACCTGAAAGATAATCCGGAAGGTATGCTGACATTAGTTAATAAATATTTCCATTGCGGATGATTTGAGCCAAAACAAGCGGGAGGAGGATATCAATATTTTATTGAATATTCTGTTAACCTCCTTCCGTTTATGTTTCATGCGTCAAACTGAACCGTTTTTACATCTACACCATGATAAATAAAAAAAGATCAATGTACCTCTACACTGATCTTTTCCTCTGAGCGGAAAACGAGACTCGAACTCGCGACCCTAACCTTGGCAAGGTTATGCTCT
>BLLV01000177.1 GCA_011959205.1 Bacteroidaceae bacterium
TGAAGCCACTCAGTGGTGAGGAATATGTACAGGTATCGGGAGGATATGTGCCTCCTACTGCGGAACAGATGGAACAACTTCGTGAGAAATATGGACCATTAGCAGATATTATCTGCTGGTAGTTTTTTATACAAACACAATTAACTAATTAAAAATTTACGATTATGAAAAATTTAAATGAAAATGCTTTGATGCAGGAAATGAATCTGAATGAAATGCAAGAGACGAGTGGCGGATCTTTGTTTGTTTTGGCATGTTGTGCCTTAGTAGCTGTTACCGTAAATATGTGTTCTAATAATGAAGTAAATGTTGGACATGGAACAGGTAATCATGTTGCAGTGGGAGATTCCATTCAAAATCATTAATTGATATTCGTTTATGAAAAAAAAGATTTCGGGCTTACTGGTATTATTTTTTATGCTGATGATAGCCGTATGGGTTACAATGGATGGCTCCATAAACAAGGTAAAGTCTTGTTTTCATAGGGATGGATTCATTATGCTTTCATCGGATGATGACGTGAATTATCTGTTTGATACAGGGGCTGACATCACTGTACTTTATACTGATACAGTGCCGGAATCTTTTTTCTTTTTGACTTCCTCCGAAGTGACAGATGTGTTGGGAAATAACTATCTGGGTAAAAAATACTTTTCGTTTTCCTCCAAGATAGGCTTGGTGGAAGTTGATCGGCTAATTGCTCTTTTGATTTCGAAGCGAGCCGGAATGAAGCATGTGGATGGAATTATAGGTGCGGATCTGATAGACCGTTCGGATTGGTGGATTGATTTTCGTTCTGGTATTATCTCTAATGATATTCCTTTGGTGGAAAAAAAGCCGGACATGGTGATACATTGCCAGAAACGAAAAGGATTGTATTATGCTGATTTGAATATAAATGGAATACGATTTTCAGATTTGTTGATAGACACCGGATATGATAGGGCTGATTTCTTGTTGAAAAAGAAGGAAATGGAGTTTTTGTCTGATTGTTCTTTTGTCCGGAATGACAGTTGCTTTGGGTTTACCAATGTTGGCGATATTATTTCGATTTATGGCATAAAGGATTGTAAGATAGATGCTGTTTCTTTTAAGGATGTGACATTGGTGGAATCCTTTTCGCGAAGATTAGTAGGGCTTCCCTTTTTAAAACGATTCTCGTATATTGTTTTTGATACTCGGAATCGAAAGATAGACTGTTTCTTTTAGTGTTTAACAACAAAACACAAAATGAAGTATGAAAAAGGAATGATTATTGCATGGTTAAGCCACTCAGTGGTGAAGAACATGTACAGGTATCGGGAGGATATGCGCCTCCTACTGCGGAACAGATGGGAATATATATAAGTGTTGGCATCATTTAGGAGTAAATAATTTAGTAGTTGGTAATGTTTTGTTAAATAAAATATTTACAAATTATAATGTGATAGCTAGATATATGAAAGGAGAGGACTATTTAGATGATGCTAAATGTAAAGAATGTAAATATTCTATTGTTTGTGGAGGAGGATGCCCTGATTTGAGATTAAATAATCCTTCAAGTAAAAAAAATGAAACTTATTGTTCTATATTTAAAAATAATATGCATTCGTTTCTTGATATAAAGTATTCCAAGTTATAAGATTAAAATTCATGATCCCTATATATTATAATGACAAAAGATATAATGTTTATCAGAATGAACTGATGAATTTTTTCATCTTTCTGACCAAGGTACATCCGGCTTTTATTCTTGACAAGTCATTGAAAGCCCAATGTCGTCAGTTCGTCCTGTCCGCTTGCGATGAACTTTGTGATATGAATAACATCACTTTAGCCGATTTCCAGCTGAGAATCAATGAACTATTGGTCTTTTTGCAGGATGCCCATACTTTTGTGAATATAGAGCCGTTGTTGCTATATCCATTTTCTGTCCGCTATTTTAACGGGAGTTTCTATTTATACTCCATTTCTTCTCGCTACAAAAATGTGACAGGAAAAGTCATTACAAGCATGGGAGGAATGGATATAATTGATATTCATAAGAAATTGGCCGGGATGTTGCCTGCTGAAAATAAGATAAAAGCCGGTATTACAGGGAGTCATTTTCTGAATAACCCTAGTTTGATAAAGCGGTTGGGGATAGATGGCGATGTGCTTGAGATCGTTTTTTCGGATGGAGACAGAATTAATATGGACAAGGAAAACGGAACAAATAATCAGCTTGATCAGATGGCAGTTATTAAACCGAATTCCGTTACCGCCAGACAACCGGTGCCGTATCATTATCGCATCATTGATTCCATCTGCTATTTTCAATTCAATGAAATGTTTGATAGTTATACTTATCAATTGGGCTGTCAGTTATCCGGTGAAACACCGGATGAGAATATAATCCATAGTCTTCCGTTCTTCACGGAATTTTTGGAACACATGATTCAGGATATGAATCAAAAGGGAGTTTCTTTGCTGGTTGTTGATATGCGGTATAACGGGGGAGGAAACAGCCTTTTAGGAAATATGTTGTTGGAGGCATTGAATATTCATTTGTCAGATATCGAAAGTTATCGCACATATATCCGGCCTTCTTCATTTTTAAAAGAATTTTATCCGTTCCTGTTGGATAAGTCAGCAGAGATGAATGATAAGACATTGGCAGAGCAAAATCAAGACAGGAGGATGGATAAGGAAGTTCCTTTGTCAAAACATAAATATACCGGAAAGGTGGTTTTCATTCAAGGACAAAATACATTCAGTAGTGCTAATTATTTGCTGACTACTGTAAAAGACAATCACCTTTTTCCCATTATAGGTATGCCCACTTCTCAGAAACCAACCTGTTATGGTGATATTATTCCCATCAGTCTGCCTTTTACAGGTACAAAGGGTTATGTCAGTCATTCCTTTTTCAGAAGACCGGATTCATTGTTGGACGAAGAAACAACTTTAATGCCTGATACACTAATAAACACCTCTGTCGCTGATTATTTGAAAGGAGTAGATAATTGTTGGGACTGGATTAAAAGGTTGAATTATTTATTATGATGCTTTCAAGCTATAAAAAAAGGATGATAAAAATTTATTTTAAAACGAAACAGTTTGTATTTGAGATAACTAGTGTGCAAGCATTTATAATTATCTTTTCTGTATAAACTTATAGACATTAACCTAAAGATAACAATCTGATAACATAATCCCTTTTTCTTTCCTTCTACTTTTGCTGTATAAATCCGTAAAAGTAGAAATGTTATGTTATTACCAAACGAATGGATAGAGAACAGTATTGAAACATACATCTATCAACACACCACAAAGTCCCAGATTATCTATTGGGTAGTATTGGCTGCCGTCACTGCCGCTATTATTGCATTGCCTTTTATCTATGTAGATATTTCGGTGCAAGGCAGTGGAGTAGTGAGACCGGTGGCTGAAAAAACAGAAATTAAATCAGCAATTACAGAACTGGTAGATTCTGTCTATGTGCGCGAAGGCGACCAAGTAAATAAAGGAGATATTCTTCTCCGTTTCCGTACCAATAACTCCGATTCTAAAATCAATTATCAGACCAATCGTCTGAATGACTACGAAGCCCATTTGGCAGATTTGGCTTATCTGGCAAAAGGAGAATGCCCTGCTGTGTTCCATTCTCCGGTTCGTCAACAGGAATATACCTATTTCACTAAAAAGAAAAAGGAACTCGAAACCTCTTTGGTGCAGGCGGAAAAAGAGTATAAACGAAATAAAAACCTTTTTGATAAGAAAGTAATCTCAGAAGAAGAATATGATAAATCTTATTTCCAGTATCAGAGCCAGCAAAATGAACTGGCCTCATTGATACAAAGCCAATTAAGCACATGGCAGGCAGATATGAATACCTATCGTAATTCCCGTAGTGAAATGAATACCACCTTGCAGCAGGAGTTGAAAGATAAAGAACTCTATATAGTCCGTAGTCCGGTGAGCGGAACCATTGACCAGTTTTCGGGCATATACAGGGGAAGCAGCATACAGGCAGGGCAGTCATTGGCAGTGGTCAGTCCCGATTCTACCCTGTGTATGGAGATATATGTCACGCCCAGGAATATAGGATTTATGAATATCGGGATGCCGGTCCATGTACAGGTGGAATCGTTTAATTATAATGAATGGGGGACACTGCCCGGCGAAGTAAATGAAATTTCATCGGACTTCCTGACGGACAGCCAAGGGAATTCATTCTATAAAGTGAAATGCCGGACGGAACGGAATTATCTGATGCTGAAAAGCGGACAGAAAGGTGTATTGAAAAAAGGAATGACGGTCAATGCCCATTTTATGATAACCCGGCGGTCACTTTTTGATTTACTTTATCAGAAGATAGACGATTGGGCGAATCCCAAACAATATGAGAATAAAACAATGATGGCTAAATTTTAAACACGAATACAGGATGAAAAAAGGAGTTAAAATAAAACAGTTTGATATTACGGATTGCGGTGCGGCCTGCTTGGCTTCCGTATGTGCCTATTATGGTTTGCAATTTCCCATTGCACGTATCCGCCAGTATGCATTTACCGACCAGAAAGGAACGAATATACTAGGGTTGGTTGAAGCTGCCAATAAACTGGGTCTTTCCGCAAAGGCAGTCAGGGCTAAGTTTGAGGCATTGTATATTGTTCCAAAACCTGTTATTGCCCATGTCATAGTACACGAGCAACTTCAGCATTTTGTAGTGATATATAAGGTGGAGAAAAAGAAAGAATACATAGAATATATGGATCCGGGTGACGGGCGGATGCATCGCGTGACCAATCAGGAATTTGAGAAAATATGGACTGGTATACTGATATTGATGGAGCCTGAGGAGAGCTTCAAAACCGGAAATATGAAGACCAGTATGACGAAGAAATTCTTCTCCTTGTTGGCTCCTCATAAAAGCGTGATGCTGCAAGCTGTGTTTGGCGCGCTTATTTATAGTATATTGGGATTGTCCACTTCCATTTATGTAGGTAAAATAACAGACTATGTGCTGGTAGATAAGAATGTGAACTTGCTCAACCTGATGGGAGTGATTATGCTGGTCATCCTGCTATTGCGGACTTTCATAGGAGCGATGAAAAGTATTCTGGCACTGAAAACAGGGCAGCGGATTGATGCTGCATTGATTCTAGGCTACTATAAACATTTGTTGACTCTGCCCCAGCAGTTCTTTGATACGATGCGGGTGGGTGAGATTATTTCACGCGTCAATGATGCAGTGAAAATCCGTAATTTTATCAATAATGTTTCGTTGGATCTGGTGGTTAACATCATGATTCTTGTCTTCTCTGTGTGCCTTATGTTTGTTTATTCCTGGGAACTGGCATTAATTACTTTAGTGTCTGCCCCCTTATTCCTGCTTATTTTCTGGGGCTTCAACAAATTGAACCGGAAATATCAGCGCGGTATCATGGAAAGCAGTGCCGAATTGGAATCGCAGTTGGTGGAATCTCTTCATTCCATTTCTACGATCAAGCGTTTCGGTATAGAAGAATATGCTAATTTGAAGACGGAAACTCGTTTCGTACATTTATTAAAGAATACGTATCGCAGCATCTATGGTTCCATTATGGCACAAGGCGGCATTCAGTTTGTATCTACAGGCATTACGATTGCTATTCTTTGGTTAGGAAGTGTTTTGGTAGTCGATCAGGAGTTGACACCCGGCACTCTGATGGTGTTTTATTCCTTGGTGGGTTATGTAATTTCTCCTATCGGTTCGCTGATTTCTTCCAATCAGACTATCCAGGATGCACTGATTGCTGCCGACCGCTTATTCCAGATTATGGATTTGGAACGAGAACAGGATAATAATCAAAAGATAATATTGGAACCGGATATGGTGGGCGATATTACGTTCGAGAATGTTTCCTTCCGCTATGGTTCGCGCAAGGATGTGTTCAAGGAATTGAGCTTGAAGATAGAAAAGGGGAAGACCACTGCCATAGTGGGAGAAAGCGGGTCGGGCAAGACGACTTTGATTTCGTTGTTACAGCATATTTATCCTATACAGGAGGGCCGCATTCGCATAGGCGATTATGATATTGCGCAAATAGACAACCGCAGCCTTCGTCGCCGGGTGGGAACAGTACCTCAACAGATTGAATTGTTTGCTGGAAGCATTGCAGAGAATATAGCGGTAGGCGACTTGCATCCGGACATGAAGAAAATTGTAGATTTGACGGAACAGCTTGGATTAAAGGATTTTATAGATAATTTGCCTAAGGAGTACCGGACTTATATCGGTGAACATGGTGCATCCTTGTCGGGTGGCGAGCGGCAACGGCTTGCCATAGCGCGTGCCTTGTATAAAGAACCGGAGATACTTATTTTTGATGAGGCGACATCTTCGCTTGATTCTATTTCCGAACACTATGTAAAGCAGATGCTTGATGCATTGGCACGGAAGGGGAAAACGATTATCGTGATTGCCCATCGGTTGAGTACAGTGAAGAATGCAGATAAAATTGTGGTGATCGATAAGGGACAAGTAGTTGAGGCGGGTACTCATGAAGAATTGTTCCATTCAGATGGAATGTATCATCGTTTGTGGAAGGAACAGTTTGATGAAATAGGTTAAAGAATGAACAGCATGAAAAAGTTAATAGTTGTAGCTGTTGCAGCCATCGCATGTATAGCAAATATGCAAGCACAAAATAGGAAGTGGAGCCTCAAAGAATGTATAGATTATGCTATACTGCACAATATGGAGGTGAAGCAGAGCCAAAACCGGATTAAAAGTTTGAAAGTAGAGAGAAATACGCTGAAGAGCAGTTTTCTGCCCGACCTGAATGTAGGAGCTTCACAACGTTTTTCTTTTGGCAGAGCTTTGAACCAAGATAATACGTATGAAGATAGAAACATACAAAATTATTCATTCTCTGCCAGCTCTGGAAAGCCTCTTTTTACCGCTACTGAAACTTTGTGAGCCGTTATACTCCGTGGAAGCATAAAATCTTTATGCTTCTTTTTTGCGATAAAAACGTCCTACTTTATATTAATCCGGAACAGCCTTAAAAAAGAAGAGTATAAACATGCCCACAGAGTTTTCGGATCAATCCTGTAATTCCTTTCCGATAGAAGAATTTAACCTTTCCATCCGCCCACTATTCAAAAAAAAGAAGTACATTTGCTTCATCATCAAACCATAAGCATT
>BLLV01000178.1 GCA_011959205.1 Bacteroidaceae bacterium
TGCTGAGGAGGCTTTGCGCCAGATTGACGAGAAAGGGTATCTGATTCCTTTTATGCTGGATGGAAAACGCTTGGTGAAGGTAGGGGTGAATTTCAGCAAGGAGACGCGGAATGTGGAAAGGTATGTGGTGGGGTGAAATGTTTATTTTCACTGTGAACAAAATTCTATAATAATGTATGGGGTATAGAACCAAGCGTTTTTTTCTTTTACCTTAGACTTCCTGCCCAAATTACTTTGGTCACAAGCCCATGTTAAATTCAAATTAATTTATTAATATAGAGCTATTCATGTGTTCGTTTAAGGGGATATGCGCTGAATAAAGTGATTACCTTTTGTATTTGAAATAGTAGGGTTGTTGGGATATTTTATTCTTTAATTCTATTCATGTCTTTATTTTTAGTAGATAAAATTAGTGCTTATTTTTCCAAAGGAAACGAGCGCAGTGTGGCAGTAAAGAAGAATATTGCAGGTTCATTGTTGCTCAAGTGTATCAGTATTTTAGTGTCATTGCAGGTCGTTCCATTGACTATCGGTTATATCAATCCCACTAAGTATGGCATTTGGCTGACATTGAGTTCTATTATTTCTTGGCTGTCTTATTTCGATTTAGGTTTTGCTCATGGGTTTCGTAACTGTTTTGCAGAAGCAAAGGCAAAAGGAGACATAAAGTTGGCAAGGGAATATGTCAGTACCACTTACGCAGTCTTATTTTTATTCTTTTCAGTGGTTCTGCTAGTGGCATTGTCAGTAAATCATTTTTTGAATTGGAGTGCTATTTTGAACATTGATGCTAGCTATAATGAAGAACTGAATAAAGTGTTCGGCTTGTTAGCTTGTTTCTTTTGTTTGAATATTGTGGCAAGTGTCTTTACTACAATGCTGACAGCAGACCAAAAGCCTGCCCTGACTTCATTGGTCCAGACAAGCGGACAAGTGTTGGCTTTTGTTTGTATCTATGTATTGACAAAGACTACTTCAGGAAGTTTAGGTGCTTTGGCTGTGGCTTTTTCGGGGGTGCCTTGCTTGTTGTTAGTGATGGTTTCATTGATAGTGTTTCATGGCAAAAAGTATAGGAATGTTGCTCCTGCTTTGCGTTGTGTTCGTTTTTCGTTGACAAAAAATATATTGGGGTTGGGAGGACAGTTCTTTGTCATTATGATTTCTATGTTATTTATTTTCCAATTTACTAATATTATATTATCAAGAGTACAAGGTCCGGAGGCAGTTACACAATATAATATTGTTTATAAGTACTTTAATGTACTTAATATGGTTGTCAATATTATTTTGACTCCATTTTGGTCTGCATTTACTGACGCCTATACAAAGAAAGACTATGTTTGGATGCGTAACGTATTAGGTAAATTAGAAAGATTATGGCTGTTTTGTATTCTTGTTTTAATAGTAATGGTACAATGTTCTAACTTCTTGTATAAATTTTGGATTGGTGATTCCGTAATTGTTCCTTTGTCGTTGTCAGTTTGTATGGCGATATATGTATTATGTCAAACGGGAGGGAATTTATATATGTTTCTTATTAATGGAACAAGTAAAGTTCGGTTACAATTAATTATTTATATGTTGTTTGCTTTAATTGCGATTCCATTGATGAACTATTGTTGTAAACATTATGGTATAAAGGGCGTACTTATAGTTCCAGCAATAGTGTTTGCTTTACAGGCATGTGTTGGAAGAATGCAGATCTTGAAGATGATAAATGGTACAGCTAAAGGTCTTTGGCTGAAATAAAATGGTCGAATAAAATAATGAAAACTGTAATAACCTATGGTACTTATGATCTTCTTCATCAAGGGCATATTAATCTTCTTCATCGTGCAAGGGCTCTTGGTGATTACTTGATTGTAGGTGTTACTTCTGACAGCTTTGACCGTGAGCGTGGCAAACTGAATGTGCGAAACAATGTGCTCGAACGTGTAGAGGCGGTTAAAGCTACCGGACTTGCAGACCAGATAGTAATTGAAGATTATGTGGGGCAGAAAATCGATGATATTCAGAAATTTAATGTGGATGTATTTGCTATTGGGTCTGATTGGGAAGGAAAGTTTGAATATCTAAATGAATATTGTGAAGTAGTATATCTGCCGCGTACTGAGGGAATATCAAGTACTCAACTTCGTGCAGAAACTCAACAAACGGTAAGGTTGGGGGTGATAGGAACTGGTCGTATAGCTCATCGTTTCATTAATGAAGCTTTGTTTGTGAATGGTGTGGAGGTGTTTTCTTGTTATAATCCCAATAAGGAGGAAGCGGAATCTTTTTCCGCAAGACATAGTTTGAAACAGTCTTTTTGTGATTTAAAAAGTTTTATGGCAGATGTGGATGCTGTATATATAGCTTCGCCTCATACTTCACACTACGATTATGCCAAGTATAGCCTTGAGGCGGGTAAACACGTGCTTTGTGAGATACCTTTTGTATTGGATGGCAGAGAAGCCTGTGAACTTTATCAGTTGGCCAAATTCCATAAGCTGGTTTTACTTGAAGCTAGTAAAACGGCTTTTTGTCCGGCATGGACTCATTTGCTGACGCTGGTCAAAAGTGGAGTAATAGGCAAAGTGGTTGATGTGAAGGCATCCCTGTCTAAATTGATGCCTGAAACGAATATCCGGGAGTTTGACGTTATGCAGGCGGGGGGATCAGTTACGGAGCTGGCTCCGCTTTGTCTGATGTCTATTGTTAAATTGTTGGGTACAAACTATACCGATGTTTCTTTTTATTCAAAGATGGATCAAGGGGTGGATATTTTTACGAAGGCGAATATTGTTTACGAGAGTGCCACGGCTTCCATGACATTAGGTTTAGGCGTCAAAACCGAAGGCAATCTGGTGGTGTCCGGTACCCGGGGCTATGTGCTTGTGCCTTCTCCTTGGTGGCTTACCAACTATTTTGAGGTCTGTTATGAAGATCAGAACTTGAATAAAAAATATTTCTATGCTTTTCAGGGTGATGGACTGAGGTACGAGATCCGTGAGTTTGCATCCATGATTTTCAATAGACGATCGGACTGTTTTCTTCTTCACGGAAAGGAATCCTCAGTTATTGCCGATATTATTGGAAAATACAGAAAAGGATATCAAACTAAAATATTGAAATAGTGGAACGGAAAATAGAAAAACTTTTGCAGAGTGGTGGAGATGCCTTGGTGGTAGGAGGAAGCAATGGAGTGGGTTTGGCAGTGGCTTTGACTTTGGCTCGGTATTGCCATGTAGTGATTGTAGATAAGGTTCTTCCTGCCATTTCATTGCCGGCTAATGTGGAGTTTTTACAGTTTGACCTGACAGGAGAGGACTTTTCTTTATTTGACGGTAACAGTATGAAATCTGTAGATAAACTGATTATAACGGCTGGATTCGGTCGATTGGCACTTTTTAAAGATTATAGTGAGGAACTGCTTGTAAACATGATGACAGTCAATGCAACGGCTGTTATGCGTATTGTTCGGCATTTTTACTCTCGTATTCTTTCTGTAAATGATTTTTATTGTTCGGTGATGGTAAGTATTGCAGGATTTATGTCTTCTCCTTTCTTTGCTGTTTATGGAGCCAGTAAAGCTGCTTTGAAGATATTTATAAAGAGTTTGAATGTAGAGCTATTAAAAGAAGGAACATCCAATCGGATACTGAATGTATCTCCAGGGTCATTGAAAGGAACTGCTTTCAATGGGCAGAACAATGATTTGTCACAGGTATTGCCGTTTGCAGAAGAGTTAATAATGCACATGATGAATAAAGAGGATCTGTTTATACCACAATACGAAGAAGTGTATAGGCAGGTACTGGAACGTTATGCGGTTGATTTTCGGGCGGAAGGTATTCATAGTTATGAATACAAACAGAATAGTGGTAGGTTAAAGATAAAATAAACTATTATGCAATTGACAAATGAATTAGAACAGCAACTTAAGGCGAAATTTAATCCGGAGGGAAGTGATTTGAGGAAAGCTCAGCATCGGATGTTGGAGTTACTGCTTTGGGTGGATGAAGTGTGTAAAAAGAATAATATACCCTATTTCTTGGAAGGAGGGACATTGTTAGGAGCGGTGCGTCATAAAGGTTTTATTCCTTGGGACGATGATGTGGATATAGCAGTGCCTTATTCATATTATGAAAAATTGGAGAAAGCATTTGAGCAAGAGAAGCATCCTCAATTTGTACTGCAATCTGCGAAAACAGACCCTTATAGTTATAAGCGCTGGTTGGTTGTTCGAGACAAGAATAGTAGATATGTTCATTCTTTGGAGCATTTGATTCGTCGGGAGTCTATTATGAAATATCGTGGAGTGCAAGTGGATATTTTCCCTTATGATAATCGGGTGGTGGACTCTGTTCAACGGCTTGTTTCTTATGATTTGCCTGGTGTAGTGATAAATCGGTTAGGTACAGGATATATGGCTAGACAGTTGGGAAGGTTTTGCTTTCATTCTTTGGTAGCTTTGTCAAAGTTGGCCAAATTTTTCAGTCCTGTTTCTCAATGGTGGACTTACGGTTATGGTTGTTGTTTTCGTTATCGGTATAATGACGAATGTTTATTTCCCTTGTCTGAAGTAGTATTTGAAGGACATTGTTTTCCTGCGCCTCACAATCCGGATGAGTATTTGAAAGCGCATTATGGCAACTATATGGAACTTCCTTCATTAGAGGAATTTAATCATCATCGCCTTTATGGAATTGAAATATGGTAGTAATTTGTTAAGCCAAAAATGAACATGAAAAAATTGCCAATTATATCAATAGTGACAGTATCTTATAATGCTGCTTCAACTATTGAGAAAACCATTCTTTCCGTTATCAATCAGACTTATTCTTATATTGAATACATTATCATTGACGGAGGCAGTACGGACGGAACAGTAGATATTATCAAAAAGTATGCGGATAAAATCGCTTATTGGGTAAGTGAACCGGATAAAGGGATTTATGATGCGATGAATAAAGGGGGATGCAGAGCAACAGGACAATATATTCAATTTTTAAATGCTGGTGATTGGTTGGAGAATTCATTTGTTATAGAACGAATTTTTGCAAAAAAAAATTTTTTAGATGCAGATGTTTTTTATGGTGATATGATTATTCGCCGAATAGATGGGATTTTTTATGCAACAGCTCAGAGCCTTTCACATTTTAAGGATGATTTTCCGTTATTTCATCCTTCTACTTTTATAGCAAGATCTGTATTTGTCAATCATTTGTTTGATGTTTCCTATCGGATTTCTGCTGATTTTAAACTTTTGCGTGATATTTATTATGCAAATGGAATATTTATATATGTATCATTTGCATTTACCAATTTTGATGGCGTTTATGGACTTTCTTCATCTAAGTGTGCTTTGGAAATATTTGAAGAGCGAGAACGAATTTATGGGAATACTAACTCGATAATGTGGTATTTGAAATACTCATTCTTTTATATGAAATTGAAAATTAAAGAATTATTAAAGTTTGTGTTGAAATTTGTGTGTCCTTTCTATTATAGGAAGATAGTAGAAAATCATATCCCTTATTATTTGAAAAGAATTTCATGACATCTTCTGTTGTTATATCTAAAAACAAAAGGACTCAGTACAATTTTTTGATTGTACTGATATTTGTGCTATATCCTATAGCATCATGTCCATTCATTTTATTGGGCATTTTGAACAGGAAAAGATGGGCTTATTGTTTAGGAGCTATATTTATGGGGTATATGGGAATACTATATCCTCCAGCGGGGGATATGTATAGATATGCTGAAGATTTTAATTTATATAAAGATTTAGATTGGGAATATTTTTGGATTTTAATGGCCCTAAAGTTTGATTATTTTTTGCCTTTACTTTCATGGGGATTGGGAAAATTAGGTGCCTATCCAGAATCAGTCCGATTCTTATTTGTAGCTACTTCCTATTATTTGTTATTTGATTTATTTCATGATATAACATGGTCAAATCAAAATTTAATAAAACAGACTAAAGTTTATTCGTTGATATTGCTTGTTCCGTTTGTTTTTTCAGCTTATCTTTTTCGAATGGGATTGGCTCAAACGGTTTTAGTATATGGTATTTATTGGTTTCTTGTTAAAGAAAAAAAGAAAGGACTATTTTTTATTGTATTTTCTGCTTTTATCCATGTCAGTTATATACCTTTTATTTTTATTGCAATAATCAGTAAATATAAAATATTCAATTTTTCAAAGAATGCATTTGGTTGCCTTTGTTTTCTTCTAGTTTTGGTTGAATCATCATCACTGGGAGTGAATCTTTTGCGTGCTCTTCCTTTTTCTGAATCTATGTTATCCCATCTTGAAGAATATATAACAGGAAGTCAGTCAGAAGATTTGAGCTCTCAATTTACATTGAAACAATTGATTGCAAAATATTTTTTTAATATTGTTTATTACATAACCTTATATCAATATTATCAATTTTACAAGTCTAATCCTCAACCTTTGAAAATAAAGCAATTTGTAAATATTTTCATTGTTGTGATTATAATGAGTTCTTCAGTTCCTGTATTGCACGAACGCTTGCTTAATGTTTTGAAGACTTTTTTGATATTGTCATCATTATATTTTATGAATAAGACTATTGTAATGCAAAAATTATTACGGATAGTTGTGTTTTTTACCATTATAAATATGTTATTTGCTTTTTGGCAAATGCGTTTCTTTTTGATGTTTAGCCGATTTGATCTTTTATTTAAATCTTCATCTATCCAATTGGTAGAATTTCATTATACAGATAAATGGGTTTCTAAAAATGTTGATGAGGAAGGACATCTTATAGGCTGGCTTAAATTAGGATATAGACCATTATGAAAAATAGGAATCAGAGGATAGCTTTCTTTTTGCCATCATTAAATATAGGTGGTATTGAGCGTGTCTTTATAACTTATGCTAATTATTTGCTTGAAGAAGGATATGATGTATCTTTTTTCTTATGTAAGAAAGAAGGAAAATTGCTTTCTTTGTTAAATACTGGTGTGGAATTATATGATTTAGGAAATGTACAATTAAGATTTTCTTTTTTAAAGCTAAGAAAGTGTATACTACGAGTTCGTCCTGACATAATTATTAGTGGTGGAGATTTTCCTAATATGGTTCTTATTATATCTAGTTTACTGCTTAAGCAAAAAACTAAAATAGTTATATCTCAACATAATTATTATAATGAAGAATCCAAGCGATTAGGTTGGTGGGCACATTGTACATGTTGGTTGATGAGAAAAATGTATCCAAAAGCATATAAAGTGATAGCTGTTTCTGATGGTATTTATGAATATCTTCGGACAAAGATAGGCTTGTCAGTAAATAAAATAGTGAAAATTCCTAATCCTATAAATGTAGATGAAATGATAAAGGAGAGCCTTGAGCCGATAGATTTTTCTCTTCCCATGAAATATCTTTTATTTGTCGGACGATTGGGGTATATAAAGAACTTGCCTTTATTACTGGAAGCATTTGAAATATGGGAGCCTTCTGATTATTATTTAGTAATAATAGGTGATGGAGAGATGATGACGGAATTGCTTGAAAAGGCAAAAAAGATGAAAAAAGCTGATAAAATTATCTTTTTAGGAGCAGTTGAAAATCCGTTGCCTATTTTGCGAAGGGCAAAATTGCTTGTGTTACCCTCGTTATCAGAAGCATATCCTACTATTTTGCTGGAAGCTTTGTGTTTGTCTATTCCTGTTTTGGCTACACCTACTAAAGGAGCTATGGAAATATTGCAAAATATGGAAGGAACAAATTTATCTAGCAGTTTTGCGGATGTAGAAGAGTTCGCAAAACTTATGAAAAAAAGCATAGAAGAAAAAATCATCCCAAAGCAGGTTAAGGAAAAATTACAATTTAATTCAATAGAAAATATTGCTTCTTTAATTCAATATGAGATAATAGATTAATAGATAGAAATTGAGATGAAGGTTTTAGTTGATTTTACACAAATACCAATTCAAAAAGTAGGAGTAGGGGTATATGCTAAAGAGACATTTAGAATCTTTGAAAAGGACACGGATGAATTGTATTTTTTGATACAAGATGATGATGAAGACATGAAAAAAACTTTTTCTTGTTTTAATGTTATTTTGGTACGCTCTAAGTTTTTTAGAGTATTCTTGTTCAGATTTTTATTGGAACAATTTTATATTCCATTTTTGTGTTGGAAATATAAAATAGATGTGGTACATAGTCTTCATTATAGCTTTCCATTGCTTTTACGAAAAGTAAAAAGAATAGTGACAATTCATGATTTGACCTTTTTTATTTATCCAGAAGTACATACCTTTATTAAAAGGTATTATTTTAAATTTTTTATAAAAATGGCATGTAAGTATGCAGATGCAATTATTTGTGTATCAGAATCAACATTGAATGATTTGAAAAAGTACATGAAAAAAATAATTGCTTCTACTAAAGTTATACCTTTATCATGTTCTTCTAAAATAGAAGTAACAGAACTGGAAGTAAAAAGAAAAAAAAGAAAATTTGGAATAAACTCTTCTTATATATTATTTATAGGAACCTTGGAACCAAGAAAGAATCTTCTTAATTTGATTTGTGCTTTCAATGAATTTTATAAGAATAATGAAGATTATGTTTTAGTTATTGTTGGAAAAAAAGGTTGGTTTTATAAGGCTATATTTAAATTAATTGATGAATTGAACTTGAAATCAAAGGTTCTTTTTACAGGATTTGTTACATCTGAAGAAAAATTTATTTTATTGTCTGGAGCGCATACTTTTATATATCCATCTATTTATGAAGGATTTGGATTGCCTGTTTTGGAAGCAATTACTTATGGAATTCCTACTATTACAAGTCATTTATCTTCTTTACCAGAAGTTGCTGGAGATGCAGCTTTTTACATTAATCCTAATGATGCCTTAGATATGGCGAGGGGGTTAGATATTGTGAGTAATGATAGTACTGTGAGGGAAAAATTGAGATTAAATGCTGAAAAACAAATGCTGAAATTTAGTTGGAAATATACGGCTTCTTTGACTTATTCGACATATAAAACAGTTGTTGAGCGAAGATAATATGGTGGAGGTTTACTGATAGGCAATATTTTCGCAGAATGGATCATTTGAAATTTTTCTGATATTATATCGAATTCCTTTAGATTATTAACAAAACTCAATTTAGGAACTAGCAGATGTTTTTAATTAAGGATATCCTAAATAGAGTACCTATTAAAAATAAATGATTACAGCATCTATTGTAACTTACCATACTCCAATAAATGAGCTTTCTCATTTGTTGGAGTGCATTGTACATTCAAATATTGATGTACTATATTTGGTGGACAACTCCTCTAACGACAGTTTGCGTGAATTGAGTAGTATGTCCCGAAAGATTGTTTACATTTATAGTGATAACCTTGGTTTTGGACATGGGCATAACATAGCTATACAGAAATCAATAGCAGTAAATGCAGATTATCACATTGTGATTAATCCGGATGTGTATTGGGAAGGAAAGGTAATCGAGGGATTGCAGGAATTTATGAATCATCATCCCGACTGTGGCTTGGTGATGCCCAAAGTGCTTTATCCCACTGGAGAAATTCAATATCTCTGTAAACTATTACCCACCCCAATAGATTTGTTTGGCAGACGTTTTTTGCCATTCAAAGGTATTCAGCAGAAACGGGATGAGCGTTTCGAACTTCATGCATTCGGCTACGATAAAATAATAGAAGTGCCTTCTCTTTCGGGGTGCTTCATGTTTATGCGTGTGGATGTGCTGAAACGTACAGGTGGGTTTGACGAACGATTTTTCATGTATGCAGAAGATTTGGATTTATGCCGTCGTATAGGTGAAGTGGCTAAAACCATTTACTATCCTGTTGTTTCTATCTTTCACGAATATGGGAAAGGGTCATACAAGAATCGCAAACTACTGAAGTATCATATCTGCTCTGTTATCAAATATTTCAATAAATGGGGGTGGTGGTTTGATTCAAAAAGAACGAAAAGAAATAATCATTGTCTGAAACTCATAAAAAGCATGAGATCTTAAAACAATAATATTATGCAAAACCACTTGATTGTCTTATCCGGCTTCTTTATAGCCGTGATATTGTCTCGCGTGATCATCCCCCGTATTTTGATAATCTCGCTCCGTAAGCGTCTGTTTGATGCTCCGGATGTCCGTAAGGTGCACAAGAAACCTGTCTCCCGTTTGGGCGGTGTCTCTTTCTTTCCCGCCATTTTGTTTACCCTCACGTTGGTTACCGGCTTTTGTGTGATCAGGGATTTTGGGAATACATTGGCGGATACCATTGATCACTGGACGCAGATGCTTTTCCTTTGCTCGGGGCTTACCCTGTTGTTCATCGTAGGCATAGCGGACGATCTGATCGGTGTGCGCTACCGTCAGAAATTTCTGGTGCAGATTATTGTTTCCGCCATGCTTCCGTTGTCGGGTCTGTATCTGAATGATTTTTACGGGTTGTTTGGCATTCATGAGATTCCCTCTTGCATAGGGATTCCTCTGACCATGCTGCTGACTGTCTTCATTACCAATGCCGTCAATCTGATAGACGGCATTGACGGTCTGGCTTCGGGCCTGAGCATGGTGGCCCTGCTTGCATTCGGAGTGCTGGCGGTGATGGATGTGCGGTGGATGAGCGCGCTACTTTCCTTTACCACCATGGGCGTACTGCTTCCTTTCTTTTATTACAATGTGTTTGGCAATGCGGACAGGGGGCGCAAGATATTCATGGGTGACACGGGGAGCTTGACTTTAGGGTATATTCTGAGTTTTCTGACCGTGCAGTACACCATGAACACGTATGAGGAAGGTATTAATTATGAGGGTGCCATGCTGATTTCCTTCAGTGTCCTGCTGGTTCCCTGTCTGGATGTGATAAGAGTGGTGCTGGGGCGTGTGCGCCGTGGCAAGGACCCCTTCATGCCGGACAAGACGCATATCCATCACAAGTTTCTGGCCTTGGGATTTACACCGCGCCGGGCGATGATTTCCATTCTTTGCATTTCTTTTCTGTTTTGTGTCTGCAATGTGGTGTTGGTGAGCTGTCTGAACAACACGGTGTTGTTTCTGTGTGATGTGGTGGTATGGACGCTGATGAACCTTTATATCAGCAGGTTGATTTCACGTCGTAATTCGTCTGAGGTATGATTGTTCCTTCTTTCCGTCTCTATCATTTTGCGGTGAAGCTGGTATGGAGATGTATGTTGCTGGTTACCCTGGTGTTCTGGGCGGGTGTGTCCGGAGTGTATTACGTGGTGCATGGTGTGCCCGTGTGGCGGGAATACGGTTGGTGGCTGTTACTGATGGTGGCGGGCACCTATTTCCTTTTTATGGATGTGAAGCTGATGCTGATTATCATGCGCCATGAAGAGAAAAAGAAATGGAAACGGCATCGGTTGAAGAACAAGTTTGAAGAAGAATGAGGCATGGAAGAATGATACGGACGTTGATGGCAACCATAGGTACTTTCCTGTTTTCCTTGACACCGCTGTCTGCACAGATCAATTATGGCACCACAGGCCTGATGAACCTGCCTACTGCTGATATGCAGTGCGACAAGACTTTTATGGCAGGTGGTAATTGGTTGAATCATCATGCTACGGTTCCTCGTTGGTGGTATGATACGTGGAACTACTATATCAATATTACCGTTTTTCCCTGGTTGGAGGCGGGTTATCTGTGTACGGGTCATAAGTCTGTTCCTACGGATTATGGCAATTATTCGGGCTATTGGGTACCGTCTACGTATGGTAAGTTTACAAACCAGGACCGTTCATTTCATTTTCGCCTGCGTGTATGGAAGGAGGGTTGGTGGAAACCTTGGACTCCGCAAGTGGTGTTGGGTGCCAATGATGCGATAGGTGATTCGGCTAACGGCGGTTCGCTTTCCAACCAGCAGAACCAGAATTATGGTAACGGTTTCTGGAACCGTTATTATCTGGCTGTAACCAAGCACATTGGCTTTGAAGATGTGGGTACGCTGGGGGCACATATTTCATGGATATACAGTAGCCGCTTCGACAATAAGTTGAACAATCTGGCTATGGGTGCGAACTTCCGTTTTCATCTGAAAGAGGATAATTCATGGTTACAT
>BLLV01000179.1 GCA_011959205.1 Bacteroidaceae bacterium
TGCTGAGGAGGCTTTGCGCCAGATTGACGAGAAAGGGTATCTGATTCCTTTTATGTTGGATGGGAAACGCTTGGTGGAGGTAGGGGTGAATTTCAGCAAGGAGATGCGGAATATTGATGAATACATTGTGGAGTGAAATGATCGGTAGGTAGTCAAAATTGACTATTGAGTGAAATGTTTATCTTCGCTGCGAACAAAATTTTATAATTTATACATAGCAGCGAAGGCATAGCATGGTTTTACTTTCAGTACCAAACTAATGCATTGCTTCATAGAGAATCTTTTTGATTCTTTTGTGTGAAGAACGCATTCGAAAGCTAACTGCTACTCAACGAAACAATTCACTTCATTACGGCAGTGACGCCGAAGGCAGCAATGGCAGCAACTTATCACAGTGTGATTAGAACAGTGAAACTTCATGCTGTTCTATTTGGAACTTCATTGGAATTTTTCCTTAAAAAAATGATGGATGTGGGGATTATGTTAACATGGTTTCTGGCAAAATCATTTTGGCTACAAGTCAATGTAAAATTCAAAATAGCTTATTAACAAAACTTGGTTTAGGGCATAGTTATGTGCCCTTTTAAAGAGGTATGCCCTAAATTAAGTGCTTACTTCTAAATACAAATAAGTGCCCAAAGGGTACTGACATTTGATACGTCTAAAGAGAGCAAATAATAAAATTATTGAGTAATTATGGCAAAGAAGAAAGTTATGTTAATCTTCGGAACCCGTCCAGAGGCTATTAAGATGTGTCCACTGGTCAAAGAATTCCAGAAGCACTCAGAAGAGTTTGAAACCATCGTATGCGTCACTGGTCAGCATCGCGAAATGCTCGATCAGGTGCTCCATCTTTTCGACATCCGTCCCGATTTTGACCTCAACATAATGAAGCAAGGACAAGACCTCACCGATGTAACCGCACGCGTCCTCATCGGTCTTCGTGACATCTTTAAGGAGTGCCGACCTGATGTTATCCTTGTACATGGAGATACTACTACTTCTACTGCAGGAGCTCTTGCCGCTTTTTATGCACAGATTCCTGTAGGTCATGTAGAGGCAGGGCTCCGTACCCACAATATCTACAGCCCTTGGCCTGAAGAAATGAACCGCCAGATTACTGGACGCATTGCCACTTACAACTTCTCGCCAACCCCACTTAGCGAGAAGAACCTCCTTGAAGAGAATGCTCATGGCAGCATCTATGTCACCGGTAATACCGTCATCGACGCTCTCTACATGGTCGTTGATAGGCTCAAGACCGATGATGCCCTTGCTGAAGAACAAAGCAAGGTGCTTTCAGCCGCAGGTTATGACGTCAATCGTCTCAACAACGGCAAGAAGCTTGTCCTTATCACAGGCCATCGTCGCGAGAACTTTGGCGATGGCTTTATCCGAATGGTTACCGCTATGAAGGACCTCTCTGAGAAGTATTCAGAGGTAGATTTCGTTTACCCAATGCACCTTAATCCCAATGTGCGCAAACCAATCCACGAAGTCTTTGGCAATGACCTTACCCGTCCTAACTTCTTTTTCATTGAGCCCCTTCAGTATCTCGAATTCGTTTACCTTATGTCGAAGGCCACTATCGTTCTTACTGACTCAGGCGGTATTCAGGAAGAAGCCCCTG
This sequence comes from Bacteroidaceae bacterium, assembly GCA_011959205.1. GTDB lineage: Bacteria > Bacteroidota > Bacteroidia > Bacteroidales > Bacteroidaceae > Phocaeicola. Next base: position 1,631 of record BLLV01000179.1, read on the forward strand.
GTCTTGGTAAACCCGTCCTCGTGATGCGCGATACCACCGAGCGTCCTGAAGCCCTCGCCGCAGGCACTGTCCACCTTGTGGGCACTGATTATGACAAGATCATGACCGAAGTCAGCATCCTTCTTGATGATGCCACAACTTATGAGCAGATGTCCAAAGCTGTTAATCCATATGGCGACGGACAGGCTTGTCGTCGCATTGTTGATGTGCTTGCAGAGAAAGAAACGGATAGGTATTGAACTAACCGAAGTCACCAAGGAAACAACATTACATTTTAATTGAGCATAGCAAATAAAAGTAAAATTCTATATAACAATGATCAACGTTGGAATTATCGGATGCGGCTTCGTAGGAGGAGCCCTGAAGGATTGGTTGGAGCACAACAATCCAGATTGTAAACTGTTCATCACTGACCCAGCCAAGGGGTATAATGATGACCTCTCAAATATCGATATCGCGTTTCTGCAGATTCACGTTCGTACAGAGGATGATGGAACACAGGATCTCACCCTTATGAAAGAGCTTATCTCTAAGCTCCCAAATGTACCTATATTCGTGCGCACCACTATTCTTCCTGGCACCAGTGAGCTGCTCTCGAAGGAAACAGGTCATCGTGTACACTATATGCCTGAATTTCTTACTGAACGCACTCATATAGAGGATTTTAAAAAACAAACAATGGTGTTTACCGGAGCTGTTGAACTCCTCACCCAAATCTTTGTTGGCAAGAAGTTCACCGTCATGAGTCCACTTGAGGCAGAGCTTACCAAATATATGCACAATGTCTTTGGTGCATACAAAGTTACTTACTTCAATGCATGCCGTGAGTATTGTGAGAAGATGGGAGCCGATTGGCGTACTGTCCACACGGGCTGTCTCCTTTCAGGCTACATCAACGATACTCACACTTACGTTCCTGGACCAGACGGTAAGTTCGGCTATGGTGGCAAGTGTTTTCCTAAGGATGTTAATGCATTCACCCAAATGACGCAGGGTACTTCACTTGGTGTTCTCCTAGCACCTCTCCATGAACTTAATGTTCATTTTCGTGGCGAAGAGGAGATTATCTAATTAGTATAAGCAGGTGAATGGCGCAATGCTGTGAATCGAATCCATTGCTTGTTGTAAAATAATCATATGCTTATGTAATATGTCGATAATAAATGTTTACACCACCCTATTTTTTATACACACGTCCTCACACGTTCACCATATCGTGCCGCAAAAAACTACCGGGGAGGGCAAGAGGCGTAGTCCATCCATAAGTTGTATTCGCTTGGTGGCGATGTCACTAATCATCTTATGCCATATTTATCAATATTATGGTAGTGAACTTGCTTGGTGGTTAAACGTTGGTGTTCAAATATTTTTCGTGTTAAGCGGATTCTTATACGGCAATAAGCGTATAGACGAACCCATTGAATGGATAAGAAAGCAATTCGTCAAAATATTACCGTCTTATTATCTATTTATTTTCATTACAGTAATACTATACTTGATATTTAGTCCCGAAACTTTGTCTATAAAAGAAATTGCGGGTTCGATATTCTGTGTAGGAACTTTAAAAGGCATAGGACATCTTTGGTTTGTGGGCAATATATTAATCTGCTATCTTTTGACTCCATATCTTGATTGGATATTTGACGCAATGCCGAAAGAAAGTTCTTGTCAAATTTCAAAAAACTTATTCTCTTAGCAGTAGTGTTTACTTTTACAGGTATCTATCTACAATCCTATTTTCGCCCGGGGCACATCTTGTGCTATATAGTTGGATATGTCCTTTCAGTAACATACCGGGATTATGGGGATAAAGTTATCTACAACACAATGATTTTGTCTGGTGTTGTTGCATTTGTATTGAAATCAGTATATGCCTATTTGAAATATTTCAAGAATGTGGAGATGATTGGTATATGGTCACATTTCCATGACTATTCTCACATGGTTTTGGGTTTGTTCATAACGACATTGTTGTTGGTGCTATTATACAAAGTTCCACAACAGAGAGTTGTAAGTTTCTCTGATAAATATAGTTACGAAATTTATATTATTCATCAGTTATTCATATTGAGTCCTCTAACATTAATGGATCTAACAAATTATCTTGTAGTTAATGTTGTTGTAACACTATTGAGCATAGGCATATCAGGTATAGTTCTGAAAACGATGACAAGAAAGTTGCAGAAAACAATCAAAATTGCATAACAAAGAAAAAGAATACACTTATGTGCAAGTTTACAGTTTGTATTCCCTCGTATAATCGAGCGCATACAATCCAAAAGCCTTTAGACAGCTTAGTAAAGCAAACATTCAAGGATTTTGAGGTGGTCGTAATTGATGATGGCTCCAGTGACAATACAGAAGAGGTTATTCACCCGTATGAATCTCTTCTGAACCTTCGTTATATCAAGAAAGTAAACGGAGGTAAGCATACTGCCCTAAACAGGGGTATTGCGTGTGCCAAAGGAGAACTATTCGTTATTCTTGACTCTGATGACCAGTTTGTTCCTACTTGTTTGGAAAAGATGGCTAAATTATGGGACGGATGCAAGGATAGGGATTCGTTCTGTGGGGTTATGGGCAAGAGCATGACTAACGGTAAAATGATAGGGCGGCCATTTCCTGAAAATCTGCACTCTTTGTCTTATGTAGAATACCACTATGGCAACTATGCTGGATGGTTTCTTGATTGTTGTGAATGCTTGAGAACTGATATCCTTAAGAGGTATTCGTGGCCTGAGAATCTTGAAACCAAATTTATTCCGGAAAATTATGTAATGGATCAGATAGGCTTAAAGTATAAGCTTCTCCTTACTAATGAAATTTTCATGGATAAGGTCTATGAAAATGATGGTATAACAAACAATGTCGACAATTATGTAAAAAAGAATATTTGCGGATATTTGTTTAATGCAATTTCAAAAATTGAAATAATACTTTTAAAGGCCAAAAAGGCAGAACTTAAAACCACAGCAGGAAAATATATGTGGTGCTATTATTGGCAGTTGGTAAAAATGGATGCTGAGCAAAAGGGACCAAGAATAAAGCATATCAGTTTACTTGGTTATGCGATGTGGTTTCGTTATAACCTTGTGCAAATAGTAAAAAGTATATTGAGGAAATAGAGAGATGGAGGAAATCTATTCAAAAGGTAACGTCATCAAATCATTCCTTTGGAAATTACTCGAGAGATTCAGTGTTCAAGGATTGGGGTTGTGTATAACTCTTGTTTTGGCAAGAATACTTAGCCCATCAGACTATGGTACCGTTGCGATTATTACCGTATTTGTCAACCTTGCAAACGTAATTATTGATGGAGGTCTTAATACTGCGCTTATCCAGAAAAAAGATACAGATAGTCTTGACTACTCGACTATTTTCTTTTCAAACATTTTTCTGTCTATAGTGCTATATGCATTATTATACGCAACATCGCCTTGGATAGCAGAATTTTACGACACTCCCCCACTTGCCGATATGATTCGAATATTGGGTATTATCTTGGTATTCGAAGCTGTCAATTCAATCCAAAGAGCCTATGTCTCCAAGATGATGTTATTTAGGCGACTCTTTTATAGCAGTTTTTTTGCTCTTTTGGTATCTGGTTCATTGGGTATCTATCTGGCTCTAAACGGCTATGGTGTATGGGCATTGATTAGTCAACAAATGACCTGTGTGCTGGTTACAACAATAATCATGTGGTTTACCATAAAATGGAGACCAATGTTTGCATTCTCATTCGAAAGGTTCAAAAAACTATTTGACTACGGATGGAAAATTTTCGGATTGAATTTCATCACAACCCTTTATTTGAACATCCGTAGCCTGATTATTGGGAAGTTCTATTCTCCAGCCGATTTGGCTTTCTTTGAAAGAGGGCATACATTGTCTGGCATGGTGGTACAGAACATAAATACGTCCTTGCAGACAATATTATTTCCTGTTTTGTCTAACTCACAAAATGATAAGGTTAGGATTAAATCTCTCGTCCGAAAATCAACAGGAATGACCTGTTTGCTCGTATTTCCTGCATTGATAGGCTTAATATCTATAGCCAAGCCTTTGGTCTTGCTTATTTTGACAGAGAAATGGCTTCCTGCAGTAGCCTATATTCAGATTTATTCAATTGCATATATGCTGTTTCCTATTCAGGTTGCTAATATGGAAGCAATCAAGGCAATGGGATACAGTGGAATGTCACTAAAACTTGAGATAATAAAGAAAGTTGTCGAAACGATAATACTCATTGTCTCGGTATTTATGGGAGTCATCGCCATAGCTTGGGGTGTTGTCTTTTTCAATTTCATTTGTTTGTTCATTAATCTATACCCAAGTAAGAAATATCTCGATTATGGTGTATTCGAGCAGGTGAAGGATATAATACCTACTTTCATGTGTGCCATCATGATGGGCTTTTCAATCTATTGGATTCAGTATCTGCCTATTCATTTGCTCCTCGTTCTCATGTTACAAATGATAATGGGAGTTCTGGTATTTGGCCTATTCTGCCATCTATCTCAGAATGAGAGTTTCTTATATGTCAAGTCATTAATAACTGAAAAACTGAAAAGAAAATGAAAATAGGAATCGTCACAACTTGGTTTGAAAGAGGTGCCGCATACGTGTCTCGCCAATTCATGGATGTTCTCAAGAGTACCGATGAAGTTTTTATATATGCACGCGGTGGCGAAGCTTATGCACAAGGTAATCCTACATGGGATTTACCTAACGTTCATTGGGGTACTCGCAAACCCAAAACAATGTATCTCTATCCTGGAGGAACATATATTGACAGAAAGGATTTTGAATCATGGATCAAGAAGAACAACATTGAGCTTATACTCTTCAACGAACAGCAGTGGTTCACGCCAGTAGTATGGGCAAAGCAGATGGGAGTTAAGGTAGTTTCTTATGTGGATTACTACACAGAAGAAACGATTCCTTTATTCGATATCTTTGATGGCGTTATATGCAACACCCAGAGACATGCCTTTGCATTTAGAAACCATAAGTCTGTTCAGTATATTAAATGGGGAACAAATATACAATTGTATAAACCCTCTGATGTAAAGAACGACAAGATTGTATTCTTCCATTCTGCGGGAATGTCGCCAATCAGAAAAGGTACAGACCTGTTGATTGAAGCATTCTATCAGGCAGCAAACAAAAAGGAGGCCAAGCTGCTTTTACATACCCAGGTATCTCTTGAAAAACAGTTGCCACATCTTAACTGTATGATTAAAGAACTTCAGGAGGAAGGTTTGATGGAGATTGTAGAGGGTACTATTTCTGCTCCTGGACTTTATCACAAAGCCGATGTTTATGTATATCCATCTCGTTTGGATGGCATTGGTCTTACTCTTATGGAAGCAATTTCAGCAGGTCTTGTCTGTATCACTTCTGATAATGCTCCAATGAATGAGTTTATCGAGAAAGATTTTGGCTTGGTTACTCCTATAGACTACTACTATTCAAGAAAAGACGGTTATTATTGGCCAATGTGTGTATGTAATGTTAGCCACTTGTCGACTCAGATTTCAGATATTATTTCAAATAAATATGAACTTGATACGATGAAGCGAAAAGCTCGCGAATATGCAGAGTCTGAACTCGATTTCGAAAAGAACTTCAAGCAATTGCATAATGTGTTATCCTCTGTCAAATTCGATAGCGACTACGAGAAAACAGCACAAGCTATCTTGCATAAGGACAGGGTGGGAATGAGAAAATATCTATTTGTTATTGAAACTCTTGTAACAATCAAAAAAATGTTTAGATAAATATGGATACACCAAAGGTAACAGCCATTATCACGACTCATAACCGTAAATCGTTAGTAGGAAGAGCTATAGAAAGTGTATTGAATCAATCTTATGAGAATATAGAATGTATTGTTGTTGATGATGCTTCTTCAGATGGAACAGAAGAAGTTTGTAGAAAATATCCAATTAAATATATTTATATATCACAGGTAGAAAGTAAAGGGGGAAACTATGCACGTAATGTAGGAATTAAGGAAGCTCAGGGGAAATATGTTGCTTTTTTAGATGATGATGATTATTGGTTAAAAGAAAAAATATCAAGGCAGGTAGCTCTTATTGAGGAGAAAAAATGTGAATTGGTCTATTCAGGAGCGTGCCCTGAAATAGTGAAGGAGGGAAACTGTGAAGTAAGGTTTGATAAATATTCACCTGATTTTTATAAACAAGGTGATATGAGTCGAAAGATACTTTATGGAATATGTTGTTTAAATATAACTATTCTTGCCAATAGACAAGCTTTATTGGATGTTGGGTTATTTGATGAAAATGTTCGTTTTTGGCAAGAATATGAGTTGACAATTCGCTTGGCTCAACGAATGCCATTTTATTTTATACCAGAACCTTTAGCGGTTTTTCGTGTTGACATAAATGATAAAGGACGGTTGACTAATAAATATTTTGAATGGATAAAATCAGTGAATTATATTTATGATAAACATGCTGGCTTATATAAAAGGCTTAATTTTATAGAAAGACAGAGAGTAAAGCTTGCTTTCGTTTCAGATGGAATGAATAGAGCTAAAGCTTCAAAACTTATGAGTGAATATTATAAATATAAGTTGCAATTGAATACTTTATTTATTCCTATTCGTATTTATGCTCGCATTGTTCGGCTGTTAGATGTTTGATATAGAATGATATATATAATTGTTTTTCTATTTACTACATTCTTTACTTATGTAGCACAGAGAACGGTAACTCAAAAAGTTTTCTTTTATTTTTTTTCTGCATTAGCTGTTTTATCTCCAGCTATGTTGGCAGGTTTTAGAGATTCTGGTATTGGAACAGATACTCTTATTTATGTAGATCATGTTTGGACTAAAGTATTGTTGGTGCCAGCTTGGGATGATTTTATGTATAGTTATAGCAATAAAGATTTTCAAGATATAGAGTTCTTTTATTTGTTGTTAAATTGGCTAGTCTCTCAGATAAGTACGGATGTACATTCGATTTATTTTGCTGCTAATTTAGTCGTGATATACTTTGTTTATAGGGCCGCTTATGATAACAGAAAAAAGTGTGATATGTGGTTAGTTATGCTTTTGTTCTTACTTCTTTATTATAATGCTAGTTTGAATCTTGTTCGACAATCTATTGCTTTATCGATGAGTATTTATGCCTATAAATATATAGAACGAGAGAAATGGGTGAAAGTAGCAATATGGAGTTATTTTATATTGTTGGCGCATAATACAGGTGTGTTTTTTACTTTCTTGTGGCTTATATATTTGATGTTTAGATTGGAAAGTCGAATATTGAAGAGACTCTTATTGCTTTCTTTTGCTATTATAGTTCCATTGTCTTTGTCTATGCTTGATTATATACTGCTTTTAAGTGTCAATTTTGGAATTTTGCCAGAAAAATTTTTAATGTATATGGGAGGTTTGGAAGAATCTGCTCTTACAAAGTCGGTATTTATAATTTATATATTGTTTGGAGTATTTCTTTTTAGAGTCCAGCGTTTTTTTAGAAAAATAAGTTGTCAATTAGATAGTAAACTGTCTATGTATGCATATTTTAAATTCATAGGTGTCCTTTTGTTTATCGGGTCACTCGTGTCTCGTTGGGCTTTTAGGGTATCTTATTATATAAATTATCCTGCAGATTGTTTGTTTTTACCACGTGCGGCAAAACTTGTGAAGAGAAGAAGTTTTGTGATGTATAAATTTTCAGTATGTACTATATTGCTACTCGCTTTCGTGCTGTGGATTTGGTCAATTGTTATTAAAAATGACAATGCAACAATTCCATATAAGTCGAAAATTTTAGGTGTATAATGAAAAAATTTTCAATTGTTGTATCTGCTTTTTTTATGGTCTAATGTTTATTGCTCTATTTATTATATTATTCTTCAGGACAACTTGTGCTGGAGTTGAATATTCATTTTCCATTTTATCATTATGAAAATTATATCAATTGCCATTCCTACCTATAATATGGAGCAGTGGTTGAATAGATGTCTAGATTCGGTTGTAGTGCCTGAAATTCTTGACAGAATTGAAATTATAGTCGTTAATGACGGGAGTCGTGACCGTTCTTCTGAAATTGCCCATTCGTATGCAGATAAATATCCTAATTCGGTGGTTGTGATTGATAAGGAGAATGGAAACTATGGTTCATGTGTAAACAAGGCATTGGAAATTGCTACAGGAAAATATTTCCGCATTTTAGATGCTGATGACTGGTTTGACAAAACTGGATTTGTAGATTATGTAAATCGTTTGGAATCACTAACTGTTGATGTTGTTGTTACTCATTATGTAAAGGAATTTGTGAGTAAGAGGAAAAATTCTATATATAAAACCTCAGCTAAATATTTTAATCAGACGATATCTATACATTCTTTACAGGCAAATAGCATTGATTTTTATGAGGACTTAGTAATGCATACATTGTCTTACCGGACGGAACTTTTGAAATCATGTAATTTGTGGTTATCCGAAGGTATTTCTTATACAGATACTGAATATGTTTATTATCCTTTATTGAAGGCTCAAAATATAGTTTTTCTTGATGTTCTGCTCTATAGATATTTTATTGGTCGTGAAGGGCAGACAGTTTCTATATCTTCGCGCATAAATCATGTAGATGATATGTATATAATTCTAGATAGAATCTTATCAAAGCCATGTCCAGTTTTTGAAAGCCTGTCAACAAGAAAAATCCAACAGTATTTATTATGCACATTTATAGCCTCTTATTATTGGTCTATACTGGTGATTCAGAAACTGAGTAGAGAGAATAATTTGTTTTTGGAAAAATTTGATGAAAGATTAAAAAAATGGGATGAAGAGGTATATAATGAGGTAGCTAAAGTGAAGTGTTTGGGAATTGCTTATATCAAATACTGGCGTTTGACCAAAAAGCAAATAGTTCCTACAACAATATATTGTTGGATTCGCCAGTTATCTGGTAAATATTGATATTTATACGTGTGCGGATTGAATTTGCAAAATTAGTTGTTTGTTCGATATTCTTATGTTAAATTAAAAATCATAGGAACTGCATTTTCGAATCATGGAATGAATACCTGGTAAAAGAATGGTGGAAATTAATGTTGGAGTCAAATTAAAAAATGATGATAGTTGTTAATTCACGGTTTCTAACTCAACCAATAACGGGGGTACAACGTTTTTCTATTGAATTGTCTTTACAGTTGAAAAAGAAATTAGGCTGTCAAGTTTTATTTGTGTCGCCTTCTAATATTCTGCATTATGATTTAGCTAAAATTTTAGAAGTTAAGGTGATAGGAAGAAGAACTGGTCATGCTTGGGAGCAATTGGATTTGCCTCTTTTTTTAAATCAAATGGGGAAGCCTTTATTGTTATGTATGGGAAATACGGCTCCTGTAGTGTATAGGAATAAAGTATCTATTCTTCACGATGTAACGTTTTTGCGTTATCCACAAACCTTTTCTAAAACATTCTTGATGTATTATAGATTAGTAATACCATGGGTGTTATTAACTTCTAAACATGTGTTTACTGTCAGTAATTTTTCATTAGAGGAGATTGTTTCTTCTTACAAAATTGATAGGAATAAAATATCGGTGGTATATAATGCTGTTGACCAAAAATTTGCGTGTGTTGAAGATAAAGGTTTGAGTGCAGATAAATACTTGTTTGCGGTTTCAAGTATTAAAGCGAATAAGAATTTTGGAGTTGCTGTTAACGCTTTTAAGATAGTACAGAAACAGATTCCTGATTTAAAATTGTATATTATGGGAGATATGAATGCTGATAGTTTCCGAAATATGGGAAATTTGATAGAGGAATGCAGTAAAGACCCTAATATTAAGTTGCTAGGACGTGTGTCAGACAATGATTTAATACGCTATTATAGTAATGCTGTTGCTTTCATTTTCCCGTCATTATACGAAGGATTTGGAATCCCTGTTTTGGAAGCTCAGGCTTGCGGATGTCCTGTCATTTCTTCCAATTCTAGTTCTTTGCCTGAAATACTTGGTGATAGTGCATTGATGTGTGACCCTAATAGTGCAAATAAATTTGCTAACGCAATATTAAAGTTGGTAAATCACAAGCCTTTAAAGAAAATCCTTATTGACAAAGGATATGAGAATATAAAACGTTTTTCATGGGAAAAAAGTGCAGAAGTGTTGTTGAGTTATCTATAATTTAGAAAGGTTTTATTTTTAGTACCAGACTGAGGCTTTGCCTTGTGGCGAATCGCTCCAGTTCTTTTGTGTGAAGAATAAAGTTCCTTATAACATTTTTCACAAGTGGTATAAGGATACGCGTAATAAAATAGTTTCCGTTCAAATTGACGGTATTCCGGTTGATGAAGGTGTGCCTAATGCATCCTCAACAGTTGATCCTTGTAAATCTCTGGGCAGTAGCGATAAACCGGTTCGCATTTGGGTTGAATTTCGCATGAGTAACGCTCTCCATTTGTTCCAAAAGAATTTAAGCTATCGTGATTTGGTTCGTATGGTAGAGAAGTTGGAGAGCTTATGTTGAGTGTTGCTGGTCTTAATCATTTCTATTATGTCCGTGATTTAACTGATATGTGTTGCAAGCACAGCCGTGTGCTGTCCATCATCCGTGAGCGTCTTTATTGGAAATTACTATAAGTTTAGGTATGGCAGAAGATAAGAAAGGCCGTTACATTCAATATCTTGCCGAGCAGAATCAGGATTTGAAGCTGATTGGGAAAGCGATGTAGCTTGTATTGGAAGATTTCATGGCTGAGGAAATGGCTGCATTGAAATCTCAACACAGCGAATTGTTGGAACAGTTATCCGGAGAACGTAAGTTCCATCAATCGGCAGAACGTAAGGTTAAATTTCTTCAGGAAAAGCGCGATTGTGCCAATCAGGAACGTTTTGGTGACAGACGTCAGCAGGTAAAGTCGAAAGCGGGCAAGGGTAGTCCTAAGAAAGATGATCCAGACCGGAAAAAGGAGAAAGATGATTTTGATGGTACAGACGATACGCTCCGTACCGATTCTGTTGATAATAACTGGTCTCAGGAAGTACAAAAGGGTTCGAAGAAAGGTCGTGACTTTGTTCATTCTAAAAATAAGTTTGTCAAGGCTGTCAATCAAGGCGGTGAATTCACCGCTGAACGTACCATGAAAAAGCTGACCACCCAACGAAACAATTCTCTTCATTATGGCAGTGACGTCGGTGCTGAGATGGCGGCGACTTATCACAGTGTGATTGGCACAGTGAAACTCCACGGCAGTTCTGTCTGGAACTTCATCGGAACTTTTTTCAAAAATATCTTTAACGGGTGCAGGGCTTATGTTAATATGGTTCCTGCCAAAATCACTTTGGCTACAAGCCAATGTTAAATTCAAACTGATTTATTAACAAAACTCAGTTTAAGGTACGTTTATGTGCCCTTTCAAAGGGGAATGCTTTAAATTGAGTGCTTACAGGTTAATTTATGCGTGTTTTACATATTTCAAAATACTACTTCCCTTATTTAGGAGGTGTAGAGAGTATTTGTAAATATCTTGTAGAAAGAATGCCACAACATATTACAAGTGTGGTATGTTTTAATAGTCAGCGGGAAAATTCTGTAGATGAGGTAAATGGACATCGCATATATCGGGTTGGAACCTTGTTGAATATTGCTCGCCAGGCATTGTCTTTGTCGTATAAGAATGGTTTGCAATGGGCTATATTGGCAGAAAAACCGGATGTGATACAATTTCATTGGGCAAATCCGTTTCCTGCCATACTTTTGCGACAGGTAATGCCGAAGGATGTTAAGTTGGTGTTACATTGGCACATGGATATTATACGTCAATGGTATCTGTATTGGGCTGTACGACCTTGGGAAAAATGGCTTATTAAAAGAGCGGATCGTATTGTTGTGACAAGTCCACAATATAGAGAAGGTTCTAAACCTTTGCAGAAGGTAAAGGAGAAAGTTCGTATAGTACCAAATTCGATTGATGAGAGCATGTTTGAACTTCAACTGGAAGATGAAAAGCGTATTCAAGAGATTAGGGCATTATATAATGGAAAGCCTATTGTTTTTTTTATGGGCAGACATACTAAATATAAAGGGCTAAGGCATTTGATAGAGGCTGAGCAATATATGATGTCTGATTGTGTTATAGTGATAGGGGGTAAAGGTCCTTTGACAAAAGGTTTGAGGGCATTGACAAAAAAACGTAATTCGACACGTATTCATTTTGTTGGCAGATTATCAGATGATGATCTGCGCTGTTATTTATATGCGGCTAGTGTTTTTGCATTCCCTTCTGTGACAAAGAATGAGGCTTTCGGAGTTGCATTGGCAGAAGCTATGTATTGTTATACGCCAGCTGTTACTTTTACTATTAAAGGGAGTGGAGTAAATTGGGTTAATCTTAATGGGGTTACAGGTATAGAAGTACCTCAAGTCGGAAATCAAGATAAAGCTTATGCGGAAGCTTTGGATACATTGGTTGTAGATACTAATTTGCAGAAAAAATATTCGATAGCAGCGCACAAGCGTATTGCGGACAATTTTTTGATAAAGCACATGGTAGAAGCTATGGAAAAGGTATATCGGGAACTATGAGGCTTGAAATAGTGATTAAACGATTTCTCTTATTGGGATTTTTGGTGTCTTTCGTGATAAATACGGATGCCCAAATTAACTATGGTACTACCGGTTTGATGAATATGCCAACTGCTGATATGCAGCGGGACAAGACGTTTATGGCAGGTGGAAACTGGCTGAACCGCCATGCTACGGTGCCCCGCTGGTGGTATGATACGTGGGACTATTATATCAATATTACCGTTTTTCCCTGGCTGGAGGCGGGTTATCTGTGTACGGGTCATAAGGCAGTTCCTGCGGATTATGGCAATAACTCCGGCTATTGGGTGCCATCTACGTATGGCAAGTTCACCAACCAGGACCGTTCTTTTCATTTTCGCTTGCGGGTGTGGAAGGAAGGTTGGTGGAAACCATGGACACCTCAAGTGGTGATAGGGGCTAATGATGCGATAGGTGATTCGGCGAATGGTGGTTCCTTATCCAATCAGCAGAATCAAGACTATGGTAATGGCTTTTGGAATCGTTATTATCTGGCAATAACCAAACACATAGGCTTTGAAGATGTGGGTACATTAGGGGCACATGTGTCCTGGATATATAGCAACCGTTTTGATAACAAGTTGAATAATCCGGCTATGGGTGCGAACTTCCGTTTTCATCTGAAAGAGGATAATTCATGGTTACAT
>BLLV01000180.1 GCA_011959205.1 Bacteroidaceae bacterium
ATGAAGTAGCGGAAACGCTCCTTCTGGACCACATTGTTCGTCACGTTAAATTCAAAATCCGTCGTCTTCTTGGCAAATATCGCCGCCCAAGCGTCGAAACACCTTATGTCCTGCCGTTCCAGCTCCTTCGGGCGCAGGTACTTGAACAGCAGGTACAATTCAGTCAGTGAGTTGCTGATAGTCGTGCCGGAGAGGAAGGTCGCACCCAAGTCTTTTCCTGTGCGCTCCTGTATGGTGCGTATGGCAAAGAGCATGTTAAGTGCCTTCTGGCTTCCCTCGCTGTTTCCCAATCCCGCCACACGGTCGTGGCGCGTGTTGAAAGTCAGATTCTTGAACTGGTGGCTCTCATCTATGAAGATGTGGTCGATGCCCATCTGCTTGAAATCCACCACGTCGTCCGTGCGTGACTTTATGGCGTGTTCCACCTTCTCCAGCTTCGCTTCAAGGTTGTGCTTGCGCTTCTCCAATCCTTTCAGCATCGCCCGCGACACGTTCTTTCCCTGCTGCCGTAGCACTTCGAGGTTTTCCTCCACCGTGTCAAGCTCTGCTTGCAGGATGCGCTGCTGCAATTCCGGCGACTGCGGTATCTTGCCGAACTGGTCGTGCGACATGATGACGCAATCGTAGTCGTTGTTCTTTATATTATTGAAGAAGCGCACACGGTTGGCGGTCGAAAAGTCCTTCTCCGAAGCGTACAGAATACGTGCGTTGGGATATGCCGCCTGATAGGTGGCTGCAATCTCCGCAACGTTGGCTTTCAGCCCGATAATCATCGGCTTGTGTGCCAAATTCAGACGCTTCATCTCATGCGCGGCGATGCACATTATCAGCGTCTTACCGGTTCCCACCTCGTGGTCGCAAATTCCGCCGCCGTTCTGTTTCAACATCCAGACGCAATCCATCTGTGAGGGATAGACGCTCTTGATACCCCGGCTTGCCAGCCCTTTCAGGTTGAGGTCGGGAAAGGTCTGATGGGAGCCGTCGTAGCGCGGGCGCACGAAACAGTTGAACTTGCGGTTATACATCGTCACAAGCCGCTCCTTGAACTGCGGCGACTGCTCTTCGAGCCATTCGGAGAAGCCGTTTCGTATCTCGTCAATCTTGGCGTTGGCGAGTTGTATTCCCTCGCTGTCGCGCATCTTGATGTCGTTGCCATGCTCGTCCTTGCCGATGGACTTCATCATGTCAGGGCAGGTGTTGTGCAGGGCGTGTTTTAGGAGGTGCATACCGTCATAGTTCCGGTAATACCCCTTCACCAGAAACTCGTCCGTGATTTTCATGGTGCGGTAGCCGCACACCACCGAAAACTCGTCCATGCTTGCGGAATAGGCGATTTTCACCTCCGTGTCGAACAGCCGGCTCATGTAGGCGGCATAGACACCCGTCGGAATCCAGCGTTCCCCGAAATTGAAGTCCAGATCCTCGAAGGCGATGCGCTGCGGCTCGGCATCTTTCAGAGCCTCCAACGCCTGCTTCACCTCCGGCATACGCTCATTTTCGGGATTGTCACCCATCCATGCCTCTATGCGTTCCGCTTTCTCTATGACATTTCCGGCGATGAAACGGTCTTTGATTTCGTAACCGGTCACGAGCGGATTGTAGTAGATGCGCCCTTGCAGGGCAGTGAGCAAATCCTCCGCCGTGCTGTCGGTTATCTCCCGCATATAGTCGAGATTGACCGTACCATATTTGTTGAGCGACGCAGACAGGGCTTCTTCGGGAGAGCCTACGTTGGCATGGCTTGTAGCTAACACTTGAAAAGGGACCCGGAACAACATTTAAAAAGTGCCCCACCC
>BLLV01000181.1 GCA_011959205.1 Bacteroidaceae bacterium
TCATACTTCTCGATGTTCAGATCCAGATGCAGAACAGGATATTTGATCCAGTCCTTTTCCAGCTCCTCCATTGCCAGACCATCAAACAACTCCTTCTTACCTTGAAAGTAAGCTTCCAAGGTAGAGATGAGCAGGCTCTTTCCGAAACGCCGCGGACGGCTCAGAAAGTAGTAACTTCCGGTCTTTACCATCCGGTACACCAAGGCCGTTTTATCAATATAGAAATAACCGTCCTGACGGATTTTCTCGAAATTCTGGATTCCGATGGGATATATTTTATTGCTCATACATTTTTCAATGGTTTATCATGATTACTCTATTATCCAATCGCCCAAAGTATGGTTCTCCGGGTCAAAATTTATACCTACCTTGACCACAGGCAGTCCGCTGAGGGCGAAACGTCCGGGATGGTTCTTCAGATTGATCTGGGACATGGCGGCATCGGCATCTTTGCCTAGTTTCAATTCAATGACATACAACGTGTCGGCGGTGCGCATCACCACGTCCACACGTCCCTTCGGGGTACGGACTTCCACATCCACGTACATTCCGAACAGGGAGAAGATAATGTAGAACAACTGCTGGTAATGCCCCTCGTAATTCGTGTTATCGCAATAAGGAACGGTGGAGAGGAACTCCTGAAGCAGACGGAGGGCGGCATCCATATCGCCATGCGCTATGGCTCCGTACATCCTGCCTATAGTGGTCTTGCCCCTCAACGTGTCCAGATTCAGATAGTTCGGCAACAGGCTCTGCATCAGCCCCACCCTTATTTCACGGTTCGGGATATCCAGCGTATAAAGCTCCGTCAGCTTGTCATAGTCCTTTATCGTGATATAGCCGCTCTGATAGAGCAGAGGCACGATGCTCTCCATTTTCTCCGTAGGCGCATCAAAATCAGAAGCCATAGCCTGCAGGCTATGCCCAACCTCGGAGGGAAGGACGTGGAACTTGCGCAGCATCTCTATCAGATAAGTGGGCGTGCCGCTGCCAAACCAGTAATCGTTCAATTCGTCATTGGCAAAGGCGTTCAGCAGGCTGAACGGGTTATAAATATCGGGCGAGGGCCAGGTGAAATGATAACCGTCGTATTTCTCCTTCAATTTCAGCAGCATATCTTCTTTACTCATCTCCAGCGAAATAGCCAAGTGTTCTATATGTCCTGCCATCTGTTCCAGCATTTCCTCCTGAGTGATGCCACAAATGGCGGCGTATGGCTTCAACATACTGACATTCGAGATATTGTTCAGCTCGCTGAAGATGCTGAGCTGGGAAAACTTGGTGATGCCGGTC
>BLLV01000182.1 GCA_011959205.1 Bacteroidaceae bacterium
TAGTTCACTTTCGCATATTAACATAACATACCCACAGGGTTTTAGCACTGATCCAAAGTCACCACGCCCCACTTAATCATCTGTTATATTGCGCCTTATATGTGCTACGGTGTGCGTGTATCTATACAAGCCGGTATCTAACTCGCTGATATTCAGCGGGTGATTTATTTGTATTCATCTTCATTCATCACCGTTCAGCTCCACCAATCCGTCTCCGCACCCCAAACTTTAACGGACTTTAACTATAATCGGAGGCTTAAAATGTGGTGACCACAACCCAAAATCTCCATGGGTCACCACGTTTAATAGTTAAAATCTCATAATAATTTCGTAACTTTGTGGTCGGACTGGCATAGGTCAGTCAACGACATTTGAAAATAAGAAGCGGTATGCTCTCTTGTATTTGGGAACGTAGGAAATTCACCAGTGTACTGAGATTGCATAGCGGTTCTCACGCATACGGCGTGGGCTGCTATCACTACATCTGTACACAAGGTTTCCTACGACCTCCAAATAAGACGTGGCGTTGCAGTCCGCGCTTCTGTATATAATAACCTGCTCTGTTGGACTGATGGGCAAAAAAGAAAGATGACAATGGAAATAAAATTCTGTCAGAGCTGCGGAATGCCGCTAACAAATGAAATATTCGGCACGAATGCAGATGGCACACCCAATGAGGATTACTGCATCTACTGCTATAAAGACGGCAAGTTCGTGCAAGATATGACTATGGAACAGATGATAAACTACTGCGCCCAGTTCACTGATGAGATAAACAAAAACTCCGAACAAAACCTCACAGTCGAACAGACGAAGGAGCAGATGCGCCAATTCTTCCCGCATCTCAAACGTTGGAAAAATTGATTGGGTATGTTCATAGCAATTCTGACTTACAAGAAGCCACTTGAGGAGGTTGACCGCTTCCTACGGGCTCACCGTGAATATCTCGCCAAGCATTATGCCGCAGGCGACTTTATCGCTTCCGGGCCGCAGACGCCTCGCGTTGGCGGAGTGATTATGATTAAAGCTGACGATCATGCAGCAGTGGACGCCATCATAGCGCAAGACCCGTTCAACATCAACGGCATCGCCGACTATCAGATTGTAGAATTCACTCCTACGATGTTCTGCGATGATATTCTCAAAAATATCTTCTGATTATGCCATACATATCAATAGAGAGCGGCAGATTGACAGCGGAACAGAAGAAAGAGCTGATTCAGCGTCTGACAGCAATAGCCTCCGAGGTAACCCATATCCCGGAGCAGTTCTTCACAGTCGCCATCAAAGAGTTGCCGGATGAGAATTTCGGTATTGGCGACAAATCTATCGGTGAGATTAAACGCAACTACAAACCATGAACTTGACATTACGCCCTTATCAACCTTCGGATGCAGCGGTAATTACATCGTGGTTTAAAAGCGAGTATCTTATGCGCCAATGGTGCGCCGACAGATATAAGCGTTACCCAGTCACGCCCGAAGATATGAACACATATCACGAAGGAAATATTGACGGACAACGCTCACACGCCCTGACAATGACAGATGACGATGAGATTGTCGGATATATCACCTTGCGTACTCCGGCAGACAAGCCTACGGAGCAACGATTGGGATTCGTTATTGTCGATGATTCAAAACGTGGTCGTGGGTTGGGCAAAGCTCTTGTTTCAATGGCGGTCAGATATGCTTTTGAAACTTTTGGGTCCATGAAAGTGTCACTCGGCGTCTTTGAAAATAATCCGTCTGCCATTCATTGCTATGAGGCAGTCGGTTTTCATCGTGTATCACGGCCTGAAACCGAGAGCTATAAATGTCTGGATGAGACTTGGAACTGCATCGAGATGGAACAGCACAAAAGGATTATGAAATGAAAGTACTCGGAATCAACGGAAGCTCACGCAAGGACGGCAACACAGCTATAATTATCGGCAAAGTCTTTGAGGAACTCAATAAAGAGGGCATCGAAACAGAGTTGATACAGTTAGCTGATTATGAGATTCAGCCATGCCGTGGATGTTTCGCCTGCAAAGGTCGTGGCAACTGTGTGTTTGCCAAAGACGGTTTTGCGGAGATTTTCAGTCGTATGGTCGAAGCCGACGGCATAATACTCGGCTCTCCGGTCTATTCGGCAGATGTTTCGGCCAGAATGAAAGCCTTTCTGGAGCGTGGTGGCGTTGTTGTCGCAACCAATCCCGGACTTCTACGCCATAAGGTCGGGGCATCGGTTGCCGCAGTGCGTCGCGGCGGAGGAATGACAACTGTCGATACCATGAACCATTTTATGCTCAACAAAGAGATGATTGTCATTGGCTCTACATACTGGAATATGGTTTACGGCAAGAATGTAGGAGATGTCATAAATGATGATGAAGGTATGGCTAATATGCGTAACCTCGGCGAAAACATGGCATGGCTGATAAAAAAGAACTATGAGTGCAATTAGAATTGTAAAACTTCATAGCAACGCTTTGAAAAAGCTTATGGCTTTTTCTATTTATCTACCTGATACGAAAAATTATTCCGGAGAATTGCTGGTTCTCTATTTCTTGCATGGAAGAAATGGTAATGAGCACTTTCTTGAACAACTTGATGTTAAGACCATAACGGACCGGCTTATAAAAGAAGGCAATATAAATCCAATGATGATAGTTTGTCCAAAAATGGATTACACTCGGGGACTCAATACTTCGGATTGTTCGGGCCAAATTCTCAATGATGAGATGGCAATAGATGTCGGCAGATATGAGGACTATTTTATTCATGAAATCATCCCACACATAGAATCCAACTTTTCAGTATTGTCAGACAAATCATCGAGATTTGTTGGATGAGCATCTACTGGTGGATATACCTCGGTTCACTATGGGCTGAAGTATCCAGAACTATTTTCTCGGATTGGCGGACATATGCACGCCATAGAAAAACAACTGGAACTTGCCGATCTGCTTTATTATGGTACCTAAGAAGATTTCATTTTGAACGACCCGCTTAAATTCAAGTCATTTACAAATCTACACAAAGAACAATCATGGTATCTTGGCTGATGATTGTGATGAGGGCGAATTCAAGAATCGGTATGTATTCTATCTAAATTGCTAAAAAGTCGCGGTATATGTTGTGAGAGTCATATTTTCAAAGGACATCACAACATGGAATATATTGGTAGCAATCTTGAAAAGTACCTTATCTTTTATGGGAACGCTTTTGAAAATCTTTCAGATGCTCCCGGCCCCAATCCGATAGCTGATTGAGTATAGGTATAAGAGTCTTTCCTAAATCCGTCAACTCATATTCTGTGCGAGGGGGAACTTCTGCATATAGGATACGTTTCACCAGTCCGACCGATTCAAGAGTCTTCAGATGTCCTGACAAGACCTTCGGTGAAATGTCTAGGATTGCCCTTGACAGTTCATTGAAACGCATCACACCGAACTCATCAAGTATGACAAGGAGGAGCATCGACCACTTGTTGGCGAAATGCGCTATCACGTTTCTCATTGGACATGACGCGATACATGAATATTTCTCTGAAATTTTTTGTGTCTTCATCTGTCTGATACTGACTAAAAGTGAGTTTGAGGTAAGCGACTACTCTCAAAGTAACCTCTTGCAAAGCAGTGTTTTGATGTATAACTTTGCACTATCCAAAGGGTAGCTGTTATCCTTTGCAAACATAGATAAAAATCTTCGATTTTTACGCCAGTTGTGATAAAAAGTCA
>BLLV01000183.1 GCA_011959205.1 Bacteroidaceae bacterium
ATAGTATTAGATTTAAGGTTAACAAAGGTTGGAGCAAGGCGTTGCTCCTTTTTTTTTTGAGTATATATTTTTCTCTTAACAGTTTTTCTTTTCTAAGTTCTACTAGAACTTGTTCTGTTATATATTTTTATTTACCTTAAAATATGTAATATGTTAAAACAATTAAGAACTGTTGGAATGCTATTGTTTCTCTCGGCTATGTCAGCCGGAACAATGTATGCATCTCCTGATTGGCGGACGGCTGATGCAAAAGGAGTTCAACAAAATGGAATTTGTAAAGGAGTCGTTACGGATGCAACAGGAGAAAGTATTATTGGAGCATCTGTTGTGGTGAAAGGAACCACTAATGGTACAATTACAGGTATTGACGGAGATTTCTCTTTGTCAGGAGTGGATAAAGGTAGTATTTTGGTAGTCTCATTTGTGGGTTATCAGAACCTGGAAATGAAATGGAACGGGCAATTGTTGAATATTGTTCTGAAAGAAGATACGAAAGTCTTGGATGAAGTGGTGGTAGTGGGTTATGGTACCCAGAAGAAGGCCAATTTGTCTGGAGCGGTAGCTGCCGTTGATGGGAAAGTGTTGCAAGATCGGCCTATTACCAATATCGGACAGGGATTGCAGGGAGTGGTACCTAATTTGAATATCACAATGAACAATGGTGGTGCGCCTGGTGCCACTTCTAAATTTAATATCCGTGGAAATACATCGCTGAACGGCGGTAGCCCGTTGGTGTTGGTGGATAATGTGCAAATGGATGCCAACTTAGTGAATCCGGATGATATTGAATCGATTTCCGTACTGAAAGATGCGGCTTCCGCTTCCATTTATGGTGCCCGTGCAGCTTATGGTGTTATTCTGATCACAACAAAGAAAGGTAAGAAGTCGGACAAACCGACTATTTCGCTGTCGGCTACGGGATATTGGCAGTCGCCGGCATTGAGCTTCCATAATGTAAATTCCATGCAGTACCTCACCATGATGGACGAGGCTTATCAGAACGATGGAGGAAGTGGTCACTATTTCAAACAGCAGGTATACCAGTATGCTAAAGACTATTTCGATGGCAAATATAAATCTCCGGTGTTCTTTGATGAAGCATACGATACGTACAAATATGGATATTGCGGTAACACTGACTGGTGGAACGAATTGTATAAAACTTCTTTCTCACAGATCTATACGGCCAATATCAGTGGCGGTAACGAACGTACCACTTATTATGCTTCTGTGAGCATGAACGATCAAGGTGGTATCTTGAAAGCGGGAGACGACAAGTATAACAAGTATAATGCGAATGTGAACATTTCGTCTGACATCACTCGATGGCTCAATGTATCGGCAAAAATTGCTCATACCTATACCGATGAATTGCATCCCACCGGAGGTACTACTACAATGAACTCTACCGCTTATTCGGGACTCTCCTCTTATTCGGGTATGATGAAAGGTGACTTGAGCCCTTTGATGCCGGTGAAACATCCTGACGGGCACTATGCGGGACAAGGCAGTTATACTAATCCGGTAGCTATTATGGAGCAAGGCGGTAATGCCCAATACAAGCAGAATGACTTATGGATGACGGGTGCCGTGAAAATGACTCCGATCAAAGGATTGGTTATCAATGCTGATTATACATGGAATTTTTATGGAAAATCATCCAATCAACATGTACAGAACTTTTATGACTATACAGCTGTTCCGGGTACGGAAAACTATTATCCGTGGACTAATCCGAGTAGCGTGACTGTGACTAACAATGACGATTATTACAATGCCTTCAATGCTTTTGCCGAATATAGTTTTTCTTTGAAAGAAAAGCACAATTTCAAAGTAATGGCAGGTTATAATCAGGAAAACAAGCATAAAAAGTTTCATTATGCAGGGCGTAAAAACCTGATTGATGCAACTAATCCTTCTCTTAATCTGGCTTATGGTGATATGGCCTTGAGTGGTTCGGAAACACACTGGTCGGTGAATGGCTTTTTCGCCCGTATCAACTATGATTACATGGGTAAGTATTTATTGGAATTGAACGGACGTTATGACGGCTCTTCCAAATTTCCTCATGGAGACCGTTACGCTTTCTTCCCGTCGGCTTCGGTAGCATGGCGCGTATCGGAAGAAAAATTTTGGGAGCCTGTGAAAGGATGGTTTGACAGTTTCAAGCTTCGTGCCTCTTATGGTTCGTTGGGAAATCAGGCGTTAGATGAAGACAGGTATGGAAACTTTCCTTATTTGGCTACCTATGGCATCAATACCCGATATGGTATCTTGTTCAATGGATCCCTTCCGGTGGCTGTAACCGTTCCCGGATTGGTAAGTTCGTCATTTACTTGGGAAACCGTTAACCAAATGGACTTTGGTTTCGATGCTACTTTTCTGGGTGGCCGTCTGAATACTAGTTTTGACTGGTACCGTCGTAACACGAAAGACATGCTTACTGCCGGTTCGGTTTTGCCGGCTGTCTTGGGAACTTCCGTTCCACAGGCAAATGCTGCCGACATGAAAACAGTGGGATGGGAAATCTCTTTGGAATGGAACGACCGTTTGAGCAATGGATTCGGTTATCATATCAAAGGAGTATTATCCGATTATCAAGCTATCATTACCCGGTTCTCCAATCCTACCAAGCTGATCGGTACACACTATGTAGGTGAGAAATTGAATGAAATCTGGGGGTACGTGTCCAACGGACTTTTCCAAAGTGATGAGGAAGCCAAAGCCGCTGACCAATCTTATTTGTCAGGTGGTAACTGGAGTGCCGGTGATGTGAAATACGAAGACTTGAACAATGATGGAAAAATTAATATAGGAAAGAATACATTGGACGATCCGGGAGACCGTAAGATACTGGGTAACAGTACTCCGCGTTATTCGTATGGTATTACTGCAGGGTTCGATTACAAGGGATTTGATTTTGAAATGTTTTGGCAGGGTATCGGCAAACGTGACTATTGGTTGGGCGGATCTCAATTCTGGGGATTCACTGATGAATGGTGCACACCACTTACTTCTTCTCTTGACTATTGGACAGAAGATAACCGTGACGCTTACTTCCCGCGCCTGCACCACTATGGTGTGAACGGTGGTAACCATCAAGTGTCTACACGTTATTTGCAGAATGCGGCTTATCTCCGCCTCAAGAATGTGACATTGGGATACACTATCCCACGCAGTATCACAGAGAAAGTGAAAATCGCTCGTCTGAGAGTATTTGTACAAGGGGAAAACCTGTTGACATTCACTCCGTTGATTGATTCATACGATCCGGAAACATTGAATAATATGACTTATCCTATTAACAAGAAGGTTTCTGTAGGGTTGAATTTGACATTCTAACAAAAATCTATTTATAAAAAGAGTAATACATCATGAAAATAAAGAATATATTATTCGTGTTATTATTCGCTGGAGCGGCTCTCAGTTCTTGCGATTATACCGATTTGTCGCCTATAGATTCCATTACCGACAAGTCATATTGGACTACGGTCAACGATTTGAAACTTTATGCCAACGGCTTATATGGTTTGTTGAGCGGTCCTACTTCGACCGGTGATAATGTCAGTGACAACTTTGTGCCGAAGGATTATAGTGGTTATTTATTCAATGAATACACCGTGCCTGCTTCGGCTTCCAGCGCTAACGGGTGGTATTGGAACGATATCCGTAGCTGCAACTATTTCCTTCAGCGTTACCAGCTTGTATAGGGATCGGAAGCTGAAATTAACAAATATGTGGCTGAGGTGCGTTTTATGCGTGGCTTGTTGTATTATAGCAAGATAAAGACATTTGGCGATGTGCCTTGGTATGAAAAAGATTTGCAGACCAGTGATACGGAAGAACTTTATAAGGCTCGGGATAAGCGCGATTTCGTGTTGGGTAAGGTGATAGAAGACTTTGAATTTGCCATTCAGTGGTTGCCTGAAAAGGCGGACTCTGAGAAAGGACGTCTCCACAAAGACGCTGCCCGTACCCAGTTGGCACGTATCTGCCTGTATTTCGGTACTTATATGAAGTATCATAACGAAACAGCTGCTACCGAATGGACTTCGCAAACCCTGTTAAGGAAAGCGGTGGAACTGACAGAAACCATTATGAACAGTGGAGACTACGCCATTGTGAAAGCCTCGGATGCGGGAGCTGCCACAATAGCTTATGAAGGTTATCCGTTATATTATGCCAATTTGTTTGTGCAAGAGGATTTATCGGATTGCAAGGAAGGTATTCTCTGCCGTTTTTATGAAGAAGGTGTGCTAACGCACGAAACCGGACGCCAGGTAGGTGAGAACGGCACCGGTCTGAGTAAAGATTTTATTGAATCGTTTTTGATGAAAGACGGCACTCCTATTTATAATGCCAATTCCGGTTACTTGGGCGATGAAAATCAGGAAAATGAAATAGCTGGCCGCGACCCGCGCCTTTATCAATTGATCGATAATCAGCACAAGCCTTATAGAGTGCAAAACGGAAAAGCAAGCCAGAATCAGGTGGCTGATTGCAGTGCCAGCAAGAGTGTGACTGGCTATCCATGTACCAAATATCATTCGGCTAACACCAAACAGGCAGAAGCCCGTAATACTTATTATGATTGGTTTGTCTATCGCTATGCTGAAGTGTTGCTGATTCATGCGGAAGCGCATGCAGAATTGGGAGATATAAACCAAGGCATTCTCGACAAGACCATCAACCAATTGCGCGACAGGGTGGAAATGGCTCATCTGAGCATGAATCCTGTAGCCGATGCTGCTCCGATAGATTATGGATATCAACTTTCCAATCTGCTGTATGAAATTCGTCGTGAGCGCCGCATCGAGCTGGTGGCTGAAGACCATCGTATGGATGATTTGAAGCGTTGGAATGCCATGAAGTTGCTCGAAAATCCGAAGACCATGTTCGGGTTGAAAGTTACTCCATCCGTAGAGCAGGAATATGCAGCGGCTAATGTCACATTCGGGGGTGAAGACGGACGTCCTGTTGTAGAGTATAAAGGGGCGACTTATTTATATCAGTATCCGTCAAAATCCATTGATGACGCCGGACGCAAATGGAGCGAAAATGATCGCCGCTGGTTATATCCGTTGCCTAGCAATGAACTGGTATTGAATACAAACCTGGTTCAAAATCCGGGCTGGAGTAATTGAAATAAAAGCATATAGCTGTGTTTTTACACATTATCAAGATGGAGAAGGACTGGGAATGGTAACATTCTGTGGCAAAACATTCTGGTTTGTGAAAACCAGGATGTTTTTGCTCTCCATAGCATCCTGTGGGATGTAAAACTGTAAAAGGGAGCAAGGTGTTGCTCCTTTTCTTTTTTAAAGTCTTTCCTTTTTCAGAAAATAGTTTAACTTTGCATGATCAGATTCTAACTAATAACACATGAATAATTTTATGAAAATACGCACTGATCTTTTTTATGTAGGAGCCGTTGCGGCATTGCTGAGTGCCTGCGAACCGGCAGTGAAGGCACCCGAAGCGGTTCTTCCTGTTCCCGAAGCCAAGCAAGTGGACTGGCAGAAAATGGAAACGTATGCCTTTGTTCATTTCGGACTGAACACGTTCAATGATCGTGAGTGGGGGTATGGAGATTCCGATCCTGCTACGTTCAATCCTGCCAAACTGGATTGCGAGCAATGGGTGAAAACCTTTGTGGCGGCAGGAATGAAAGGGGTTATCCTTACGGCAAAACATCATGACGGATTTTGCTTGTGGCCTACGGGGCTGACCGAATACTGTATCCGTAACACGCCTTATAAAGATGGAAAAGGGGATATAGTGCGTGACCTCTCGGAAGCTTGCAAAAAGTACGGCATCAAATTTGCTGTTTATCTCTCGCCGTGGGACAGGCATCAGGCCAACTATGGAACTCCGGAGTATGTGGATTATTTCTATAAGCAACTGCACGAATTGCTGACCAATTACGGTCCGGTATTCGAAATATGGTTCGATGGAGCCAATGGCGGCGACGGCTGGTATGGCGGTGCAAAGGATTCCCGTACCATAGACCGGAAGAATTATTATAACTACGCGCGTGCATACGAGATGATTGACAAGTATCAGCCGCAAGCCGTCGTATTCTCGGACGGCGGACCCGGATGCCGTTGGGTAGGTAATGAGAGCGGTTTTGCCGGAGCCACGAACTGGTCGTTCCTGCGTGCCGGAGAGGTATATCCGGGTTATCCCAAATACCGGGAATTGCAATACGGACATGCCGACGGCAATCAGTGGACGGCTGCCGAATGTGATGTGTCCATCCGTCCGGGATGGTTCTATCATCCGGAGGAGGATGGCCGGGTGAAAACTGTGGAACAGCTGACAGATCTGTATTACCGCAGTGTGGGACATAACGCTACTTTGTTGCTCAATTTCCCCGTAAACCGGGATGGATTGATTCACCCGGTGGATTCGGCGAATGCGGTGGATTTTTATAAAAATGTACAGAGACAGTTGGCAGATAACCTGCTGAAAGGTGTTCTTCCGAAAGTTACCAATGAACGGGGTGGACTATACACGGCAAAGGCGGTGACTGACGGAGAGTATGATACGTATTGGGCTACGGAAGATAGCGTCACGTCAGCTGTCATCGAGTTTGAATGGCCGGCTCCGCAAAAGGTGAACCGTATGCTGTTACAGGAATATATTCCATTGGGGCAGCGCGTGCAATCCTTTGTGGTGGAGTATAACAAGGAAGGAGAGTGGTTGCCGGTGAAGCTGAATGAAGAGACGACTACAATTGGCTATAAACGTTTGCTACGGTTTGAGACTGTCACGACGGACAAACTTCGCGTGAATTTCAAAAAATCGCGTGCTTGCTTGTGTATCAATAATATAGAGGCTTATTATGCGGGAGAGACTTCTGATGTGTTTACTGCGAAAGCGGAAGAACTGAAGACGTATCCGTTTACTTTGCCGCAGGTGGATGAGGCGGAAGCCGGAAAATGTGCGGATAAGAATGCCTCTACGACTTGCTTTGTGGAAGGCGACAAGCTGCTGATTGATTTGGGTGAGGAACGAAATGTTTCTTCATTCCATTACTTGCCCGACCAGAGCGAGTACAACAAAGGACTGATAGCCGGATATAGACTTTCTGTCGGCATGGAAGCTGATGCCGTGAACCGGGTGGTGAGTAGCGGAGAGTTTTCGAATATCAAGAACAATCCGATTCTTCAGTCGGTATATTTCAGTCCGGTAACAGCCCGGTATGTATTGTTGGAAGCGGTGAAGATGGTGGAAGACGGTGCACCGATGGGCTTTGCCGAATTAGGAATACAATAACTTTATATCGTGAGCGGGGCGGAGGCATGTGCCGCCCCCTTACGGTGTTACCTTATTAGCCGGTATATCCCTCCTGCCAATGCTCGTATCATTCCTTTCATTTCCAATTCAAACAGCAAGGCACTCATTTTGTGAACAGGAATATTTGTTTCTACGACTAAGGTATTAATCTGAATTCCGTCCGGTATATTCTGTAACAGATTTACAATGGCTGCCTCTTCTTCGCTCAGTTCCGGAAACAATTCCCGCTGTATCGTTTTTGGGGGTTGAAGTTTGCTTTCCCATCCCATTGCTGTCACCAGATCTTCGGCTGATGTGATGAGCATGGCCTGGTTTCTTTTTATCAGGTTGTTACATCCGATGGAGTATTCATCGTTCCATCGTCCCGGGAAGGCGAAACAGTCTCGGTGATAACTTCCTGCCAGTTCGGCTGTGATGAGTGCTCCTCCTTTGGCAGCAGATTCGATAACAATGGTGGCATCGCTCATGCCTGCCACAATGCGGTTGCGTTTCACGAAATTCTGCCGGTCGGGGTTGGTTCCGCTGGTAAACTCGGTCAGTAGTCCCCCTTGTTTCAACATGTTGACAGCTGTTTTCCGGTGTTCGGCAGGATAAATACGATCCAGTCCGTGAGCCAATACTCCCACAGTTTTGAACTGGTTTTGCAGAGCGGCGCGATGCGCATGGATGTCAATGCCGTATGCCAGTCCGCTCACTACTAGGGCATCCGGACATAGTATCGACAGGTCGGTAAGGAAACGGGTGCAGATATCCTGTCCGTAGGGTGTGGCATGGCGGGTTCCTACCATACTAATGACATGCAATGCATTCAGGTCGGCGTTTCCTCGGTAGAATAAGGCTAACGGAGCATCGTCGCATTCGCGTAGCCGGCTGGGGTAGTCCTTATCATTCAGGGTGAGGCAGCGGATATGGTTTTTCTCGCAGAAGATTAACTCTTGCTCCGCATGCCGGAAGGCTTCGGGATTGTCCAATGCCGCACTAATCTTTTTGCTCACTCCGGGAACTCGCTGCGACAGTTCCTTGCGGTATTCGAAAACACGTGCGGCACTGCCCAAGCTGCTGACTAACCTGAACGCGCCTGTCAGTCCCAGTCCCGGTATTCGGGTCAGTGCCAGACTATAAAGTTGTTCGTCTGTTGTCATTCGCTCAGGTAGGGTGCGAAAATTTCATCAAATAAGGCACTGTTTCCCAGTCTGCCGTTTGCCACACATACGGTTTCCACGGTAGCTTTGATTGCCACTTTCATGTCGGTCAGGCGGAAAATGTCCTGATAGAACACATACTTGATGCCTTCTTTTTTCAGATAGAGTTTTGATACAAATTCATCCCCGCTACGCAGCGGAGCCTTGAATGCCATGGTGAGCCGTGCCACCACCGGGTCTATTCCTTCCTCGTGCAGATGCGCGAAGCTGACGTCTGCCGATGTGAGGAACTCATGGCGCGTATGCTCCAGATAATGCTGATAGTTGGCGTTGTTCACAATGCCTTGCAGGTCGCACTCATAGTCGCGTACCTTCATTTTCAGTTCGTAAATATACTTTTCCATAGGGCAAAGGTATAAGAAAAATATGTTACTTTGCATCCAAATTCAAAAAAAGAAGCGAATGAAACTGTATGCCGCCCCTTTGCAAGGTTTTACCGAAGCTCCGTGGAGAAACCTTCATCAGGAACTGTTCGGTGGGATAGATACTTATTACACCCCTTTTGTACGGATAGAGAGAGGAGAATTCCGTAACAAGGAGATACGGGATATTGCTCCCGAAAACAATGCCGTGTTCCGGCTGGTACCCCAACTGATAGCTTCCACACCTGCCGAATTGGAACGGCTGGCCGGTCTGTTTATAGAAAACGGTTACAAGGAGGCGGATATCAATATGGGTTGTCCCTTTCCGCTGGTTGCGGGAAAGCATAAAGGGTCGGGCATGCTGCCGTATCCTGCCGAGGTGGAGGCTTTGTTGAGAGAACTGGCGCATTATCCCGAACTGCATTTTTCCGTAAAAATGAGGTTGGGATGGGAGCGTGCGGATGAATGGCGGTCATTGCTGCCATTGCTGAACGCTGCCCCTTTGCGGCGGATTACGCTTCATCCGCGCATTGGGAAACAACAGTACAAAGGCGAGGCGGATAGAGAGGCATTTGCCGCTTTCTATTCGGAATGTACTCATCCGTTGGCCTATAACGGTGACTTGCAGACGGTGGATGATATCCGGATGGTGGAAGAGGCATTTCCTCGTCTGGAGGGTGTCATGCTGGGGCGCGGATTGCTGGTTAACCCCGCATTGGCTTGGGAATATGCCGAAGGCACCGTTCTTTCTTCCGCCGACTTGACAGACCGGGTGAAGGTGTTTCATGCGCGTCTGTTCCGTCATTATGAAAGTTGCTTGCAGGGAGATGCGCAACTGCTGGGCAAGATGAAGTCTTATTGGGAATACCTGCTGCCCCATGCGGACAGGAAGATAAAGAAAGCGATAAAGAAGGCTACGACGATAGATAAGTATCTGGATGCGGTGAGTCTGCTGTAAGGGTGAAAAGGGTATTCTGTACCTGAAAACCAAGCTTTCCGTTGTCCGCCTATATCAAGAGGATATGGCTATTTTTAGCCCTGACGTTTGGTAAAACCAATTTTATTTCCGTTATTTACAATTCTAATCAAAACGATAAATACATGAACACGTCAAAGACCAAAACAGGATTGAGAGTAGGAATTGGTGGAATTGCCGTCATCGGCATCTTCGTATTGTTTATCATGATGTTTGCCATAGAGCGCATTGACTCCGGACAGACAGGTATCATTGTGAACCTGGCAGGCAGCGAGCGCGGTGTGGACGACGCCAAAGTGGAGACCGGATGGGTGATGTACAACCGTTTCACCAAGCAACTTTTCGAATACCCCGCCTTCGCACAGATTGTGGACTATGAGCCTTTTGACATTCAGGATAAGAAAGGAACGATCTTCCAGACTGACCCCACGATTGAATATTATATTGAACGCGAGAACGCCAAGGTAGTTTTCCTCCGTTATCGTAAAACGACAGAGGAACTGGAGCAGTCCGTCATCTTGACCGAGGTGAAGAATGCCTACAAGGATGTGGCGGGCATGTACGAGACGGACTCGCTGATCAATAACCGTCCTGCTTTCGAAAAGGAAGTGGAAGTGTTGTTGAAAGAACGTTTGAGCCAGCGTGGTTTTACATTTACCAACATCCAGTCGTCCGTGAAGCCGAATGAGGTGCTTCAGGCGGCCATCGACGCTAAAAACACCGCCGTCCAGAACGCCCTGAAAGTGGAGAACGAGAAAAAGGCCGCTATAGCGGAGGCCGAGAAAGTGGTGGCTGCGGCCAAAGGAAAAGCGGACGCCAACCGCATTCTGCAACAATCCATCACTCCGGAACTGATCCAGCTTAAGGCAGTGGAGAAGTGGGACGGGAAATTGCCGCTTTCTACCAGCGGGAATACGTTGCCGTTCTTGCAACTGAAATAAAGGGCGGAATGCTGAAAAACATGCAATAAGAATCTTGTTAAAGAACCGTTTTCTCAAGAATTTGTACTAAGTTTGCTGCAAAACCATATAATTGACATAAAACTATGATTAACAGATTCGTATTGAACGAAGTATCTTATTTTGGCCCGGGTGCGCGCGAAGTGCTCCCACAAGAGATCAAACGTTTAGGTTTGCACAAGGCATTTGTTGCCACAGACAAGGATTTGATTAAATTCGGTGTGGCTGGTAAAGTATTGAAAGTATTGGAGAATGCAGGTATTCCTTATGAAATATTCAGTGAAATCAAACCGAACCCTACTGTAAACAATGTAAAGGCGGGTGTTGAGGCTTTTGCAAAATCGGGAGCGGACTTTATCCTGGCTATCGGTGGCGGTTCGTCTATAGATACTTCGAAAGCGATTGGTATCATCACCAATAATCCGGATTTCGGTGATGTGGTGTCATTGGAAGGGGTGGCTCCTACCAAGAAGAAATCGGTGCCTATCATCGCCTTGCCCACTACCGCCGGTACTGCCGCTGAGGTGACTATTAATTATGTGATTACGGACGAGGAGAACCACAAGAAGATGGTTTGTGTAGATCTGAATGATATCCCGGCCATTGCCATTGTGGATGCGGAGTTGATGTACACCTTGCCAAAGGGCTTGACCGCTTCGACAGGTTTGGACGCACTGACCCACGCCATCGAAGGGCTGATTACCAAAGGTGCTTGGGAAATGAGCGATATGTTCGAGATTAAGGCTATCGAGATGATTGCCCGTTATCTGGAAACCGCTGTTTTCGAACCGACTAATGCGGAAGCGCGTAACGGTATGGCCGTGGCACAGTACATTGCAGGTATGGCCTTCTCTAATGTAGGCTTGGGTGTGGTTCACGGTATGGCTCATCCGCTGGGAGCTATCTTCGATGTTCCTCACGGTGTGGCCAATGCCTTGCTGTTGCCTGTCATCATGGAATTTAATGCTCCGGCTGCTTTGACCAAGTATGTGGATATAGCCAAGGCGATGAATGTGTACAAGGACGGTATGAGCCAGGAAGAGGCTGCGAAGGCGGTTGTAGAGGCGGTGAAAGCCTTGTCTGTCAAGGTGGGTATCCCTCAGCATTTGTCCGAACTGGGTATAAAGGAGGAGGATTTGCCTCGTCTGGCCGCTTCGGCTATCGCCGATGTCTGCACGCCGGGCAACCCTCGTGAGGTGACGGAAGAAATTATTCTGGAACTTTACAAGAAGGCGTTCTAAGCGTCATTCTTTTGTAATGAAATATAGTCGGTGTGTGGATGTGCGGGGCATATCCACACACTTGAATTGAACTATATTTTATATCAATCTGAGCCTATTGTTTGGCAATATTATAAAGCGAACAAAAAATACAGCTAATACAAAGTTTTTGCTCCTTTGATAGTTTTAATCAAAATTACTTTCATATCTTTGAAAAACTTAAAAATAATACTATGATTCAAGAATTTACGATTAAAAACATCGCTACTTACAATGAGTCTGGAGTAAAATTCACAAATCTCCGGAAAATAAATTTCATTTATGGTAGTAATGGGAGCGGAAAAACAACTGTCAGCAAATTTCTTGCCTTTCCACAAAATGAGGATTATACAGATTCTGAACTGATATGGGAAAATAACATGCCTTTAAATACTTTGGTGTATAATCGCCAATTTAAGGAGGAGAATTTTGGGAAAGGAACCATAAACGGGGTGTTCACATTGGGGCATGCCACTAAAGATGAACTTGAAATAATAGAAAGCAAGAAGAAGGGATTATCTACTTTGACAGAGGAAGGGAAAAAGCAAAAGGGCAGTTTGGAGAAGTTGAAGTCCGATTTGAAAATTTGCCAAGAAAATTTCCGTGATAAAACTTGGCAAAAGGTTTATAAGAAATACGAGAATAATTTCAAAGAAGCTTTTAGAGGATATTTATACAAACAAACTTTTATGGACAAACTCTTAGAAGAATATGGGAATAATTCTTCTGAGATTATTGAGTTCGAGCAACTGCTGGAAAAATCTAAAATTGTCTTCAAGAAAAACGTGCAATCTTTATCTCTGTTACCTCTTGTCAATGGAAATGAATTGGATGTTATTGAACAGAATGAAATATGGGACAAGAAAATAATAGGACACGCGGATGTTAATATTGGCAATCTCATTCAAAGGCTTAATATCAACGACTGGGTGAACGAAGGTCGCAAATATATTCAGAAAGACAATCATACGTGCCCGTTTTGTCAAAAGGAAACCGTTACCGAGGAGTTTAGAAAACAATTGGAATTATATTTCAACGAAACTTTTACAGCAAATATTCAAACTGTTCAGAGCTTAGGAGAAAAATATGTTGCCGTTAGTACGGAATTAATCTCCCTTTTGGAAAGTATATCCGAAAGGGAAAGGCAAAATCCGGAATCAAAATTGAATAAGGATTTGTACGATGCAACATTAAAGACATTGAATGGAACAGTTGCAGGCAATAAGGAATATATTCACAATAAACAGAAAGAGCCAAGCCGAAGTATCAACCTGGTTTCTACAATGGAACTACAAGAGAAATTGAAATGCCTGATTACCGCTGCCAATCAAGAAATATCCAAACACAACCGACTTGTCGAAAACTTGCACCACGAAAGACAAAAACTGATCATGCAAGTATGGAAATTTGTAACAGTTGAATATCAGGACGAAATAAAATCGTATTTAGAGGAAGAGAAAAAACTCATGGCGGGCGTGAATGGCTTGGAGAAAAAGGTCGCCAGGCTGAGGGAAGATTATGCGGCATTGAACGGTGAAATTAGTCGGTTAACTCAAAATGTGACCAGTGTCCAACCTTCCATTGATGAAATCAACAGGATTTTAAGACTATATGGGTTCACTAATTTCCAGATAGTCCCGGCTTCCGGTTATGAAAATCAATATCAGATACAAAGAGAGAACGGCACTTTGGCGGAAACGACACTTAGTGAGGGGGAGATAACTTTTATTACATTCCTCTATTTCATGCAGCTGGCAAAAGGGAGCATTGATAAAGAGAGAATAATGGAAGACAGAGTGGTAGTTATAGATGATCCTGTTGGCAGTTTGGACGGTAATGTGTTGTTTATTGTAAGCTCTTTGATAAAGGAGATGATAAAGCAAATTAAAAACAATGCCGGTAATATTAAACAATTAATCGTACTGACGCATAATATTTATTTTCATAAAGAGGTTTCGTTTGTAGATGGAAGAACCTCTAAAAACAAGAGTACTTATTACTGGATATTGAGAAAAACGGATAATGTCACCTCTGTAAAAGGGTATGAAATGGAAAATCCCATTGTCAGCTCCTATGAATTATTGTGGAAAGAACTGCAAGAGCGCGATAATAATTCCGGACTGACCATACAAAATACCATGCGGCGCATCATCGAGAATTATTTTAAGATTTTAGGCAAATTCGGAGACGATGAACTGATTCATACGTTCACCAATCCGCAAGAACAGGAGATTTGCCGTTCGCTGATTTGTCGGGTAAACGACGGCTCTCATTGCCTGCCTGATGATTTATACGTAGAGGCGCCTTGTGATACCATTGCCAAGTATTTTGAGGTCTTCCGAAAGATATTTGAGAAAACGGGGCATATTGCACATTACAATATGATGATGGAAGTAAAGTAAAAAGGCCGCTTAGTATAAAAAGACGCATTGCAAAAACGGGAACAGCGTCTGCAATACGTCTTTATCTTTGCCGCTTACCCAACCATCGGCGGGTTCTTCCTCCGCACGCTGCGGCACGGTGGCGGGGAAGGCGGTTTCGGACACGCGGTCGGGAATGTCAGGATGGCTATGACTTGCGATTTTCTCATTTCACTTCGATTTTCTTGATGAACCTGGCAGGATTACCGGCTACTATCGTCATAGGCGGTACATCTTTGGTTACCACACTACCGGCTCCGACAATCGCACCGTAACCGATACGCACGCCCGGCAGGACGGTTGAATTGATGCCAATCCATGCCTTGTCCTCGACAACGATCGGACGACCGTAGGTAGCACTGCGATTTTCCGGATCCGGATCGTGGTTGATCGTAATCAGATTGACCTTAGGACCGATAAACACATCATTGCCGATTGTGATGCCGCCACGGCCGAAGAACGTGCAGCACTGCTGGATAAAGCACCTTTTCCCGATAGTGACCGGTTTCCCATAGTCGATATAGAGAGGCGGCAGCACCGTCGTACTCTCTTCGAGCCGTTTGCCGAGAATCAGTCCCATATAATCATGCACTTCTTCAGGAGTGCGATAGCCGGTATTCATCTCTGTCGCGGTCCTGATGGTTGCGAAAATATCGTCAATCAACTCCTTGTAGCCCGGTTCATCGGGTGAAACCATTTCGCCCGACAAATCTTTTTCAAAAATATTCTTCATACATGCTGTGTTTTTATGTTTTCAGCCGCAAAGGTAGGAGGAATGCCGCGCGATGGCTTTGTTGTGCGGTTCAAGTTGCTTTGTTGTGGAGGCCATGAATAAAAAAGAAGGTGCATCGTGCATTACGACACACCTCCCTTTTCGGCAGCAGCAAGGTCAAGACATTGGAGAGGGAAAACGCTACATTACATCAAACAGTAGCCACCCACGAGGAAACCATCGAAACGCTGCAGTCCAAGATACAGACCATACGGACAGAACACAGCCGTCAAATGTTGGATATGCAGCAGAAGCACATTATTATTTTATGCCATATTGAAAATCGGGTTAGGTGTCCTGTTTTTTGATTGGCTCAGACGGGATGACCACAGGTTATGCTCTCATGTTTTCTGTTATTTGCGCCTTGCCATCAATTCTGCCAATTTTACTTTGTTGCTCATAAGAGACTGAACGTTCGCAATATTTAGCCTTTCCTAAATTGCAATGGCGTTATTCCGATATATTTTCTAAAGAATCTTGCAAAAAAAGATGAGTTTGGGAAATTAAGTTCTTCGGCTATCTGTGTAACACTTTTATCTGTTGAACGCAATTGAAATTTGGCTTCACGCATTAAAAAGTCTGATAGCCAAAAATGGAATGTTCTGCCTGTTCGAGCCTTAATAGTACGCATCAAGTGTTTATCTGTCACACAAAGGCGGTCTGCATAGAAAGTAGCCGTATGCTCTTTCTTATAATGCGAATGTAATAAACGAAAGAAATTATCCGTCAATTCATCTTGTCGGGATATTTTTGTCGCTATATTCAGGTCTGTATAGATACGGCTTATTTCTACAATCAATGAAAAAAGCAAACCTTTTGTAATTTCCGTATAGTCTTGTCTCTCGTTTATAAGGTGGAAGTATCTTTTTATCAAAGCAAATGTTTCTGTGTTGAATTTGCAATGAGGCATATTCATTGCCTTGTCCGATACATCTGTTTTGAGCAATAAAGGGAAATCTGCCAAATAATCAAACGCAAAGAAAAGGTAGTCATATAGAAAATCATCGGTTTGCGATATTCTGCGCAACTGTACGTTTGGCAACAGAAAGAGAAATGAGCCTTTTTGAAGATGCAAATTATGTCCGTCTATCTCCACCCATGCTTCCCCTTGCAATGTAAGCACGAAATGGACATATCCAATAAGTGTACGCTTTCCTGTTTGCGTTGGGAATAATTCAGATAAAAGATTTGCTCCCGATATGATATGAAATTGTGTTTGCTGTTTCATAATGCAAAGATAATCACTATTTGAACAATATGCATGCGAATTAGGACGAAACCTTTCATGGGAAAGTCAGTAATTTTGCCCCATAATTTACAACAAGAGAATTATGGCAACAAGAAACTCAAAACTCTATCTTTTAATAACGCTCGGTATCACATCTGCTTTCGGTCCGTTTCTTACTGATTTTTATTTACCTACACTGCCTATATTGGACAAGTATTTCAACACTTCCGCTTCATTGGTACAATTGAGTCTGACATTTTGTATGATAGGATTGGCGGTAGGACAACTTTTCATCGGACCACTAAGTGACAAATACGGGCGTAAACGTCCGCTACTTTTGTCTTTAGGGTTGTTTGGCGTGGCAACTATAGGGTGTATCTATTCGCAGGATATTCATTGGTTTATTTTATTTCGATTAGTTCAAGGATTGGCAGGTGCAGGTGGAGTTGTCATTTCCAAATCTATTGCCACAGACCTCTATGAAAGCAGGGAACTGAGTATGTTCTTTTCCTTGTTAAGTGGAGTACAAGGACTGGCTCCTATCTGCGCCCCTGCATTGGGTGGTTTTTTACTTGAAGTGACAGATTGGAAAGGAATTTTTTGGATACTGTTTGCTATAGGTTTGTTATTGATTTTCATACTGTCATTTTTTAAGGAATCGCTTCCGAAAAAATGTCGACAAAAAGAGAATATATATTCAACTTTCCATAACTACATTCCCGTACTCCACAATAAACGGTTTATAAACTATGTGTTAGTGCAAGCATTTGCAATGGGAGTAATGTTTGCCTATATTGCCGCTTCGCCCTTTATTTTCCAGACACATTATGGTTTATCTCCTACAGCATACGGTCTTTGCTTCGGTGCGAATGCAGTAGCTATTATGTTGGGTAGTTTTTCTGTGTCGTTTTTCCACAGTGCAAAACAGGCGATGAAAACAGGGGCTGTCGGCTTTGGATTGGTAAGTTTGATGGTGGCAGTTGCGTTTATAAGTAATGCTACTGTCATAATAGTTGAGAGTATATTGTTTCTATTCCTCATTTTTTTAGGATTGATATTACCAAGCTCCACTGCATTAGCCCTTGATGAAGAACGGGATAATTCCGGTAATGCGTCTGCCTTGCTCGGTTTTTTGACATTTTTATTCGGAGGTGTAATTTCTCCGCTTACAGGATTAGGAAATATGCTTTATACTACCAGTATTATCATTATAGTTTGTTGTTTGGGAGTATGGTGGTGCACTCGCAAAGCAATATCAGACCTTGTTTGTTGATTCCTCAAAACTAAGAATAGATGAAACAATGTCATAACGGTGCAGAGCAACTGGTTGTTATCGATTCCAATCCAAAACAGAACGAATACATTCATTATTGTAACTAACAGCCTCAGGAAAAGCGATACAGACCCGTAGGAGCAAAAGAAGACCGAATATTCAACGTGTGCGGATAATAGCAGGTTTTGCTTCCACCATTTACGCTGTTATTTCCACATAGTTTCCCTCAGGGTCCGCTACGGCACTCTCATAGTATCCGTCACCCGTCGTTCTCGGTTCGCTCAATATGGTGTAGCCGTCCGCTCTCAACCGTTCGGTGAGTGTGTCTACCGTTTGAGCGTTTCCTACTGCAATGGCAAAATGCGCCAGCCCTTTCAGGTTGCCCCTGCTTGCCGGATTTTGCATATCAGGGATGTGCATGAGTTCAATGCGGGTTTTATCCTCTCCAAAAGACAGAAAATAAGATGTGTAGTTTTTGGACGGGTTTGTATATTTGCTGCCGCACTTCAAGTTGAAATATCTGGTGTAAAATGCTCTTAGGGTCTCGAGGTCGTCCGTCCAGATTGCGATATGTTCTATTCTCATGGTCATTTCTTGTTTTCAGTTGTTTCCGTATTGTTTTCCTTCAGCCACTGCACTCTGCGCAAATCGGGCAGATGCTTGACGGAGAAATTCTCAAACTTGGCCGTGAAGCCGTTTCCGTCAGGGCAAGCCCCCATTATTCCCACCATGACCGGACGATTGTCTTGCAGCCAGGCGTTGCGCATCATCGTGTACTCCTTGTCGTCAAAAGAATAGAAAATTTCCACGGCATCGAGCCGGCGCACCGCCTTTATCCATACGAACGGCACGGGTTTGTCCAGAGGTATGATGCTCCAGTCGCTCGTGTGATGCGTCACGACGGTGCTGAGGTTGTATTTGCCGTCCACGAACTCAATCCCTGTCTTGATGTAATTTTCGTGGTCGACGCGAAGCATCAGTCCCGACTGGTCGAAACGTGTCTTGTAGTCGCCGGATATTTTTACCTTGGCTTCAAACTCCCCGCCACGCAGGGTATACAGGAAAGGGGCGTCGTCGACGGTAAATCCATAATGGGATATGCGCCAGTAGTCGGTTTGGGGAGTGACATTCATCGAAAGGGAGTTGCCCTTGATTTCCCATTGTTCCGGTTCGTTGAACCACTGCATCTTTTCCAATGACTGCGCCATGCAGGCAAATGAAGCGGAAATCATCAATCCGCTTAACAATAACTTTTTCATTTCCATGTGTCTTATGTAAAATATTATATTTTCCGTATCACCCGGCAAGGATTTCCGACTGCCAACGAACCTTCCGGAATATCTTTGTTCACCACGCTTCCTGCACCGATAACACAGTTGTTGCCGATTGTAACTCCGGGCAGCACACAGACATGCGCACCTATCCACACGTTATCGCCTATGGTAATCGGCCGGGCATATTCCAACCCCCGGTTTCTCTGCTCTACATCGAAGGGATGCCCGGCAGTGTAAAATCCGCAGTTGGGAGCAATGAACACATTGTCGCCGAACTTGACCTTGGCTCCGTCCAAGACAACGCAATTCACGTTTGCATAAAAATTCCCGCCAATCTCTATGTTATAGCCGTAATCGCAAAAGAACGGTTGCTCTATCAGAAAACCACGTCCCGTCTTCCCGAACAGCTTGACTATAATATCGTTCCTGCGTTTGGTTTCTGACGGCGGCAGATGATTATATTCATGGCACAGCAGCTTGCATGCTTGCCTTTCGGCTATCAATTCCGCATCGTTGTTGGCATCGTACAGCCTGCCTTGACGGCATTTTTCTTTCTCACTTGTCATAAAGAACCATTTATTTCAATTACTTTTGCAAAGGTAGGCCATTGCCATATACCGCACAATGATTATAAATAACCATTTTGTTCCCACCAATGGATAGTAAAGGCGTATTGAACAAGGAGTTTTCAGCACAGGATTTTGCGGAAGAGCAGCCGTATGCGGAGATGCTGGACAGATATAAGGATATGGCGTGCAACTATGCACGTATGGAGAATGCCATTGCCGTATTGAGTGATTTGCGCACCAATGCAAGCTACATCTATTACGGCAAGTTCTCACGAATGCTTAAAATCGGCAAATGCGGGAAAGAAGGCAAAGTGCCTTCCATTTGGGAAGAAGAAATCTTCAGGCTCATCCATCCTGACGATTTGGCAAGCAAACACTTGCAAGAGCTTTGTTTTTTCCATTTTGTCAAATGCCGGCCGAAGAAGGAACGTGCCGATTATTATTTGATGAGCAAGCTCCGCATGACAAGCAGCACGAATGATTATATACCCGTATTGCATCGTATGTTTTATGTTTATGCCCCCGCCAACGATACTTTGTGGCTGGCTCTATGCCTTTACAGTCCTTTATTGTTCGATATTCCTGCCCGATGCCTGATAATCAATTCCACCAATGGCCAGATGATGGAACTGGATAAACAGAATAGCACCAAAATATTGTCCGTCAGAGAAAAACAGGTCCTGATCCTCATCGATAAAGGCTTGTCGAGCAAAGAAATAGCCGCCACGCTCCGCATCAGCATAAATACGGTCAGCCGGCATAGGCAGGAGATTTTAGGGAAGTTGCAGGTGAAAAACTCGATAGAAGCCTGCCGGATAGCAAAGGATTTGAAGTTGATATGATTCATGTTATTGCATTGGCATGACCGGATGACATTGCAGATGATGTGGCAGCTAAACCGCTATCGCGATTTTCCGCTGTTATCCTGATAATAACCGACAGAAAAATGCCGCTTGAATTTATTTTCAAGCGGCATTTTTCTGTCGGTTATACGGCCTGTGATACGGAGATTTTTTTCTGCTATTCCCCTTGTGTGTATCCTTCGCAGGAGGAACTTTAGCGTTTTTTCAACTCAGTTTGTCATACTCTTCATCAGTGACGGGTTCCAGCCACTCATTGGAAACGTTTTCGCCTGCAATCTCGAATGCAAGGTGCGCGAACCAACTATCGGCTGCCGCACCGTGCCAATGCTTCACGCCGGCAGGAATGTGGATGACCGTGCCGGGCAGAATCTCTACCGCCGGTTTGCCTTCTTCCTGATACCAGCCACGTCCGGCCACACCGACAAGCATCTGACCACCGCCTTTCGTCGCTTTATGGATGTGCCAGTTGTTGCGGCAGCGCGGCTCGAAAGTCACGTTGGAGATATTTATCTGCTCACGCGAAACAGGCGCGAGGTAACTGTTGCCGGTGAAATATCGCGCATACGCCGTGTTGGGCTCGCCGATGGGGAAAATCATTTCACGTTGGAAGGCTGCCTTGGCATCCTCGCCGGTCGTGTCTTCCGTCCATACGTCTTTGGCAAGGCGAAATGCCGCCCAAGCCTTCGGCCAACCTGCGTAAAAACCGATATGCGTGATGATTTCGGCGATTTCGGTGCGGGTGATGCCGTTGTTCTTCGCTGACAGCAAATGATATGTCAGCGAGCTGTCTGTGATACCTTGACTGATAAGAGAAGTAATCGTTACCAAGCTACGGTCACGAAGACCGAGCTTGTCGGTGCGGCTCCATACCTCGCCGAAAAGGACGTCATCGTTGAGTTCCGCAAATTTGGGAGCAAACTCGCCTAACTGGTCGCGCCCTGCCGTCTGTACTATCTTTTCCTGTGCCATAACTTGAAGTGTCAGAATGCTGAATACTGAGATTAAAATGATTCGGTTCATGATTCTTTATTGAATGAAGTTATTGATCCGGTTTTCAGGGTTGAGCGGCGTCTGGTCAGCCAGCACCAGCGACTTGACCATATGCAGCGTTCCCTGCTTGTATTTCCGGAAGTGTTCCGAGGCGATGTGCTTCTCGTATGATTCACGGCTCGCATAGGTCTCAAGAATGGTTACCTTGCAGGGATTCTCCTTTTCGCTGACGGCGTACATCGTCAATACGCCCGGTTCGGTACGCAGGGAGACTTCGCCCACCTCGGTTGCGTATTTCATGTACTCGTCGATGTGCTGCGGGTAAACTTCGATTTTCGACAGGCGTACGATACCGTCGGCGGTCATCGGCTCCTTGGCGCACATTCCCGGCTGCTTGTCCAGGTTCAGGCATTTGCCGAGATACTTTTTGAAGAACATGTCTATCTTGTCGAACGGAATCATATCAAGATTGTCATACAAGTCCGTATGTACGGCGCCGGGAACAATCATCAGTTCCTTGTTGTCGCCCTTCAGCTTCTTGAACGCATCCTCGCTGAAGTAGCGGGAGTGCGCTTTCTCTCCATGAACGAGCAGTACGGCACTGCGGATTTCATCGCTATAGGCAAGGATAGGCGCGTTGAGAAACGCAAGATTGGACGTCTTGTTCCAGCCCAGACCGGAATTGATGGAACGGGGATGATAGCCGCGTTCGGTCTTGTAGTAGTCGTAATAATCCTTCATGAACTGCGGCGCGTCGGCGGCAGGTTCCGGGTTCATCACGGTGCGGGGATAAGTACCCGTCCGATAGTCTTCCGTGCGTTGGGCGTTCAGTTGGCGGCGCATCTCGTAGCGGGCGTCTGCATTGTCATTGGCATCGTAATAACCGTTTGCCGAACAGCGGCTGATGTCGTACATCGTGG
Organism: Bacteroidaceae bacterium; assembly: GCA_011959205.1. GTDB lineage: Bacteria > Bacteroidota > Bacteroidia > Bacteroidales > Bacteroidaceae > Phocaeicola. The sequence goes on from BLLV01000183.1 coordinate 22,367, forward strand.
AAGCGACCGTTGCCTTGATGCGTGTGTCGCCCGCAGCCGCGTTGATGGCAAATCCACCCCAGCCGCAAATACCTACTATGCCGATACGTTCGGCATCCACGTCCGGACGTGTGGCAAGGTAATCCACCGCTGCCGAGAAGTCTTCGGTATTGATGTCCGGCGAAGCCACGCTGCGGGGCTCTCCGCTGCTTTCGCCCGTGAACGAGGGGTCGAAAGCAATCGTCAGGAATCCCCGTTCGGCAAGTGCCTGTGCGTACAGCCCCGCTGCCTGCTCCTTGACAGCCCCGAACGGCCCGCAGACGGCGATGGCGGGCAGCTTGCCGGAAGCGTCCTTCGGCACATACATGTCGGCAGCCAGCGTGATTCCGTAGCGGTTGGTAAATGTTACTTTGCCGTGGTTCACCTTGTCGCTCTGCGGAAAGGTCTTGTCCCACTCCTGTGTCAGATTCAATGTCTTCATATTGTCACTTGTTTCTTGGTTTGTCGCACTGTCCGTGCAGCCGGCAAGCAGTCCTGTTCCGAACAAGGCTGCAACGGCTGCGGTTTTCAGATTCGTTGTTTTCATGCTATTAACTGATAGTCTCTATTATTAGATGGTGATTTAACTTTACCGAAAGATGACGATTTAAAATTTGCTTATTACATCATTCGATGGATTTCCCCGTTTCGTACGCACGCTCCAACGAAGGATGCCCTGCCGTCTCTCCTGGCTCGCTTACGCCTCCGGCAAAGACCGTCCCGGCAAGACGCGCTTTCCCGAAGCAGTCTATCCAGCCTGTCAGTCCGGAGACGGCACGTTCCGGCACATGCGCTCCATCCTCGGCAGCGCTGGTCAGCATATAAATGTCCCGGAAACGATAGTCGGACGGGTAAAGGGGATTCGCCCGGTCGAGCAGGGTCTTGAGCTGGCCGCACATTTCATAATAATAGATGGGCGTAGCGAACGCGATGACGTCGGCATCGTGCATTTTCCCTACGATGGCAGGCGCGTCGTCGTTGATGACACAACGCCCTGTCTTCTGGCAGGCAAGGCATCCCTTGCAGAAGCGGATATCCTTCCCTCTGAGCGTTACCTTTTCGACCTCGTTGCCCGCATCTGCGGCTCCACGGGCAAACTCATCGGCCAATGCGTCCGAATTACTCCTTGAACGCAGGCTTGACGATATGACCAATACTTTTTTCATTGTTCTGTTTCTATTCATTTCTTTTTATGTTTCCTGTTTCGGCGGCAAAGTTAAAGAGAAAGCCCCACAGCGGAATTGCTGTGAGGCTCAAATAAGATTTCCCAAAGGGTCAATACGGCAGTCTTCGTTTTAAGGGAACGCGGCGGTCGGCGATATGCCGTACTGCTTCTTGAACGCGGTGGAGAAGTGCGACGGATTCTTGAATCCCACCTCGGCATAGACATCCACCACCTTCCTGCCGCCCTCCTTCAGTTTGGCGTAGGCCACCTCGAGCCGTTTCCGTATCAGCCATTTCTCGGGCGTCAGGTCGCTGATTTTCCTGAAGTCGCGCTTGAACGTGGCAAGGCTGCGTCCCGTGTAGTGCGCCATTTCTTCCATCGTGAACTCGTACATGTAGTTCTCGTTCATGAACTCCAGGATGTCTATCTTCCACGGCTCGTTGAAGTCGAAGAGGGCCGGGGCAAAGCGCTTGTCGATATGCAGTAAGGCGAGCAGCCCCTCCTGCAGTTTCAGGTTCATGAAATCGTCATTGGGTTTCACGTCCGGGTCGAAGTAAGGGGTCATGGAGGCGAACAGGCTGGCGAGCTCTACCGTCTTGGGCAGCTTGATTACGCCGGGGCCGGGCTTGGGGGTGTCTGCGGGAACTTTGCGCGGCCCCAGCCTGCCGTACATTTCCCGCAGGAAACGGCGCGTGAACATCAGGAAGATGCCGCAGTAGCGTTCGCCGTCCTTCGTCCTTTTGTACATCGTGATGTGATGGTCGCGCGGAATGAAGACGCATTCGCCTTTCCCCACATGAATCCGTCCGGTCCCGTTGTCGAGAATCATCTCGCCCGAGTAGACATAGTTGATGGCATATTCGCGGGAACGGTGCGTGCACCCGCCGAGGTCGTCGTAGTAGAAGCTGTAGAATACGTCATTGTAATTGAATATGAGCTTCAACGGGCCCGATTGTTCGTCTGTCATAATGCTTTGGTTTTATTTCCGATTGCAAATATAGCGAAATACGCTCATTGCCCTTCGGCTCATATTAAAATAGTAGTGTGAAATTATTGACCGGAAGAGACATGTGACATACATATCCGGAGAGTCACGTACACACCGGATGGCTTACGCAAAACTCTAGGAAAGAAAATTTATTTTTTTTTCAGATATGCATACCCTATCCGACAATACAGGCATTTTTTCTTGTCGCAATATTCTTTCTTTAATTGTATTAAAGCCTGGCTGTCGGCGGCATTGGAGGCTTTCATTCCACATTGTTCCCACATGCGGGTGATGTAATTGTTTTCTGCTTTCAGTTCTTCCAGAAAACTGCCGGCACGTGCACAGAGCGTTTCGTTCCCTTTATGTATTCCGTAGGCATAAAGAAAGGTTACTACTGTGTTGATAATCAGTAAATCCAGCGAGGTGTTACTTAAACTCTTCGGGCGGGAGGGAGAGGAGCCGCCAAATGTATAATGAGTGATCCAATACTCCGAAGTCCCTCCTTTCAGAATCTCTCTGACTCCTTGTAGTGTTTCCGTTTCCATGATGCGCGAGAGCAGTCCGTAGGCACGATGATAGAGACAAGCCAACTGTGCAATACGTATGTGTGGGAAATTGGCAGGACGCAGTCTGAGAAAACGCCATAGGGAAGCATCCATGGGCATCAGTTCGAATTTATGTTGCAGGTAGGTGTACTCTTTTTTTAGCCGGAGGTAATATTCATCTCCGTCAGGGTCTTCCAGAATGCCCGCTTGCCCAAAGAAGATGGCTTCTATCTGGAATAGGTCGTTCCGATGTTTGTCTACCGCTCGGAAAGGAAGTCGATGAGCCCAGGTTTCGAAAGCGTCTCCGTTTAGCCCGAACCCAAAATTACGTGCCAAGGTGATAAAGAAAGCATCTTCCCAATTGCCTTGGCAGCATTTTAGCCGTTCGCTCAACAGAGTTGCTTTTTGTTCGAACCGTTCCATCTGTAAAGAGGACATCCACGAGTGGACGGTGAAAGAGGAGAGTGAAGGAATGATGCGGTAACAAGGAGGGTAACTGTCTGTTTCCAACAGCTCTTTGTAGTTGGCGCGGACGGATTCTGGGCAGGAAAGTTGCATTTGGGGAATCTTTTCCCCGTTACTTCTGCTGATTTCCGTATCTATTTCGGAGGCTATATGCAGAATGACAGAGTTGTAACTGGCATCTGTATGATGTCCGTGTTTGAACCAGTCTGAAGATTTCCGGTGTATCTCGATATTTCCTATCCAGAGTACATCGTCCAGTTTGAGTTTGGCGTTAAAAAAATCGGGACCGGCGTTGGAATTCGCCAGTCCCGTATCTATAACTTCTACTTGTTGGCCAGTTGTGGTTTTCAGCTCTTTGAGAGGAAATATTTTGTGTTTCCATACATAGTGTAATAGTTGTTCCATGTTAATGAGGTGTAAATGTTTGGCAAATGTAATGGTTTACAACGAAAAACGCTATCTTTGTGGCTAAAATAACATTCGTAATTATGAAAATAGCATTAATAGGATACGGAAAGATGGGTAAGGAGATTGAAAAAGTTGCAGTTGCCCGCGGACATGAGATTGTGAGTATTATAGATGTTGATAATCAAGATGATTTCAATTCGGAAGCATTTAAGTCGGCCGATGTGGCTATTGAGTTTACTAACCCGATGGTGGCATACGATAACTATATGAAGACTTTTGCTGCCGGTGTCAAATTGGTATCGGGCAGCACCGGATGGATGGACAAACATGGTGATGAGGTGAAGGAATTATGCACGAAAGGCGGAAAAACTTTGTTTTGGTCGTCTAACTTCAGCCTGGGTGTCGCTATTTTCTCGGCTGTAAATAAATACCTGGCTAAAATAATGAATAACTTTCCCGCTTACGAAGTTTCTATGACCGAAACTCACCATATTCATAAGCTGGATGCGCCCAGCGGAACAGCTATCACGCTGGCCGAAGGGATTCTGGAAAATATGAACCGCAAGAGTAAATGGGTGAAAGGTACCTTGGCAGCACCGGATGGAACTGTTTCCGGAAGTACGGAATGTGCAGAGAATGAATTTCCTGTCAGCTCTATCCGTGAAGGGGAGGTGTTTGGTATCCATACCATCCGTTACGACTCCGAGGCGGACAGCATCTCGATAACCCATGACGCCAAGAACCGGAAAGGTTTTGCCTTGGGGGCTGTCCTGGCAGCGGAATATACATCCAGACATGAGGGGTTATTAGGAATGAGTGATTTATTTCAGTTTTAGGATATGATAAAAGCAACACGTACACAGTGGATCAAGTTTGCCGTTGTCCTGGCGCTTTACCTGATATTTCTTGTTTGGTTGAGAAGCTGGCTGGGACTGGTGGTTGTACCGTTTATCTTCGATGCGTATATCACAAAGAAGATTCCATGGACTTGGTGGAAACAATCCAAGAACCGTCATGTAGTGACCGTCATGGGATGGGTGGATGCCATTGTATTCGCACTGGTGGCAGTCTATTTTGTCAACCTCTATTTTTTCCAGAACTATGTGATCCCTTCTTCCTCACTGGAAAAGTCATTGCTGACGGGGGATTATCTGTTTGTGAGCAAAATGAGTTACGGTCCCCGTGTGCCTCAGACTCCGCTGCATATGCCGTTGGCGCAACATACACTGCCGGTCTTTAACTGTAAATCGTACCTTGAGCATCCGCAATGGGAGTATAAGCGGGTGAAAGGTTTGGGAGAGGTGCGGTTGAATGATATCGTTGTCTTTAACTTCCCGGCCGGAGATACAGTTGCCACCGGTGTGCCCAATGATGATATTTACCGTCTGAGCTATGGCGCAGGCAAGGAACTGGCGAAACCGATGGATCTGGCTTCCATGACTCCGGAGCAGCAACGGGTGGTTTATGATTATTATTATCAGTTGGGCCGGGAGTATCTGAAGGAGAATCCACAGAATTTCGGTGAGATAATCAGCCGTCCGGTAGACCGTCGCGAGAACTATGTAAAGCGGTGTGTGGGCTTGCCCGGACAGACGTTGGAGATAAAGGACCGTATTATTTACTTGGACGGAAAAGCTAATAAAGAACCAGATAATGTGCAGTATCGTTATCTGGTGAAAACCAAGCGTCCTATTCCCGATGACCTAGCGCATGAACTGGGTATCAGCAGGGAGGATATGATGATGTATTATACGGATGCCTCCGTTTATAATATGCCGCTGACAGAAAAGGCGAAAGCTGGTTTGCTGGCCCGTAAGGATGTGGCAATCGGCATTGAAAACACACAGGCTGATGATGCGGGAGGCCTATATCCGCTGAATATGTATAAGAACTGGACTACGGATAACTATGGACCGGTATGGATTCCGAAAAAAGGGGAAACGGTGAAACTCACGTTGGAGAATCTGCCTGTTTACGAGCGTCCTATCCATGCCTACGAGGGTAATGAACTGGCTGTGAAAGATGGAAAGATCTATATCAACGGCAAGGAGACCGATGAATATACTTTCAAGATGGATTATTACTGGATGATGGGGGATAACCGTCATAACTCGGCCGATTCCCGTTTTTGGGGATTTGTTCCCGAAGATCATGTGGTGGGAAAGCCCATCTTTATTTGGCTGTCATTGGATAATGACCGTGGCTGGCTGGATGGAAAGATACGTTGGAACCGATTGTTTACCTTTGTAGATAACATTAAATAAATTGCGCATATCCCGTATTCCTGTATGGATCAAAGCAATGCTTACTGCTGTCATTCTGGTTGTGCTGGTAAAGACATTTGCTTTCACCTCCTGCACCATTCCCTCTACCGGTATGGAAAATAGCCTTTATCAAGGGGAAAGGGTTTTGGTGAATAAGTGGAGCTATGGGTTTCGTGTGCCTTTTTCTACCTGGCGGTGGCTGGGAAAAACGGCCGGAAAGGGGGATATTGTATTGTTCAATAACCCTAATCCCCGGTCTCCGCAGATTTCGGTGGGCAATCGGGAGGTATTTATAAGCCGTGTGGTAGGAGTGCCCGGAGATACGTTGATGCTGAATGATGAACTGTGGGTGACTGACGAGCAGGTACTGAGTCCGGATAGTAAATCTTTGTATGTTTATCCTTATACGGAAGAAGAAACGATGCAGGCCGTCATGCGGCAATTGAACATTCAGGGGAACAGCCTGGTAGGGTATGCCGGAGGGAAGTACATACGTACTTTCAGTCATTATGAATATTATCTGTTGAAACAGAAACTGGCAGATAAAGTGGATCTGGTTCCTCTCTATCAAAAAGATATAAGCAAGAGCCACCCTTTGGTAATTCCGGAGAAAGGAAAACTTGTCAAAGTATATCCTTGGAATGTGACTTTGCTGTGCAATACCATTGTCCGTCACGAAGGGAAAGTGGCTTCTGTCAGGGGAGACACCCTGTATGTGGGCGGAACGCCTGTAGAAGCTTATACATTTAATAAAGATTATTACTGGATGGCTTCCAATAATCCGGTAAATTTGTGCGATTCACGTTTGTTCGGTTTGGTGCCCGATGACCATCTGATAGGTAAAGCTTGGTATATCTGGTTCTCATCCGAAAGAGAACGCATTTTTCAACGAGTGCAATAATGGAAAAGACGATATATGTAAGTTCGGCTTATTTGGCTCCGGTGGAGTATTATACAAAACTGTTTGCTTGTGAAAAAGCCTATGTGGAACAGTACGATAATTATGTGAAACAGACCTATCGCAACCGTTGTGTCATAGCGGCGGCAGATGGCCCGCTGGCACTGACTATCCCTACAGAAAAGGCTGAAACGGCCAAATGTCTGATGAAGGATGTCCGTGTTTCGGATCATGGCAATTGGCGTCATGTGCATTGGAATGCGTTGGTAGCTGCATACAGAAACAGCCCTTTCTTTGAGTACTATGCCGATGATTTCCAAGTTTTTTATGAAAAAAAATATGCCTTCTTGTGGGATTATAATCAGGAAATTTGTGCGTTGGTATGCGATTTGATTGATATTCATCCCCGTATGGAAGGTACAACGGAATATCGCACGGAATTTGTTCCGGGCGAGGTTGATTTTCGTGAGATTATTCATCCGAAGCGTGACTGGCGTGAGGCGGATGCTGACTTTTGTCCTAAACCTTACTATCAAGTTTTTGATGCCAAATACGGTTTTCTGCCGAATTTGAGCATCGTTGATCTTTTGTTTAATATGGGGCCGGAGAGCCTGATTGTTTTGCGAGATAGTGTTAAAGGTATAAACCATAAAAAGTAATATCATGAATAATTTGTTTAGTGTAAAAGACCAGGTGGTGGTAATCACCGGTGGAACAGGGGTTTTGGGAAAGGCCATTGCCGCCCATTTGGCGGAAGAAGGCGCCAAGGTTGTTATATTAGGCCGTAAGGCGGAAGTAGGGAATGCCATTGTAAGCGAGATCAAGGCTAAAGGCGGAGAAGCCATGTTTCTTGTAACCAATGTGTTGGATGAGGCTGTTTTGGAGCAGAACCTGAAAGATATCCTGGCTACATACGGGCGTGTAGATGCATTGCTGAATGCGGCTGGAGGCAATATGCCGGGTGCTACGATTGCTCCGACAGGTAATTTCTTTGATTTGAAGGCCGATGAGTTTCAGAAAGTGCTTAATTTGAATCTTACCGGAACGGTCCTGCCTACACAGGTATTTTTGAAGCCGATGGTGGAACAGGAGAAAGGGGCTATTGTGAACTTCTCTTCCATGGCGGCATTCCGTCCGATGACCCGTGTATGTGGTTATGCGGCTGCAAAGGCGGGAATTTCTAATTTCACTGCGTTCATGGCCAATGAAGTGGCTACGAAATTTGGTGAAGGCATCCGCGTGAATGCCATTGCTCCGGGATTCTTTCTGACCGAGCAGAACCGTACCTTGTTGACCAACGAAGACGGTACATATACACAGCGTGGTAATGATGTGATCCGTCAGACTCCGTTCAAGCGTTTCGGTAAAGCGGAGGAACTGTGTGGAACCATTCAGTACCTCATCAGTGATGCCAGCAGCTTTGTAACCGGTACTGTAGCCGTAGTGGATGGTGGTTTCAATGCGTTTGCCATGTAATAAGTCTTTGGTTTTTAATTCTCAATTTTTAGATTAGATATGATTTTATGTGAGCAAACATGGCGCTGGTACGGACCGAATGACCCCGTATCATTGTGGGACATCAAACAAGCTGGAGCAACCGGTATTGTCAATGCCTTACATCATATTCCCAACGGTGAAGTATGGACGGTAGAGGAAATAATGAAGCGCAAGAAATTGATTGAAGAAGCAGGGTTAACTTGGAGTGTCGTAGAGTCCGTGCCCGTACACGAACATATCAAGACACAGACAGGAGACTATCTGAGGTATATCGAGAACTATAAACAGAGCTTGCGTAATTTGGCAGCATGCGGCATCTATATTGTGACTTATAACTTCATGCCTGTATTGGATTGGACCCGTACGGACTTGGCATATACGTTGCCCGATGGTTCCAAGGCATTGCGTTTTGAGCGGGCTGCTTTTGTAGCGTTCGATCTGTTCATCTTGAAACGTCCGGGAGCTGAAAAAGAGTACTCAGCCGAAGAGATAGCAAAGGCAAAAGCGCGTCTGGCACAAATGGATGAGGAAGAGGCTCATCGCCTGACACGGAATATGATTGCAGGATTGCCCGGTTCGGAGGAAAGTTTTACATTGGAGCAATTCCAGAACGAACTGGACCGTTACAAGGATATTGATGCGGACCAACTTCGTGGTAACTTGATTTTCTTCTTGAAAGAAATTTGTCCGGTAGCCGATGAGGTGGGAGTCAAGCTGGTTATTCATCCGGACGATCCACCTATGGCTATCTTGGGGTTGCCACGCATTATGAGTACAGAGGCAGATTTCAAGCAGTTGGTGGAAGCTGTACCTAATCCGTCAAACGGACTTTGCCTGTGTTGCGGTTCATTTGGCGTATCTGCACAGAATGATTTGCCGGGTATTATGGAACGCTGGGGAGACCGTATCAACTTTGTTCATTTGCGCAGTACCCAACGGGATGCGGAAGGAAATTTTTATGAGGCGAATCATTTGGAAGGTGATGTGGACATGTATCATGTGGTCAAGAACCTGTTGATAGTGCAGCAACGCCGCGGAGTATCTATTCCGATGCGTCCGGATCATGGCCATCAGATGATAGATGATTTGAACAAGAAAACAAATCCGGGCTATTCATGCCTGGGACGTATGCGTGGTTTGGCTGAACTTCGTGGTTTGGAAAAGGGAATAGCGATGAGTATGGAAGCAGAGTAATCTCTTTTTTAACATATAGAAAGAAGACCTGAATGTCTTCCGTTGATAGAGTATCTTCGGAAACATTTAGGTCTTTTTTTGTCTAAAAGGGAGATAATGAGGAGTGTTCTAGACAAATATAGATATTAATTAGATAAATAAAGAGGTGTTGTTGATAGGCAACTCCTACTTTTGCTTAAAATTTATGTTTAAACAAACCTTTAAAATCTTTTATTATGAATAAAAAAACGAAACTGCTTTCAACTTTGGGGTTGTTGATAGTTATCATGTTTTTGTTATCATCAACAGCGATAGCCCAATCTCTATCTATCAGCGGTAAGGTAATTGACAAAAAAAGTCAAGAGCCTGTCATTGGAGCCAGTGTATTGATAGAAGGTACTTCCAATGGCACTATAACCGATTTAGATGGTAATTTTACACTTTCCAATGTTCCTTCTAAAGGAAATTTAGTGGTATCTTACATAGGTTATGCTACGCAAACCCTTCCTATTAATGGAAAGACCGGTTTCAGTATTGTATTAGATGAAGATACGGAAACATTGGATGAAGTGGTTGTTGTGGGTTATGGCGTACAGAAAAAGGTAAATCTGACCGGTTCGGTTTCTTCTGTGAAAGGAGATGCGTTGGAACATCGCCCGGTGGTAGATGCCACACAAAGTTTGCAAGGATTGGTTCCCGGGCTGCAAGTGAGCAATGGTGGTTCAGGCCGTCCCGGTGCTACCGGTTCTTTGAGTTTGCGCGGGCAAGGTAACTTGTCGGGAAATTCAGCTCCATACGTATTGGTGGATGGTGTGGAAATGGCTTTATCGGATGTAAATCCGAACGATATTGAAACTATTTCTGTATTGAAAGATGCGGCAGCTTGCGCTATTTACGGGGCACGTGCGGCTTATGGTGTGATTCTGGTGACCACCAAGCATGGAGAAGAAGGAAAAATGCGTGCCAGCTATCAAGGTACATTGGGTTGGAGTGCTCCTACCGTGTTACCTGATATGGTTAACTCACTTGATTTTGTAAAATATTGGAATGACGGTGTCAGTAATACAGGCGCGGCGAACCGTATGTATAGTGAGCAGAAAATAGCGGACCTGGAACAATACATGAGAGATCCTTCCAGCATAAACCCATGGGGTGACTTGGCTCCCGGCGAGTCTTTGAACGCTGCTTTCGAGAATTCTGAACGCGGTTTGGGCAATACAGATTATTTTGACCTTCACTATAAAAATTATAGTTTCAAGCATAATCACAATCTTAGTTTTAGCGGGGGCAGTAAAAAAGCGCAGTATTATATTTCAGGAGGTTATTATAATGAAGAGGGCATTTTGCGTTATGCCGATATGGATTATACTCGTTATACAGTCAATGCTAACATAACTTCGGAACTGACTAAATGGTTGAAACTGAAGTTGAATACTAAATTTATGCATTCGGACAACAGGACTCCCTTTAATAATGAAGACCCGAACAGTGGTCTTGACGGTGGTTTAAGTGAGGGATTTTATCACAGCTTGGCACGTTTCCGCCCTACAGTGTCGGTTGTAGATCCAAATGGGCATTTCACGGAATTGTCTATGATTCCTTATTTGCAAAGTGGAACTTATACAGATACACAGCGTGATAGATTCAATATCACCGCCGGTTTTGAATTGCAGCCATTGAAGAATTGGTTTATTTTCTTTGATTATACTTATAAGCAGATGAATCTGGAGTATGAAGCACTGAATGTGGCTCCCCATATTTATGAACAGGACAATAAAACCATGACGAAAGTCGCACGTTCGGAACTGGGCGTGGTAGAGAATGGCAAATTTACACGTACTTACGGACGTACTCGTTATCAGACTATTAATCTTTATACAAATTATCAGTTTACTTTGGCAGACCGGCATAATTTTACTTTGATGGGCGGTTATCAAGAAGAAGATAATGATTATAGTTATCTGAAAAATTCCATTACGGGCTTATACTCTACCAATAATCCGAACTTGGGTATGGGTACCGGTGACAAGGTGGTAGTAGATACTCGTAACGGATGGGCTACACGCGGCTTTTTCGGACGTATCAACTATGATTATGATGGCCGCTATCTGGTTGAACTGAATGGTCGTTATGACGGTTCTTCCCGTTTTGCCAGTAACAACCGATGGGGATTCTTTCCTTCTGCATCTTTAGGCTGGAATATCTATAGAGAGAAATTTATGGAACCTGCTTCCGGTTTCCTTTCCAATTTGAAACTGCGTGCGTCTTATGGTTTGCTGGGTAATCAGGCGAATGCCGGTTTATATACTTTCGCTTCCAACATGTCATTGAATGGTGGTTTGGGCGGATATATTTTTAATGATGGACGCCATATTTATACTAATCCGGCGGCTGTTATTGACCCTAATACCACTTGGGAAAAGGTAGAGAGCAAGAACATCGGTTTGGATTTTGGCTTTTGGGGAAATGCCTTGACAGGAACGATAGATGTATTCCAGCGTGATACGAAAGATATGTTGGGCCCCGGTCAGGATTTTCCCGATATGTTTGGTGCAAAAGCTCCGCAAGCCAATAATGCCCGCATGCGTAACCGTGGTTGGGAATTGTCTTTGAATTATAGGGGAAAAATAGGAAAAGATATTGATTATAGCATTGGAGGTTCTGTGTCGGATGCTGTTTCCGAGGTGACGGAATATGCCAACCCTACCAAAAATGACCCTTATGGCAGTTGGTATACCGGACGTAAAGTAGGTGAAATATGGGGGTATCGGGCAGAAGGATTGATTCAGACGCAGGAGGAAGCGGATGCTTATAATGCCGAATATGATTTGACTTACATCAGCGGAAAGGCATGGGAGCCGGGAGATGTGAAATATATGGACTTGAATGGTGATAAGGTTATTAACAGAGGAGACAACAGACTGGTGGATGGCGATATGGGCGACCAGACCATTATCGGCAATACGACACCTCGTTACCAGTACACTTTCAATGGCAGTATCAGTTGGAAAGGTTTGAGTTTGAGTATGATGTTCCAAGGCGTAGGCAAGCGCGACTGGGTTGCAGGCGGTGCATATTTCTGGGGATTCGGTCCTTATGCCCAAGTAACGGTTTTCAAAGAGCACATGGATTATTGGAGACCGGATAATCCGGGAGCTTATTATCCGAAACCTTATATCAATTCGGCTGGTGGGGTAGGTCCTTATCAAAATAAGAATATACAACGTTCTGATTTGTACTTGCAAAATGCTGCTTATTGTCGTTTGAAAAACCTGACATTGAGTTATAACTTGCCTGATGTCTGGGTGCATAAAGTGGGATTACAGAAAGTACAGGTGTTCTTTTCCGGAGAAAACCTGCTTACATTCACCAAACTGAAAGGTATGTTTGACCCGGAAGCAATTTTTAGTTCCAATTCTTATACCAGCGAAGGAGGAAAGAACTATCCGATGAATCGTGTGTTGTCTTTAGGCTTTATTGTTAACTTATAATTTTGCATTTTTATGAAAAAAAGAAATATATTGTTAGGCTTGGTTTTGACTTTTGGTTTGACAGCTTGCTATGATTTGGATAAAATGCCTGAAGGCGTATTGTCTACAGCCGAACCTTTTCGCAGTACGGGAGAAATAAGGAATTATGTAGACCGTTACTATGAATATGGTGTGCGCACTCAAGGATTCATGGCCGGTGGTGGAGGGGGCATCGCGGGCAATGATGCCAATAGTGATAATATGGGATCCGTGTCTCCCAATACCCGTTTGATGGGATTTAGTTCTTTGAGTGATGCCGTTTCTTTGGAAAACTATACGCATATACGTAATATTAATTTCTTGATAAATAATGCGGATGATTGTCCGGAAAAAGGTAGTACGGAGTATAATCATCTGATGGGAGAGGCTTATTATTTCCGTGCTTGGTTTTATTATTCCATGTTCTCGGACTATGGCCGGTTGGCATGGGTGGACAAACCGCTTGATCCGGACATGGAAGTGATGATGTTGCCGCGTGAGAGCCGTACTTTCATTGCTGACAAGATCCTTGCCGATTTGGATATGGCTATTTCACTCATGAAAGAACAAAACAACTCCTCTTCCATGCGTTTGCATAAGGACGTAGCCCGTGCACTGAAGAGTGAGGTAGCTTTGTTTGAGGCTACTTGGGAGAAATGGCATTATGCCAAAGAGAAAGACAGGCCTGAGAAGTTTTATGATACGGAGATAGGCGAAGCGGAATTGATGTCTAAGATAGACAATTACCTGGATCAGGCTATTACGGCTGCTGAAGAGATATGTCGGCGAGGTGTGTGGAGAATCTATAATACGGGAAACGTGCTGAACGATTATAGAGTTATCTTTGAAACACCCGATCTGGCCAACAATCCTGAGATCCTTTGGTTTAAGATGTATGATGGAGACCAGGTGGGCAATAGTGTGACCCGTTATTTGAATACAGGAGGAGGGAACATCGGTGTTACCGCTTCTTTGGTGGATGATTACTTGACAATAGACGGACGTCCGTTAGTGGGCGACGAACTTCTGGCTGCCAAGCGTGTTTATTCTACCGAACTGCTTCCTACTGTCCGTGATCCACGTTTATCACAAACGGTAGCTTTGCCGGGACAACGCATGCAGCCTGAAAGAGGGAATCCATATATTGCAGGTTTTCCCTCGTTGGCAGGCGATGGATCTGCATTCGGAACAAATATGACCGGATATATCATGTTGAAGCATGTGCAAATAGACTATACCGGAGATTATATTTCAGAATATAAAGGTTCAACACCGGCTATTCAGTTCCGTTATGCTGATGTCTTGTTGAATTATGCAGAAGCATTGGCCGAAAAGAACGGAGCAGTCAATGCTGCCAAAATAATAGAAGTGTTGCATCCTCTGCGTGAACGTGCCGGTATGCCCGATGTTGATTTTGACCGAGAATATAATACGTCTGCTGATTATCCGTTTAAAAATCTGGATAAATATATTCAGGCTGTTCGCCGTGAACGCCGTGTGGAAAAGGCACTGGAAGGACGTCGTGTGTTTGATATCATGCGCTGGGCGGCTGCCGAAGAATTGATTATTGGTAAACGGGCGCATGGAGCTTTATTTACCGGAAGCAATCTGCCGGAACAATATGGATCGGAACTGAAGTATGATTTGAATTCAGGAAATAACATGTTTCTGACAGGAAAACCGGGTGATTCCGAACGTTATATCTTGCCGGTGCCCCCTTCAACCATGCCGGATGGGTGGCAGTTTAAGCCTAATAGAGATTACTTGCTTCCTATTCAGGAGCGCATGATTAATGTGATGGATGGTATGTGGGAGCAAAACCCCGGATGGTAAGAGTTAGATTAAATTAATAGAGAAAAAATATGAGTAAAGTAACATCTGTATTATTATATTCTTTGACAGGAGCGGCGGTGTTGTCATCGCTGTCTTCCTGCAAGGAAAAGAAAGCCGAGGAGGCAAAGAAGCCAATGAATGTGGTCTATATCATGTGTGACGATCATTCCTATCAGACGATCAGCGCATACGACCGACGTTATATTCAAACTCCTAATATTGACCGGATAGCCAATGAGGGAGTCCGTTTCACAAACAGTTTTGTGGCAAACTCTCTGAGTGGTCCCAGCCGTGCCTGTATGCTGACAGGAAAGCATAGTCATGCCAATGGATTTACGGATAATACTACCACATTTGACGGTAGCCAGCAGACTTTTCCGAAATTGCTGCAAGCTAATGGCTATCAGACTGCCATGATCGGTAAATGGCATCTGGTATCTGAGCCTACAGGATTTAACTATTGGGATATCCTGATAGGACAAGGGGATTATTATAATCCGAAATTTATCAAAAATGGTGAACGGGTACAACGGGAAGGCTATGCCACTAACATTGTGACGGATCTGGCCATAAACTGGATGGATAGTATCCGGGACAGAAGTAAGCCGTTCTGTCTTTTTATTCATCACAAAGCCCCCCACCGCACATGGATGCCTGATCTTTGCGATCTCGATTTGTATAATGATGTGACTTATCCGATGCCCGAAAACTTCTATGATAAGTATGAAGGCAGAATTCCTGCATCTATGCAGGAAATGAGCATTATAAAGGATATGGATTTGGTGTATGACCTGAAGATGGCGGATAAGGAGAACGAGATTCATACCACGACAGGACTGGAAGAAGCGGGTAGAAATATGTATAATGCTCTGAACCCTGAACAAAAGGCTGCTTGGGATAAACATTATGATCCTATCATTGCTAAATTCAAAAAAGACAAACTGACGGGTAAAGCCTTGGCTGAATGGAAATACCAGCAATATATGCATGATTATATGCGGGTTATTCATTCTGTAGACCGTAATGTGGGGCGTGTCCTGAAATATTTGGAAGAGAATGGATTGATGGAGAATACGATGATTGTTTATACTTCCGATCAGGGATTCTATATGGGGGAACATGGTTGGTTCGATAAACGTTTTATGTATGAAGAATCTTTCCGTACTCCTTTGCTGGTTCGTTTGCCGGGTGGAAAGAAAGGGGATGTGGATGAAATGGTACAGAATATTGATTACGGCCCCACTATATTGGATCTTGCAGGAGTGCAGGTGCCATCGGATATGCATGGAGTGTCTTTCCTGCCGTTACTGAAAGGGGAGAGAGTTCCCGATTGGCGTAAGTCATTGTATTACCATTTTTATGAGTATCCGGCCGAACATGCAGTCCGCCGTCATTATGGTGTACGTACGGATCGCTATAAACTGATGCATTTCTATAATGATATAGATTGTTGGGAACTATATGATTTGCAGGAAGATCCTATGGAGATGCACAATATTTACGGACAGTCCGGAACGGAAGAGCTGACTAAAGAACTGAAAGCGGAATTGTTACGTCTTCAGGTTCAGTATGATGATCCTATTCGTGACATATACAAGGATTGATAATCTAATCTAACATAGCGTTAGGTATTCCCGACTTTTCTTTTTCAAGAAGGTCGGGAATCTCTTTTTCTATAATCAGACGGGCTCATCCCTGTTGTATTCTTAAATATGGTACTAAAATTACGTGAATGCTTGAATCCCGATTGTTCTGCCACTTCGCCAATAGATAATGTGGTAGTGTCTAGCAATTTACGTGCATGCTCCAGACGGCATTTGATGATGTATTCGCTGATGCCCATATCCATCATCCCTTTGGCTTTGTTGTAGAGTGACGCACGACTCATTCCCATTTGTTGTGCTATAAAATTAACGTCCATATTTACATTGCTGATATTTTCATTGATAATGCGGTTAAATTGGATCATTAGCTGCTCGTTGATATGATTCAGATTCTCTTGTTTTTGTATAGGGATATCTATGGTGGTATAGTAGTTTTTCACAAAATTGTGATTATGCATGATATTCTGTATCTGAATAGAGAGTAAATCCATGTCGAAAGGTTTGGTAATATAGGCTTCTGCTCCCATTTTATATCCTTCTTTCATACTGGCGTCATCGACGCAGGAAGTAAGTAAAATGACAGGCATGTAGTTCAAATCAGGCTTCTGTTTAATATAACGGCATAGTTCGAAACCATTCATACGGGGCATCTTGATGTCACTTAGTACGATTTGGGGGCGTTGTGATGCAAGAATAGGAAGAGCTTCCATGCCGTCGTGGGCTTCGTATACTTTCTCAAACAGAACTTGTAGGTTACAAATCAAGTAATTACATAAATCGCGATCATCTTCTACTATTAAAATGGAATGGAACTTCTCCATGTTTTCTTGTGAGTGT
>BLLV01000184.1 GCA_011959205.1 Bacteroidaceae bacterium
TATGTTCCTAATATTCAAATGAATAATTGTAATACTTATATCGAACTGACGTTATGCTAGAAAATGATGATATTTTTGCAAAATGTTATTAGTTGGGTGAATGTTAACAATTTTGTATGGATGGGTTGTTGCAATTGTCTTGTTCTTATGTTTTTTACTTGTGCTCGGGAACAGCAAATGAAAAGCTCAATGGATTGGAAAAGGCCATTGAGCTTTTATAATATGAATACTTTGATATAGTGTGCTGTATGTCTTGCGGATGGCTTGTGCCTGTATGGCTTAATGCGCTTCAAGCCAGTTGCTTCCCCAACCGCAGTCTGCGCGTAAAGGCACTTGCATGCGGTAGGCGTTTTCCATCTCTTCAATCACAATCTTCTGTACTTTGTCCTTCTCTCCGGGCACAACGCTGAAGTTTAACTCATCATGCACCTGAAGTATCATTTTGGACTTTATACTTTCAGATTGAAAGCGCTGGTATATGCGTACCATGGCTACCTTGATTATATCGGCCGCACTTCCCTGGATAGGAGCGTTGATGGCATTCCGTTCGGCATATCCGCGTACGACCGAATTTCTGGAATTGATATCCGGAAGATAGCGCTTGCGACCGAATATGGTTTCAATATATCCTTGTCCGCGGGCAATATCGATGCTTTTGTCCATATATTCCTTTATTTGGGGATAAGTTTCAAAATAGCCGTCTATCAGTTCTTTTGCCTCTTTGCGGTCTACATTCATACGTTCTGCCAGTCCGAATACGCTGATGCCGTAGATGATGCCGAAATTTGCTGTCTTTGCTTTACTGCGTTGTTCGCGGGTAACTTTGTCTATACTTATCTTATATACTTTGGCTGCGGTGGCGGCATGAATGTCATCTCCTTCCTTGAAAGCCTCTATCATATTGGTATCTCCACTAAGGTGTGCCATGATGCGTAGCTCAATTTGTGAATAGTCGGCGGAGAAGAATTCGCAACCATCATCGGGAATGAAGGCTTTGCGGATTTCCTTGCCGTCTTCGTTGCGGATGGGGATGTTCTGCAGGTTCGGGTTGCTGGAACTCAGCCGGCCGGTAGCTGTGACCGTTTGATTGAACGAGGTATGAATTTTACCTGTTTCCTTATTGATCAATAGGGGCAGAGCATCGATGTAAGTACCGAGAAGTTTCTTCAGGCCGCGGTGTTCCAATATCTTGCCTACTATTTCGTGTTTTCCTCGCAGAGTTTCCAATACTTCTTCACTGGTGACATACTGTCCGGTTTTGGTTTTCTTGGTCTTCTCCACGATACGTAGCTTGTCGAACAACACTTCACCTACCTGTTTGGGTGAGGCGATGTTGAAATCCGTACCTGCTAGTTGGTGCACTTCTTCTTCTATTTGGTTCATGCGGGCAGTGAAATGTTCCGAGGTCTGTTTTAAGGCTTCAGTGTCTACACGTACGCCGTTGCGTTCCATATAGGCAAGTACGGGTACCAGGGGCATTTCTATTTCGTAGAAAAGTTTTTCGGCATCGTTGGTTTTCAATTCCTGTTCCAAGATGTTTTTCAATTTCAGGGTGATATCAGCATCCTCGCACGCGTACTTATAGATAGCTTCGGGGGAGAGGTCGCGCATGCTCTTCTGGCCTTTGCCTTTGGGGCCAATCAGTTCTTCGATGTGGATCGTCTGATAATGCAGGTAGATTTCGGCAAGGTAGTCCATGTTGTGACGCAATTCCGGTTGTAGTACATAATGTGCCACCATGGTATCGAACAGAGGCCCGCGCACTTCAGCCCCATAGTTGCCCAGTATCAGCATATCGTATTTTATATTTTGCCCTACTTTCAGTATGCTTTCTTTTTCGAAGGCCGGGCGGAACTCATTAACTATTTTTTGCGCTTCAGACTGATCGGCAGGTACAGGGACATAAAATGCTTGGTTTTCGGCATAGCTGAAGCTCATTCCCACAAGTTCTGCGGTAATGGGATCGGTTCCTGTAGTTTCCGTATCTAGACTGAAAATTTCTTTTGTAAGTAAGTTTTGTAATAATACGCTTCTTTTCTCTTCTGTATCAATGAGTTGATAGTCGTATTTTAAATTATCTAAACATGCGAGACTTGAATATTTCTCGCTTTCCGTCCCTCCGTCAGTAAATTCTGCAAAGAGATCGCCTTGTGCGGAGGGCTGTGAGGCAGATCGTCCGGTGGTGGTGTCCGGTTGGTCAAAAAGAGTGGGGCCGTCACCGAATAATGAACCTTGTGCGTTTCCTTTCGTTTTAGGAGCGGCATTTGCAAAAGCCGTTTTTTTGTCTTTGTTGAAAATGCGGTCGATGAGGGTACGGAACTCCATCTCCTCAAATATTTTCCGTAGTTCCTCTTCATCCGGTTCTTCCCTTTTCAGTTCGTCCATGTTCAATGTGATGGGGACATCAATTTTGATGGTTGCCAGGAATTTGGAGAATTCAATCATTTCTCGATTGGTTTCCACTTTGGTCTTCAAGGCTCCCTTCAGCTCGGCAGAGTGGGAGAGGAGGTTCTCGATGCTGCCATATTGTGCGATTAATTTTTGTGCCGTTTTCTCTCCCACACCCGGACAGCCGGGAATGTTGTCGGAACTATCGCCCATCAGTCCCAGCATATCAATGACTTGTGCGGGCGACTGGATATCGAATTTTGCCTTTACTTCTTCTATGCCCATCACCTCAAAGCCGCCTGTATGCTTGGGGCGGTACATGAAGACATTTCCGCCCACCAGCTGGCCGTAGTCTTTGTCCGGTGTCATCATATAGGTAGTGATACCCTGTTTGCCGGCTTCGGTAGCCAGAGTGCCGATCACGTCGTCGGCCTCGTATCCCGCTACTTCCAGAACAGGAATGCGGTAGGCCCGGATAATCTCCTTTATAATGGGTACGGACAAACGGATTACCTCGGGCGTTTCTTCGCGTTGCGCCTTGTATTGTTCATACGCTTCGTGCCGGAAGGTGGGGCCGGCAGGATCAAATGCCACGCCGATGTGCGTAGGATTTTCTTTCTTCAAGACCTCTTCCAGGGTATTGACAAATCCCAGTACGGCTGAAGTGTTGAAACCCTTGGAGTTAATGCGCGGGCTTTTGATGAAAGCGTAATACGCACGGTATATTAATGCGTATGCATCTAATAGAAAAAGTTTGTCCATTCTTAAAAATCTTTAGTTTTTTCATTGTAAAAGTACAAAAAAATACTGTATTCCGTCTTTTATTACTACTTTTGTGCACAAATTAACCTGCATGGACAAATTACAGCAAATCAAATTGCCTATTGACAAGGAGTTTGAAGAATTTAGAAGGTTGTTTGACTCTTCGCTCCAAAGTTCCAATTCTTTACTTAGTGAGGTGTTATCCTATATTAAGCGGAGAAATGGCAAGATGATGCGTCCCATATTGGCGTTGTTGATTGCTAAATTATTCGGTGAAATCAATGATTCTACGCTTCATGCGGCTCTTTCATTGGAGTTGCTTCATACCGCCAGCCTGGTGCACGATGATGTGGTGGACGAGAGTGACAAGCGCCGTGGGCAATCTTCGGTAAATGCTATCTATAATAATAAGGTGTCGGTTCTGGTAGGCGACTATATGCTGGCAACCAGCCTGAAGCATTCTGCCATGACTCGCGAGATTACCATTGTAGATTTGGTGGCTTGTTTGGGACAGAATTTATCGGAGGGCGAGATTATTCAATTGGCGAATATTAATGCTTCGGATTTTTCGGAAGAAGTGTATTATGATGTCATTCGTAAAAAGACGGCTGCATTGTTTACTGCCAGTGCGGAAGCGGGGGCCATTTCGGCTCATGCATCCAATGAAATGGTGGAAAATGCGCGTCGGTTTGGTGAAATGATTGGTATTGCTTTTCAGATAAAGGATGATATCTTCGACTATTATTCTTCTGATGAGATAGGTAAACCTACCGGAAACGATATGCGTGAAGGGAAGCTGACACTGCCGGCTTTGTATGTGTTGAATACGTTTGATGATGGAGAGATGCGGGAACTGGCGTTGCGCATCCGGTCATTAGACGCTTCGGATGAAGATATTACCCGCTTCATCGATTATACTAAAGTGAAGGGAGGGATAGAGTATGCCAGACAGGCAATGGCAGATTATCGTAAGAAGGCGTTGGCTTTGCTTCCACCATCTGCCGATCAAGGTGTAAAAGATGCTTTGACCGCTTATATTGATTATGTGATTGAAAGAGATAAATAGTACGACTGTTGAAGATACGTACCCCAAAACGTTCGGGCGTGCTCCTTTATGCGATAAGGACCACGCCCGAATGTTTTGGGCTACGCCTTTCTCACTTTAAATGTGGTTGTTATTTAAATAGTGAAACGGTTCTTTGTTTAGAAGAACTTGGTTTCCTGGCCTACAATTTCT
Source organism: Bacteroidaceae bacterium (assembly GCA_011959205.1). Taxonomy (GTDB): domain Bacteria; phylum Bacteroidota; class Bacteroidia; order Bacteroidales; family Bacteroidaceae; genus Phocaeicola. The sequence goes on from BLLV01000184.1 coordinate 4,388, forward strand.
GAGAGAAGCAGATTGGCCAGGCGGCTTGTTCCCAGGCGGAACAATTCGTTTGTCAGCCATTCTTCACCTAACACTTCTTTTACAATGGTATAGTAAACCAAGGCGTCGTGTACAGTATTGATTCCTCCGGCGGGTTTAAATCCTACTTTGCGACCTGTTACCATATAATATTCTTTAATGGCCTCGCACATTACCAAGGCAGCTTCGGGAGTAGCGGCAGGGTTTTCTTTACCGGTAGAGGTCTTGATGAAATCGGCTCCGGAATACATGGATAGGATAGAGGCTTTCTTGATGTTGGATGCGCTTCCCAGTGCTCCGGTTTCCAAGATCACTTTCAGGTGATGCTCGCCACATACAGCCTTTAATTCTTCTATTTCATCGCACATTCCTTCGTAATCCCCACTCAGGAACTTGCCTACCGGGATAACGATATCTATCTCATCGGCTCCGGTATGGAGAGCCATGGCTGTTTCGGCTACCTTTACTTCGGTGAAAGTTTGCGAAGAGGGGAAACCGCCCGATACACAAGCTATGTTTACATGGTCTGCCTCCAAGGTGTCGTTCACTACTTCCGCCATATTGGGATATACGCAGATGGCTGCCACATTGTCCAGATCAGGGTACTTGTCAACAAATTCGTTTACCTTTCCGGTGAATTTCATCACACTTTCATCCGAATCAGTGCACTTCAAAGTGGTCAGGTCAATGCAATGGAACAGGAATTTCTTTACGTCCGGTGTATTGTTTTCTGCTACATGTTTTTCGATGAGCAGGGCGGTTTTCGTTTTTACATTCTCATCGCACAAATGGGTGTTATACTTGGCAAGCGCTTCCTCGTACTTGCTGGGGGTGGCTTCGTGGTTATGTTCCATAAATCTTTATAATTTGGGGTTGTTTTTATGTCTGTCTTTATCTCTATTTGTTTTCTTCTCCAAGTTTTGCCGGAAGGCTTCGGCCAGGTCCACTCCGGTCTGGTTGGCCAGACAGATAAGGACCCACAGTACATCTGCCATTTCATCGGCAAGGTTGTCTTTCTCTCCTTGTTTGAAAGACTGATCTCCGTATTTGCGTGCCATCACACGTGCCAGTTCGCCTACTTCCTCGGTCAGAACGGCCATATTGGTCAGTTCGCTGAAGTAACGTACACCATACGTTTTAATCCAGCGGTCTACTTCTTTTTGTGCTTCTTCCAGTGTCATTATTCCTTGTTTTTGGTGTCCATACATATAGTAACAGGACCGTTGTTCAGAAGTTCAACCTTCATGTCTGCTCCGAATTCTCCGGTTCCTACTTCTTTGCCCAGGCCGATGCTCAGCTGTTGGCAGAAATAATTGTAGAGGGGGATGGCTACATCGTGCTTTGCAGCACGGATGTAGGAGGGGCGGTTGCCTTTCTTGGTAGATGCGTGCAGGGTGAATTGGCTGATGACCAATATGTCGCCCTTGGTTTCCAGAATGGATCTGTTCATTACACCGTTTTCATCGTCAAAGACTCTCAATCCTGTTATCTTTTTACATAGCCAGTTGGCGTCTTCTTGTGTGTCGGTCTCTTCAATGCCAACCAATATCATGAATCCTTCTTTTATCGCCGATTTGCATACGCCTTCTATGGTAACGGAGGCGTGACTTACTCGTTGAATAACTACTCTCATTTCTTTATTTTGTTCTTTTAATGGAAAATGCAAAGGTAGGAAATCCCTTTTATTCTGTGAGATTTTCTTTGATATTTTTAGCGGCAGCTTCACCTACCACGGCTGCAATCTCTTTCAATGAAGCCTGCCTGATGCGGCTGACACTCTTGAATGTTTTCAGCAGGGCGGTCTTTCTTTTTTCACCTATTCCCTTGATATTGTCCAAGGCGGACGCCACCTGGCTCTTGCTTCGTTTGTCCCGGTGGAAGGTGATGGCGAAACGGTGCACCTCGTTCTGTATGTTTTCCAACAGATGGAACAAGGGGGTGCTTTGTTTCACGCCGATGGTCAGCGGAGGGAACCCGTATAGCAATTCCGATGTGCGGTGCTTGCGGTCTTTGGCCAGTCCGGCTATGGGGATATGCAGCTGAAGTTCGTCCTCTATCACTTCTCTCACCACTTCCATTTGCCCCTTTCCACCGTCGGTAATGATGAGGTCGGGCAGGGGGGAACCTTCTTCTATGGCACGGCTGTAACGGCGGCGTACCACCTCTTTCATCGAGGCGTAATCGTCGGGTCCGGTCACCGTCTTGATGATGTATTTCCGGTAGTCCTTCTTGCTTGGTTTCGCCTTTTTGAAAACGACACAAGCGGCCACCGCGTCCGATCCTTGAATATTGGAATTATCGAAACATTCGATGTGGTTCGGTAGCTTTTTCATGTGCAGCTGCTCCTGGATTTCTTTCATCAGGCGGACGCTCCTTTGTTCAGGATTCAACTTTTCCACCTGTTTCAAGCGGTCCACTTTATACTGTTTCACGTTCATGACGGAAAGATCCAGCAAATGCTTCTTTTCTCCTCGTTGGGGAACGGTAAAGGATACATTGTTCATCTCCATATCCAGTTCAAAAGGCACGATGATTTCGCGGGAAGTGCTCTTATATCGTTCACGCATCTCAATAATGCCCAATTGTAGGAGTTCTTCTTTCGTTTCGTTCAGGCGTTTCTTATATTCGAAGGTGAAGGCTTGGTTGATGCATCCGTTTGTGATATGCAGATAGTTGATGTAGGCTGAATTTTCTTCCATTTCAATGGAGAATACATCCACATTATGAATGATGGAATTAACGACTTCGCTCTTGGAGCGATAGTTTTCTATCAAGTCATATTTCTCTTTTATCTTTTGTGCCTCTTCAAATCTCATATCGGCGGCAAGTGCCTGCATCTCTTCCATCAGCAGGTCGCTTACAATCTGGGTGTCTCCTTTCAGAATATTCTTGATTTCACCGATATTCTTCATGTATTCCTCGTGCGACTGCTGCCCGATGCAGGGCCCTTTGCAGTTCTTTATATGATATTCCAGGCATACGTTGAACTTGCCGGCGCGAATGTTTTCGGGACTTAGATTGAGTTTGCAGGTGCGGATGGGATAGAGCTTTTTGATCAAGTCCATCACGGCAAGCATGGAGGGCATGTGACTGTACGGGCCATAATAGGAGGATCCGTTGCGGATGACCTGCCGGGTTTTGAAGATGCGTGGAAAATATTCGTTGCTTACACAAATAGAGGGGTAGGTCTTGTCATCTTTCAGCAATACATTGTAGCGTGGCTTGTATTTCTTTATCAGGTTATTTTCGAGTAAAAGGGCGTCTTCTTCTGTTTTTACCACGATATAACGGATGTCTGCAATCTTGCTGACCAGCAATCGCGTCTTGCCGTTGGGATGCTCTCTGTTGAAATAAGAAGAGACTCTGCGTTTCAGGTTTTTTGCCTTTCCAACGTAGATAATGGTTCCTTCGGAGTTCAAGTATTGGTAAATGCCGGGGCTGTCGGGCAAGTTAAGTACGATTCCTTTCAGATAGTCATTGGTTGTAATCTCTTCTTTTTCCATACATGCTTATTGAATATTACCTGTTGACAGAACTAGAACTGTTTCTTGAGTTGATGTTGCGATTGCAACATTATATATCTTACAATCTGAAGATATATAATGTTACAGCTTCATCGTTCCTATCATTCCATTGTTTTCTATCGCTGTCTTTCTATTTATAAAGTAAGCAACGTATCTACCATGATATCTTCGGGGAATGCCTTTCTGCCGTTCAAGCCTCCCAGTTCGATAATGAAATTGATGAAAATCTTTTTGGCGCCACATCTTTGTACCAGGCGATGGGTGGCCGCCATGGTTCCGCCGGTAGCCAATAAATCATCGTGCAGCAGAACCACGTCGTTCTCATCGATGGCGTCTTTATGTATCTGAATGGTGTCGGTGCCATACTCTTTTGCGTATGTTTCCTCTACTACTTCTGCGGGAAGTTTGCCCGGCTTGCGTGCCATCACGAACCCGGCACCTAACCGTGCCGCCAGCGCACCCCCCATAATGAAGCCGCGCGATTCAATACCTACTACTTTGGTGATGCCTTTGTCCTTGTACATCTCGTATAGAGTATCCAGCATTTCCTGCAAGCACTCGGGATTTTTGAACAGGGTTGTTACATCGTAGAACAGAATTCCCGGTATGGGGAAATCTGGAATTTCTCTTAAGTTTGCTTTAAGCGTTTCTTTGCTCATAACCAGTGTTTTATTATTAGTTTATTAAATTACTTGTTTCACGTGAAACATACCTTGTTTCACCGTCCCAGCAGGACTAGTAAAACATTGATGTCGCTAGGAGAGATGCCCGGTATGCGGCTGGCTTGGGCCAACGTTTCGGGATCAATCTTCATCAGTTTCTGCCGGGCTTCGGTAGAGAGCGAGTTCAATGAGTTGTAGTCGAACTTGCCTTTGATGCGGATGGCTTCCAGGCGATGTATCTTGTCGGCGATCATTCGTTCGCGGTCAATGTACCCCTGGTATTTGATCAGCACTTCGGCGGCTTCAATCACTTCTTCTTTACGGTCGGTGATTTGGTCCAGCAGGGCTTTGAAAGCCGGAATGTGCCCGGCTATATTTTCGATAGTAATCTGCGGACGGTTCAGCAGGTCGATTAGTTTGCAGCCGTGTGTCAGACGGGCAGTACCTAAACTTTCCAAAGCATCATTGATTAATGCGGCTTTGATGGAGAAGGTTTTGGCAAAGTCGATGATTCGGCTCACGGTTTCACGTTTGCTGCATAGATGTTCGTAACGGTCTTGTTTCACCAGGCCCAGCTTGTAGGCGCGTTCGGTAAGGCGCATATCTGCATCGTCTTGTCGGAGCAGGATGCGGTATTCGGCGCGGGAGGTGAACATACGATAAGGTTCGTCCACACCTTTTGTAACCAGATCGTCAATCAAAACACCGATGTAGGCCTCGTCCCGTCCCAGTGTGAACGGTTCGCCACCGTGGCAGTTGATGTGTGCGTTGATGCCGGCAATGATTCCCTGTCCGCCTGCTTCTTCGTAACCGGTGGTTCCGTTTACTTGTCCGGCAAGGAACAGGTTCTTGATTATTTTCGATTCCAACGTATGTTTCAGTTGGGTGGGGTCGAAGTAATCATATTCGATGGCGTATCCCGGACGATAAACTACCAGATCTTTAAATGCGGGCACTTTCTTCAATGCCGCCAACTGTATGTTCATAGGCAGTGAAGAAGAGAATCCGTTCAGGTAAAGTTCCTGTGTGGTTTCTCCTTCGGGTTCCAGGAAAAGCTGGTGTTGCGGCTTGTCGGGGAAGGTCACGATTTTGGTTTCTATGCTGGGGCAATAACGTGGTCCGATGCTTTGGATTTGTCCGTTGAAAAGGGGAGAGTCGGGCAGGCCTTTCCGTAGTATCTCGTGTACCTCTTCGTTGGTAAAGCAGGTCCAGCATTGCAGTTGTTTCAGCTTGCGCGGTTCGCTCATGAACGAAAAGCGGTGGAAGTCGTTTTCTCCGTCCTGTGTTTCCATCAGCTCGTAGTGCACGCTGCGTCCGTCTATGCGGACAGGCGTACCGGTCTTCATGCGTCCGGCGGTGATTCCATGGCGGGTGATTGATTCGGTCAGATGGTAGGAGGCAGGTTCGGCCATGCGTCCTCCTGCCAGTTGTTTATGTCCGATGTGCATCAGCCCGTTCAGGAAGGTTCCTGCGGTGATCACGATACATTTTGCATGGAAAGCCACTCCCCAGCAAGTCATGACTCCGGTCGCTTCGCCGTTTTCCACGATTAGTTCTTCTACGGTATCTTGCCAAATATGCAGATTGGGAGTATTCTCCAGCATGTCGCGCCATGCCCAGATAAACTTGCCGCGGTCGCACTGGGCGCGAGGGCTCCACATGGCGGGACCTTTAGAGCGGTTGAGCATACGGAACTGTATGGCTGTACGGTCTGTAACCAGTCCCATGTAGCCGCCTAATGCGTCTATCTCTCTTACGATTTGTCCCTTGGCGATGCCGCCTACGGCAGGGTTACAACTCATTTGCCCGATTTTGTTCATATCCATGGTAATCAGGCAGGTCTTCGAACCCATGTTGGCTGCGGCCGCGGCTGCTTCACAGCCTGCGTGTCCGGCGCCTATTACAATAACGTCGTACTTAAAATCCATTGATTTATTTCTTTTTACCGATTGCAAAAATACGAATTTTACTCTGTAAAGCGGTGATAATACGGTTAAAAAGAATGTGTGGCGGCAGAAATCTGCTTCTGCCACCACATCATACAAACGCTATTCTTAAAGTAAACTGTTATCGGTTCTGCCTTGTATATCCTGTTATAGGGAAATCAATGCCAGCGCTTTGTTCTCGGCTGCTTCCATAATCTCCCGTTCACCGGGGCCTTTGTCGTTGATGCCGCACAAGTGCAGGATTCCGTGAATAATCACCCGGTGAAGCTCGCGGTCATAGGGCTGCTCGAATTGTTCGGCATTGGTGCGGACGGTATCCAGGCTGATGAATAAGTCGCCGGAAATACGGTCGCCTTCGCAATAGTCGAAAGTGATGATATCCGTGTAATAATCATGTTGCAGATACTGTCGGTTCACTTCCAGAATTTTATCGTCCGAACAGAAGATATAAGCGATTTCTCCCACTCTTTTTCCATAACAGGCGGCTACTTCTTTAATCCATCCGGTGGTTTCTTTCTTTTTGATATCGGGCATCTTTACCCCTTCGGTTTGATAACTTATCATAGGCTGATTATTTTTTATAATGTACAAAGATAAAGAAAGTATTTCAGCCGAAGAAAAGATAACAGATAAGAATGGCTGCAATGACTCCTGCCGCATCGGCCAGCAGTCCGCAAGGAACGGCGTGGCGTGTTCTCACCACTCCCACGCTGCCGAAATATACCGCCAGAATATAAAAGGTGGTGTCGGTGGAGCCTTGGAAGATACAGGACAGTCGGCCTACAAAGGAATCGGGACCGTATGTGGTCATGGCATCCACCATCAGTCCGCGTGCCCCGCTTCCGCTCAAGGGCTTCATCAGTGCCGTAGGGAGTGCTCCGACGAAATCACTGTTGATGCCGCATAACTTTACGGCACTGCCAATGCCGCCGATCAAATAATCCATCGCTCCCGATGCACGGAAGACTCCGATGCCTACCAGTATGGCTACCAGGTAAGGAATGATGCGCACGGCGGTACTGAATCCTTCTTTGGCCCCTTCGACAAAGGAGTCGTAAACATTGATTCTTTTTCTGATTCCTGCCACAATAAATCCGATGATGATCAGGAATAGGAAGACATTGGCAAAGGTGGTGGAGTAGATGTCTATCTGGTCTCGTGACAAGGTGTGGAAGAAATAAATAATTCCTGCCACCAGTACACTCATCCCTCCCAGAAAGAGGAGGATGGTACGGTTGAACAGATTGATTCTCTGATAAATGCTTACAGCCACAATACCTGCCAGAGTAGAGAAGAAGGTTGCCAGCAGGATGGGTATAAATATGTCTGTAGGTTGGGCTGCTCCCAGCTGCGCACGATATACCATGATGCTGATAGGAATCAGTGTAAGCCCTGATGTATTCAGTACCAGGAACATGATCATGGGGTTGCTGGCAGTATCTTTCTTGGGGTTCAGCTCTTGCAGCCCCTCCATCGCTTTCAGCCCCAGGGGGGTGGCGGCATTATCCAGTCCCAGCATATTGGCCGCCAGGTTCATAAAGATGCTGCCTGTTACCGGATGTCCTTTGGGGATATCGGGAAAAAGCTTGCTGAACAGAGGTCCCAGTAACCGGGAAAACAGGGCGATGACTCCGCCTTGTTCGCCTATTCTCATAATGCCCAGCCAGAGGGACAGCACACCGGTCAGGCCCAATGAAATCTCAAAAGCGGTTTTAGAGGAATTGAACGTGGAATTGATAATTTCGGGGAATACTTGCGTATCGCCTAAAAAGACGAGACGTATCAACGCTACCACAAAGGCTGTCAGAAAAAAGGCTATCCAAATGTAGTTCAGAACCATAAAACTTAATGTGTTTTTTATTTGCACACAAAAGTACGAATAAATCCTGTATTCCGGACAAAGATAGGGGTTGTTTCTTTTTAAGCGATTCTCGGTGGTTGATAGAATGGATGGAAGTTCGCTTTTCAGCATAAAGGCTGTCTTTTTGCTTGGATATGTTGCTTTTGTTGATCGTGAAATGTGTTTGGTACCTTCGTTTTATAAATAAATGCTTGGGGTAAGTTCTTGTTTCTTTCTTCCATCTGGAAATCAGGTGCCGGAAAGGCGTTATTTTCTTTATCAGCAGAATGGTTTTTGGCGCAGAAAAAGAGTGGAACGCCGTTTTAAGATCAGAAGAAAAGAAAATAACCAAGAAAGTGATGAAAGAACCTTGGGGGGCGGAGAACTATAAATGAGTTGAAACGGGTTGTTCACTATCTCGGACTTCAGTCAGTAATTCCTGTGATTGCCGGTCAGGCAAAATAGAGCTTTTAGCCATATACTCTTTATTATTGGCATAGATAAAGAGTACACTTCCTCCTTTTATTGTATTGATGATAGGCTTGGTCAATGCCTGCGGCAAAGCCGGGCAACCGAAACTTCGGCCCAGCCTGCCTGACCGGCAGACGGAGGGATTGGCGTATGCGGCGCCATGAACTACGATGGCACGCTCGCGTGCCCGGTCATTGATTCCTTTTTCCAGCCCGTCCAATAAAAGAGAGTATCCGTTTCTACCTTGATAAGTATTTCCGGTAAGATAGAAGCCGAGAGAACTTTTGTAAGAGCCGACTTCGTTGGAGAAAGAGGTAGCATAGTTCTCACCGCTGTTTTTCCCATGCGAGACCACTGATGAGTATAGCATCTTTTTCTGTTCCATATCAAAGACAAACAAACGCTTTTCGGTGGATGGCTTGGTGAAATCAATCAATGTCAGTATCGGTTTGCTTTTCTGTTCTATCCGGTTGTATCCTGCCACAGCCTGCCGGAATGCCAGGAAGTTGACCACTCCTCCCAATTGCATGTCTTCGAATAACTGTTCGCCGTCTGTTTTTTGAGATGCAGGGGCAGATGTGGCAACCTTCTTTTCGGGTGTAACCGTCCGCGTCGATACATTGCTCGCCGGAAAGAGAAAAAGGAACAGGAATAAAAAAACTTTTTGCATACGTATGGAAAAACTGGATAACGGGTGCAAAGTTACGCACATTTCTATTCCAAAACAAATATAATCGTCTCATTAACAGGTGCCCAATCGAAAATAAACTTGGCGTGAGAGGTGGCGTTTCTTACACACATGTGCGAGCGGGGGATGGTGCCCAGAGTATAACTGTACTCTATGATTCCTGTTGCCGGCGCATTGGTGGGCACTCCGTGAATATAACCGCCATTGTTGAAACGGCTGGCGTAGGGTGCGAAACCACCGGTGGCGGCAGAACCGTCTTTCAGAAAAATCATCCTGGTCTTCTTCTCTTGCAGGACGAACATACCCAATGGAGTTTCCTGAGCGTATGGAGGACGATGTTGTCCTGTTGTAGCAGGATTCATGCTGCGTATCAGCCAGTGTCCCTCTTCTTTCCGTTCCAAGGTGGCTATATTCTGGTTATGGCGGTCTACAAAAACGGCTCTGTTGAACACCACGCTGTCGGGAATCAGTTTTATGTATTGGGTGGGAGCATACCATTCGCCGCCTATAAAGATAGGTTCTACTTTGGTAAACTTTCCCTGCTCACCCAGGTGGCGGGTGAGCAGTCCGTCCAGTCCGTAGCGTTCGGCGGTAAGGGTGTCGTCTGTCAGGAAGAGAGGAATTCCCTGATAGCGTTCCACTCCCAATGTGTCGGCTATCCGTTTGTATGCGCCCCTTTTGAAGTTTTTCACTAACGGTGCTTCTCCGTTCCGGTTTTTATAGTTCTGTAAGATGCACCATTGTGCCGGCTTTCTCCGGATATTCTCCAGCAACGCCAGCCGTTCCTTTATTTTCTCCCATTGGAAATGACGGGTAGTGTCTTTATAAGGATAGGTATCCTCCAACGTATGTTTATCATACAGCAGCTCCTTGTCAAGCCGGATGTTTTCGGGCTTGATCTCTTTTTCTACAACTTCAGCAATCTCTTCCATTATGGTATCTTGTACTTCTGCCATAGCATTGTTTGCCTTAAGCACTGCTTCTTTTATTACATTTTTTTCTTTCAGGGTACATGACCAAATTGTACAGAAACCTGCCAATATAAATATAAATCTAATCTTTTTTATCATAGACATAAGTTCGTGGTGTTTGTTGACAAATATAATATTAAATAAGGAATAAACATGCGTTTTTGTTTCTTCATGCAGTGTAAATTTCCTGTTTTTTTGAACAATGAGTCTTATTGCATATCTCGTGAAAAAGTGCGCGAGATAATCTTTTATTTTTGGTTCAAAGTGATTGATAGAAATGAAGAATTAATAAAAAAAATGTATCATGAAGAAATCGACTAAAGTAAGAAGTAAAAGATTATCTTTTTCGGGTAAAAGAACATTGTTTACCTTTATGCAAGTGAGTATTGCCAGTTTGGAACAAGCCGGAAGACTGCGCACAAGCGAGACATATAAAACAGCCTTAAACAGTTTTATGAAATTTATGGATGGTAAAGATATTCCGTTGAATAATATGGATGCCGAGTTGATGATGGGCTATGAAACTTATTTGAAAACTCAGGGAGTAAGCATGAATACAGTATCATTTTATATGCGCATTTTGCGTGCCACATATAATCAGGCAGTAGACAAAGGAATGGTGAGAAAACAGTGCTTCCCTTTTAAACGTGTTTATACCGGAGTAGAGAAAACAGTAAAGCGAGCTGTTCCTTTTAAAGTGGTGAAAGAATTGAAAGAGATGGATCTGAGTAATTCCTACTCCATGGAGTTGGCGCGCGATATGTTCATGTTCAGCTTCTATACTCGGGGAATGTCATTTGTGGATATGGCTTTTCTTAAGAAGGCAGATTTAAATAATGGAGTACTCACTTATAGAAGAAAGAAGACCGGCCAGTTGCTTACCATCCGTTGGGAGAAATGTATGCAGGATATTGTCGATAAATATCCCGGAAAGTTCTCGTCTTATCTTCTCCCTATCATTAAGGTAACCAGAAAGGATGAAAGATTACAGTATAGGACGGCCAGTTGTGCGATAAACAGGCGATTGAAAGAGCTAGGAAAGAAACTGGGGCTTACTTATCCGCTTACCATGTATGTTGCCCGCCATTCGTGGGCCAGTGCCGCCCGGGGCAAGCATATTCCTCTTTCGGTAATTAGTGAGGGAATGGGACATGATTCGGAAAAAACCACACTGATTTATTTGGCGGCATTGGATACTACAGTGATTGATAAGGCAAATACATTGGTGTTGAGAGAATTTATGTGATAGAGGAATCATTGAATCCCGTTTGTAATTTGTAGATCATTTCGTCACCATATATAGTTGTAAATCAATTATATGCCGTGGTAAAGCGTTCTCTTTCCCCTCAAAACGGTTTATCCGTTTCCCCATAGAATCCTTGCAAGAGGGCGGAAAAATCTGGTATTTCACCTAGGTGAAGACGGGATTTCACCCAAGTGAAGAGCCATTGTCACACAGGTGAAGCGACAATTTCACCTGGGTGAAGCAACTGTATATGCCGAAAGTTTCAGACAAAACGCATTATAAACCTCCCTCTTCTCAACAATAAATATTGTTACAT
>BLLV01000185.1 GCA_011959205.1 Bacteroidaceae bacterium
TATGTTCCTAATATTCAAATGAATAATTGTAATACTTATATCGAACTGACGTTATATTAAGGTGCGCGCACGTGTGTGCGTGTGGAAAGGATGCAAGTTTTGCAAGTTTCGGTTTCGTTTTTTCCTCTTCTCTGCGTAATTCGGTCTTTAAGTTATAATAATATCCTTTCTGCTTTGATATATTCCTCTTTGCTGGCTTTTTGTTTTTTGGGCAAAACATTATTTAACCCTGTACCAATGGAAGCAAGGAGAGGTTGTCTAATATTTGCCGGTGCGGATAGGCAGCCAGTTCATCACGGGTTGTCATGCCATTTAGGACACCGGCAAAATCTACTTTTGCCAATTGGGCGGTTTCAGCGTCTACCGTACTGTCGCCGATGTAAAGTGTTTCATTTCTCTGGCGATGCATCTGGCGCAGTGCTTTTTTTATTCCTTGAGGATTGGGTTTTGCTTTTTTCACATCTTCTCCGCCGATAATGATATCGAAGAAATCTTCCGGGAAATGCTGGTCCACCATTTCTCGGATACGATAACGGAATTTAGTGGAGATAATACCTATCTTGACACCTTGGCTTTTCAGTGCTTTTAATACAGATTCTGTTTCGGGAAAAAGGAATGTGTTGGCGGTCATATAAGTATCTGCCTCCTTTATATATTCTTTCTTATATGCAGCTAGGGTTTCAGGGGCAGTAATGCCGCTTAGGATGCTGAAAGAATCTTCCAATGTCTTACCAATAGTGCGTTTTATAGCTTCATCACTGATGCCCGTATGCCCATGGCGTTCCAGCACGTTTCGAAAGCAGATAACAATGCCGCGTGAGGAGTCGGCCAGTGTGTAATCAAAATCAAAAAGGTATGTTGTGTATTTCATTTTTTCAAATTGAAATCGTTTTAATGTAATGAAAAGCCTGTCAGGAAGAGCCTGTCAAGGGCGCCCCCCACTTAGCCAGTGTTTGCGGTAATAATTTTCGTTCAGATTGCTGATGATGACTCCCCGGCTGGTGCTGGCATGGATGAATTTATTATCTTTCAAATAAATGCCCACATGGCTGGCTGTCCGTTTCTTTCTACCGTTATGGAAGAATACCAAATCTCCTTCGCGCAAGTTCTTTTTACTTACTTTATGGCAATTTTTGGTACGTTGGTCGTCCGAGTTACGTTCCAGTTTTTTGTGGTATACTTTTTTATATAGATGTGAAGTCAGTCCGGAGCAGTCCACTCCCCGTTTGCTGTTACCACCGCCACGGTAGGGGACTCCCAACCATGCTGCTGATTCTACGTACAGTTGGTGATTGTCTTTCATGCCAATATCCATCTTCAAACGGATGGAGGCACGTGCCAGCTCTTTGTAGTTATAACGTGGGGCAGAAGTCCCGCATGAGGCCAACAATACGGCCAGCGCACCTAGTATCAGCAGGTGGGAGAGTATTCTTTTCATTCTGTTACATTAAAATAGTCCTCCAATTCCTTTTCGGCGGAATTGTCTTTATTGTCGATATCGCGGATAATCTTTCCGTTTTCCAGTAAAACGATTCGCGGGCATATATCTACCGTGTGGTTCAAATTATGACTGGATACCAATATGGTGGCCCCGGTTTCTTCATTGTAAACCTTCATTATATGCTTGATAATGGATTGTGAACTGGGATCCAGAAAATTAAACGGCTCATCTAAAATCAGTACCTGCGGTTGGTGCAGCATGGCCGAAATGATGCCTATTTTCTGTTTGTTGCCTGCCGAATAGTTACGAATCAGTTTCTTTTGGCCGATAACTTCGCCGTTCATAAAACGTTCAAATTTGCTGATACGTTCATCCACTTCTCCCTTTTTCAGGCCGTACATTTTTCCTACAAAGTAGAAATATTCTTCGGGGGTGAGATAATCTATCAGGAAACCTTCGTCAATGAAAGCACCTGTCACATTCTTCCATTCTTCGCTCCGGCTCACATGAATGTTTCCGATATGCACACTGCCTTTGTCGGCTTTCAGCAAGTCCAGCATCAGGCGGAACAGGGTTGTTTTTCCTGCTCCGTTATTACCCACCAGCCCCAACATGTCGCCGCTTTGGATGGTGTAACTTTCTATGTCTACGGCTACTTTCGGGCCGAAGTTCTTTTGTAATTGATTTATTATGATATTCATACGCAATTCGTTTTAACGTGAGTCACGGAAGCCTTCCATATTCTCATAACGGCGCTTCATGAAACGGTTATAGATATTCTTTATCCAAAGGTTGTGGGTCGCAATCAGTAATATCCCTATAATCATCATGACAATGCAGGCCGTATCCCGTTCAAAGAAAGCCGTCAAAGCTTTATTTATAATCAGGGGCAGGAAAAAGGCACATGAGATGATAATGCTTTGGAATAGGGAGCTGCCCCGGTTGCTCCGCATGATATTGGCATTCAGCGGGAGTGTCTTTTTGTTGTACACAGCCAGTTGCAGCATCATGGCGAATACGAATCCTGCCGTAAACAGCATATAGGATAAAGCCATGAGGAAGGGGATCTTGCCTTTAGCTACAGGGATCATCATAATCAGAAAGGGGATGAATACGATGATGCAGTTCAGGTAATACTTGGCACGGAGCAAGTTATAGATAGATTCCTTACGGCTCATAAGGCCATCCAGGTAGTTGCCCTCAAAAGACATCACTTGTCCCAAGGTCATGATACTTAAAATGGCAAAATTGTATATGCAGATAAAATTTATCATTCCTGTTCCGTCATACACATCTGTGAAAGCAATCAGTGCCGAAAAGGCGAGCATGATGATAAATCCCATGCGGAATTGTGTTTTTACGGTTTTGTTACGGAAACACAGTTTCAGTTCCAGGCGCAGATATTCGCCTACATCCCCATAACGATCCAGGAATTTATATTCGGACACGTGTTTCATCTTGGTGTCTTCCACTTTAGCTATTTCATTATAGATGAAGTGTAGCTGTAGTTTGCGATTTACCAGCAGGAGCAACAAGATGGTTGCTATAGCACCTAGAAAGGCGAATATATTTCCTTCTATAAATCCTTCCCCCAGATTCATCATGAACGTGGAAACCGGATTTCCTTCGGGAATAAATTCAGCCGCACCCAGTAATCCGTATACTCCGATGGGGAGAAGCATATAAAGCAATTTCTCGTTCAGTAATGTTTTGCATATCAGATACCAATAATTGTTTATCACCATCAGAAGCCAGATGCCGCCTAGATAGCATAAGATGCCCGTGAAGCCATAGAAACGGGTGATCGTAAGCAAGGCAAAGGGTACGATTAGGAAAAACCAGAAGAGGTTGTAACAGCTGATGCCGGATTGTAGTAACAGGGTATCCACCAGCTTGTTCTTCTTTATTGGCATAAGCAGATAGGGTTTGATTTCTTGCGACATGGCCGGTTGCAGCATGAAGCGTAACAAAAAATCAAGTAGCAGAAGATAGGCCAATCCCTGGTTCATGATGTGGTAAGGTTCCATACTGGGGAAGATACCTTCAAAAGCAAAGGACAGCATGACTCCGATAACGATGAGGTATGCTGCCCAAAATGCGACCATAAAGTAAATTAAAAACTTGGCAAAGCGGTTCCTGTCGAATGCAGGATTCCGCTTGGCTGCAAGTTTTTGATTCTGTCTTATAATAGATAGAAGCATAGGCTTGAATGAGATTATTTAGCTTCTTCCGAAGTCATGCTTACTTCTACACGGTTGTTCTGATCCAGCAAGGCTTTGGTGAATTTTTGCAAATCTTTGGCGGTAATGCTGTTTACTAGATCTTCATAACCGGTATTCATATCTGTATTTTCCCAGAAATATTCATCCAGAACACTTAACCAATAACCATTTTCTTTAATGTCTTCCTTATGCTTCTTCAACTTGAATTCTTTCACTTTGTTCAGGTTTTCGGCAGACGGACCTTCATTGGCGAACTGATTCAGCTCATTCAGGATGATGCTCGTCATTTTTGCACGTTTGGCAGGATCTGTGTCAAAATAGATTTGCAGAACTGCTTTTTCTTTCGGATATTTGCTCAGGCTGCCGTATGCGCTTACGCCGTATGTACCGCCTTCTTTTTCACGTATGCTTTCAGTATACATGATATCCAGAATTTGTGAAACCATACTCATCATGATCTGATTTTTCAGTGTGTAGGCACACTTACCGTTATTGATTACCAATACGGTGGCTTTCGGAGTTTCCAGTTGTTTGCTGAATACATTTTTATAGTCACCCTGACGAAGGTCTATTTTGTTGTCACGGAAATTTTCCTTCCTGTTGATGGATGGCAGACTGCCCAGATAGGTTTCGATCAATGGAGTTGCTTCTTCCGTGTTAATATTTCCTACAAAGATAAATGTAAAATCACTGGCATCCTTGAAACGGTCTTTGTACATTTCCATGATCTTGGCATAGTCTATTTTATCCACCATGTCGGCTTTCATGCGGAGAGTACGTGGGTGTCCCATATAAAGTGCTTTTTGCAAAGTATCTTGCAAAGCGGTCATCGGGTTGGCTTCCTGGTTTGCCAGAGATGCTTCCATACGGTTTTTGAAAGAAACAAATGCATCATTATCTACACGTGGGGCGGTGAATGACAGATATATCAGTTGCATCAGGGTTTCAAAGTCTTTCGGAGAGCAGTTTCCGTTTAATCCTTCTGTGTTTCCATCTACCGACGTGCTGACTTTAGCTTTTTTGCCTGCCAATACTTTTTCCAGGTCTACATTGCTGAAGTTGCCTAATCCGCCGATATTGGCTACTGAGTTTAAAACATTGATGTTGATGATTTCTTCATTGGGAAACAAAGAACTTCCGCCGGGGCTGAATGCTTTCATCCGGATTTCGTCTGTTTTGAAGTCTGTGGACTTCAGAATGACACGCACACCGTTAGACAATGTCAGAATGGTGGAGTCGAACGGACCCTTTTCACTTTTCCGGATTTTTCCTCCCTGAGGTTTTTCTGATATTAACGGCTCATCGGATACTTTGTCTTCATAAGCAGTGATTTCTTCGGCTTTAACTTTATTGATAACTGACAATATGTTTTCTTTTGTGGGGTATTTCATTCCTTCTTTTTCAGGGCAGAAAATACCTGTCACCATGTTGCTGTCGGTCACCAGTCCGGGAATCAGGCTGTTTATCGCTTCTACCGGGATATTGGGGACAATCTGGTTCATGATGGCATACTCAGTGTCAATGCCGGGAATGGGCTCATTGTCAATAAAATGCCGTATATATTCGTCTACATAAGAATCGTTTTTTGTCTTGTTACGTTCATTGTAAGCAGACTCCAGCATGCGCAGATAATCAGCTTTGGCACGGGCATATTCGGATGCGGTGAATCCATGTCTATGCATACGTTCTATTTCGCGCAATAAAGAGGCCAAGGCATGTTCTATGCCATCTTCTTTGCTTACGGCAATGCCGCTGAAAGCATCTTTGGTTTTGGCAAGGAAGAATTCTCCATCGGAAGTTTGTGCTTGGATAAATGGAGGATTAGGCGATTGTACCAATTCATTGAGACGTGCGTTCAACATATTTTCAATCATGGATTTCATATAGTTCAATACTAAGTAATCCATATTCTTTTTTTGTTCGGCAGCCACTGCTTCATGCTTGAAGAACAAATAGATGACCGGTACAGTCTGTTCTTTATCTTTGTCAATGGCAATAAGTGGTTCTTTATTGTCAGGAACAGGAAAATATTCGCGTTTTGCTGCATTCTCAGGCATCTTGATAGGAGAAAATAGGGACTTTATTTGAGCCTCCACTTTGTTAACATCCACATCGCCTACTACAATGACGCCTTGTTGGTCGGGGCGATACCATTTTTCATAATAGTCGCGCAGTGCCTGATGGGGGAAGTTATCTACTACTTCCATGGTACCGATAGGCAGACGGTAAGCATATTTGCTGTCTGGATACATGGTGGGCATCATTCTTTCCATCATACGCATCATGGCTCCGGTACGGGTGCGCCATTCTTCATGGATGACTCCCCGTTCGTTGTCTATTTCTTGTGGGGCTAAAATCAGGTCGTCGGCCCAGTCATGCAGAATCAATAGGCAAGAATCTACAATGCCGTCACGTATCACAGGAACATTGGAGATGTTGTAAACTGTTTCGTCTATGCTGGTATAAGCATTTAAATTTTCACCAAATTTTACCCCAATGCTTTCCAAGTATTTGATCAATGTCTTGTCAGGAAAGTTTTTTGTCCCGTTGAAGCACATGTGCTCCAAAAAGTGGGCCAATTCCCGTTGGTTGTCTTCTTCCAAAATGGACCCCACTTTCTGAGCAATGTAGAAATCAGCTCTTTTTTCGGGGAGTTCGTTGTGACGGATGTAATAAGTTAATCCGTTGTCCAATTTACCGATGCGGACATTAGGGTCCGTAGGGATGGGAGGCATTTGCTGTTGTGCAAAGCCTACCGACACGCTGCCTAGAATGACCCAGGAAGCTACCATCTTTTTCAAGAAATGTGTCATAGTGTTTGTTGTGGGGTTAGTTTATTTATTTTATTATAGCAAGTTGTTCACAGATAGGTATCTTTCTGCTTCTATGGCAGCTTTACAGCCGCTTCCGGCAGCAGTGATGGCTTGACGATAATGTGGGTCGGCCACATCGCCGGCAGCGAACACACCGGGAACTTTTGTACGTGGAGTACCCGCTTCTGTAAGAATGTAGCCTACTTCGTCGGTATCCAGATAATTCTTGAAGATGTCCGAATTGGGCTTATGGCCGATAGCTAGGAAGAATCCGTCGATGGGCAAGTCGTAGCGTTCTTCGTCGGATTCGCCCTGGCGCTTTACTAAATGAACGCCTTCTACGCCATTCTCTCCGTATAAGCCGACAGCGTTATGTTCGAACAGTACCTTGATGTTAGGATGGTTCATAACGCGTGCTTGCATAATTTTGGATGCGCGTAAGAACGGTTTACGTACAATCAGGTAAACCTGCTTGGCCAGTCCTGCCAAGTAGACAGCCTCTTCGCAAGCTGTGTCTCCGCCGCCTACTACAGCTACGGTTTTCTTGCGATAGAAGAAACCGTCGCAGGTGGCGCAGGCACTTACACCCATTCCGGCATATTTCTGTTCGTCCTCCAGACCTAGATATTTGGCGGTGGCACCTGTGGATATAATTACAGTTTCTGCCTCAATCACTTTTTCGTCATCAATAGTGATGCGGTAAGGGCGTTTGCTCAGGTCGGCAGAAGTTGCAATGCCGTTGCGGATATCTGCGCCGAAACGTTCTGCTTGTTTACGCAAATCCTCCATCAACTGGGTGCCGCTGATACCTTCGGGATACCCAGGGAAGTTCTCCACCTCGGTAGTGATGGTTAACTGGCCTCCGGGCTGTAAACCTTCATATAAGACCGGGGCAATGTTAGCACGTCCTGTATAAATGGCGGCGGTATAGCCAGCAGGACCTGAGCCGATGATAAGGCATTTAACTTTTTCTGTACTCATAATACTTATTTCTTTACTATGTTTAATTTGATGAATATTATTTATCTCTCAATTTTGGGATGCCACTTCCTATCGTAAGTCTATCACTTCAGCGTTTGGGAATTTCTTTTTATCAAACTCGAAAGCTGTGTTGTCCAGCGGCTGGTTGGTTTGGTAAGAAGTGACGATAATCTCGTTTGCCGATTTATTGCTTTGTTCTACCTTGATGTATAAAGGCTGATATCTTTGGGAAACGAACAAGGTGATGGATGTGATATCTTGTTTGTTCTCCGGTGTCAGTATCACTTCGAACCCCTGTTTGCCGTTACGGCTTTTGGTTCCCGTATACTTGTAATTATATTCGTTTTTGTAAATGGATAACAGTGCGTATGGATTAAGGGTCTGCAACTCTTCCGGAGTAGGGTTGCTCACATTCACTTCTTCGCTGCTTTCCAGATAGCTCCATTGTGTTTTTCCGTCAAACCAGCTTTGTATGCCGCCACTGTTCAGATAGAATCGGTTGCCTTTTAACAATAAGGTTCCATGGCTTGTACCCTCAAAGGTGACGCGAATGCCTCCGGCCTGTTGCAGGGCATTGGCAGTTTTATCCAATATCTCCCGTGCCTGCTTGTCCTCTTGTGCGAACAGGCTAGCTGAAAGAAAAAGGATCAATGCCAGCAGATATGTTCTTTTCATTTTTATCATAACATTATTAAACAACTTATTGTTGCAGATTGTTCAATTTCATTTCCAAGTCTGTTTCATCCATGCAAAGTACGTCACGCGCCTTGCTTCCTTGGGTGGGACCCACAATTCCCGCTTTTTCCAGTTGATCCATGATACGCCCCGCACGGTTGTAACCGATAGAGAACTTGCGTTGGATTAACGAGGTAGAGCCTTGCTGGTGAATCACTACCAGTCTGGCTGCGTCTTCAAACATAGGGTCTAACCGGTTCATGTCCACTTCTCCTATGCTGCTTTCACTCTCTTCACCTACATATTCGGGCAACATGAATGCGGTGGTGTATCCTTGTTGTTTACTGATGTAATTGGCTATTTTCTCCACTTCGGGAGTATCCACAAATGCACATTGCACACGCACCGGATCATTACCTTGCAAGTAAAGCATATCTCCCTTACCAATCAGTTGTTGGGCTCCCGAACGGTCCAGAATAGTACGTGAGTCCATCATGGCAGCTACACGGAAGGCAACACGCGCCGGGAAGTTGGCTTTGATGGTACCGGTAATAATATTTGTCGTCGGACGCTGGGTTGCGATAATAGCATGTATGCCTACCGCACGTGCCAACTGGGCGATACGGCAGATCGGCAGTTCCACTTCTTTTCCCGCAGTCATAATCAAATCACCGAATTCGTCAATAATGATAACAATATAGGGCATGAAGCGATGGCCCTTTTCCGGATTCAACTGTCGGTTGATGAATTTGGCATTGTATTCTTTCACATTGCGGCAACCGGCTTTGCGCAGCAGATCATAGCGGGTATCCATTTCTATGCACAGTGAGTTCAGGGTTTGTACTACTTTGGTCACATCGGTGATAATTGCATCTTCTCCATCAGGCAGTTTGGCCAGGAAATGCTTCTCAATCGGAGCGTAGATAGCGAACTCCACCTTCTTGGGGTCCACAATGACAAATTTCAATTCTGCCGGATGTTTCTTATATAACAAGGATGTCACGATGGCATTCAGTCCCACAGATTTACCTTGTCCCGTAGCACCGGCCACCAGCATGTGAGGAGCTTTAGCCAAATCTACCATAAAAACTTCGTTGGTAATAGTCTTACCTAATGCTACGGGCAATTCGTATGTGGTTTCCTGGAACTTTTTGCTATTCAGGATAGATTTCATCGGTACGATGCGCGGATTGGCATTCGGAACCTCAATACCAATCGTACCTTTGCCCGGTATCGGGGCGATGATACGAATGCCTAGTGCAGACAAACTTAATGCGATATCATCCTCCAAATTCCTGATTTTCGAGATACGTACCCCCTCTGCCGGAGTTATTTCGTATAATGTGATGGTAGGGCCTACACTTGCCTTGATGGAACTGATTTCGATCCCAAAACTACGTAAAACCTTGATAATGCGGTCTTTGTTTGCGTTTTGTTCTTCCATGTCAATATTGGGGCCGTTGTCTTCATATTCGTTCAATAAATCTAAATCTGGGAATTTGTAGTTTTCCAGATCCAGGCGTGGATTATACGGTGGAAGTACGGGGCCTTCGTACGCCTCATCTTCCTCATGCGTTTCTTCACTGATTGAAAAAACAGGCTCGTCTGTATCGTCTATTTCCTCTTCTTCCTCTTCTTCGTTTGTATAGGCAGGTTCCTGTTGTATTACTTCTGGTTCGGTTATTTGATTGTTCTCAAAAGATAAGGGGGACTGATCTTCTATTTCTTCTTCTTCTTTCTGTTCCCATTGCTCTAATTCAAAATCCACAATAGCTGGTTTGGAACTGGAAAATGATTTTTGCACCTCATCCTTTTGGGGGCTTTCTTTATTAATCGGAGTCTCTTCAGTAGCCTCAACCGTTTCCTTCTCTTTTTTCTTCCGTTTGAAATTGGGATGTAAGACTCTGCGGATAACCAATATAGTCTCGTTCCTTAAATATATAGCGAATAATAGAGCCGCAATGAACAGTAGTAAACTCAAGCCCGGTATACCTATTTGTGAAATTAGCCAATTGCTCACATTGTGTCCATGTAATCCGCCGGGATAAATAAAACTATCACCAAAGGTGCCGTTGAAAATAAATCCCAAAGTGATAGAAAACCAGATGAGCAGGATGGAACAGGACATGAACCACTTCCGGATATGGAACTGGTAAGCTTTCATTAATTTCATGCCCACTACTGCCAGAAACAAAATAATAAAATAAGCTGCCAGCCCGAAACATTCGTTTATCAGGAATTCGGCAAGTTGTGCACCGCGAGCTCCGGCATAGTTCTTTACATGATTGGTGGTCTGCATCAGTTCGCCCGGCTGCTGGTTGTCCAAAATACTTTGGTCTGCAGCTCCGGTGAAGAAGAAAGAGGTAAATGCCAGTAACAGATAAACTGCAAAAATAACACTGATCAATCCGATTACAAAATGTGTAGTCTCGTTCTTTAAAAAAGCGGAGAATCGTTTGGTAGATACCTTTTTAGGCTCTGTCTCCTTATCTGATTTTTTCTTTGCCATACGTTTTCATTCTATTTATTATTTCGCAAATGTACATGAAAAACATTAATTATTGCCTTATTTAATCTCTTTTTTCTTAACTTTGCGATTCAAATTTAATGTTTATGGAAAAGTACAGTCAGGTGATATTTGACAAAAATGCAGTAGAGTTTGTGACGGTGGCTGCCGAATATTGTGGTTTTCTGGAACGTGCCCATGATATGAAACGCTATGATTTTGTAGATACCGCCTTAAAAATACTTCCGTTGCTTTATTTGAAAGCGACTTTGTTGCCTCCATGTGAGCCGATAGGAGAGGATGAACCCGAAACCTTCGTTACTGAAGAAGATTATGAACTGATACGTAGGACGGTGGCTGGTGTGTTAGGAGCTAAGGACGATTATTTGGAAGTGTTCTTGCCGGATATGGTGTACAGTGACACACCCATCAAAAAATGTATTTCAGAGGATTTGGCTGATATCTATCAGGATTTGAAGGACTTTATCTGCGTGTTCCAATTGGGACAGAACGAAACGATGAACGATTCGTTAGTGGTCTGCAGGGAGCATTTCAGGGAATTTTGGGGACAGCGGCTGGTAAATACCATGCGTGCTTTGCATGATGTGAAGTATAGCCCTGCTGATGATGACGAGGAGGAAGAAATGGAAGATGAGAATTCATTATTATGAAACAAATAAAAAAAACGATTACTAAAGCCGAGATAGCAGCAATGCCCAAGGTGCTTTTCCCGGGACGCATCTTCGTGATTTATACCGAGAGTGAGGCCGAAAAAGCGGTAGCCTACTTGAAAGATCAACGCATAGTGGGAGTGGATACGGAAACACGCCCTTCTTTTAAACGGGGTACTACCCATAAGGTAGCTTTGTTGCAAATATCTACGCAAGATACCTGTTTCTTGTTTCGCCTGAACCGGATAGGTATGCCCGATTCTCTGCAAGAGTTTTTGATGAGCGATACGTTGAAGATAGGTTTGTCTCTGAAAGACGATTTTAACTCGTTGCGGAAGCGTGAGGATGTGCATCCCGACCGGGGAAACTGGATAGAGTTACAGGACTATGTAGGACGATTCGGCATAGCTGACCGGAGTCTGCAAAAAATCTTCGCCAATTTGTTTGGTCAGAAGATATCAAAAAGCCAGCGCCTTTCCAATTGGGAGGCAGAGGTGCTCAGCGAGGGACAGAAACTATATGCAGCCACGGATGCGTGGGCTTGTGTGGAAATTTACAATTGCCTGACGGAATTGGAACGTACGGGCGGTTATGAGATAACAGAGGAAGAAACTATAGAAACAACAGTAAATACAAATGGCTTATAAGAAAGTATACTTGAAACCGGGTAAGGAAGAGTCGTTAAAGCGTTTTCATCCGTGGGTATTCTCCGGAGCTATCCAGCGTATTGAGGGAGAACCCGAAGAAGGCGAGATAGTGGATGTGTACACTTCGAAGAAAGAGTTTATAGCTTGCGGGCATTTCCAGATAGGAAGTATCGCCGTGCGCGTACTCTCTTTCAAGGAAGGTGAGATTGATCATGAATTTTGGAAGCATAAACTGGAAGTGGCATACGATTTGCGCCGCAGTTTGGGGTTGGCCGGTAATCCTGCAAACAATACTTACCGTTTGGTTCATGGCGAAGGGGATAACTTGCCGGGTTTGATTATTGATGTATATGATCATACAGCCGTGATGCAGGCACACTCGGCAGGAATGCACGTTTACCGTATGGAGATAGCCGATGCATTGTCCGAGGTGATGGGGGATGTAGTCCGGAACATTTATTATAAATCGGAAACCACATTGCCTTTCAAGGCAGACTTGGGACCGGAGAACGGTTTCATCAAAGGGGGGAGTCCCGAAAACATAGCGATGGAATACGGCTTGAAATTCCATGTGGATTGGCTGAAAGGCCAGAAAACAGGTTTCTTTGTGGATCAGCGTGAGAACCGCCATTTGCTGGAGCGTTATGCCAAGGGGCGTAATGTATTGAACATGTTTTGCTATACAGGAGGGTTTTCTTTCTATGCCATGCGTGGAGGCGCGAATTTGGTGCATTCGGTAGACAGTTCGGCAAAAGCTATTGATCTTACCAATATGAACGTGGAATTAAATTTTCCGGGTGATACCCGTCATAAGGCGTATGCTGAGGATGCTTTTAAATACCTGGATTGTATGGGAGATCAATATGATTTGATCATTCTTGACCCTCCTGCATTTGCCAAACACAAGGATGCTCTCCGCAATGCATTGCGTGGCTATACGAAACTAAACGCTAAAGCATTTGAGAAAATCAAACCGGGAGGCATTTTGTTTACTTTCTCTTGTTCGCAGGTGGTGGATAAGATGAATTTCCGTAATGCGGTATTTACAGCTGCCGCACAAAGCGGACGTAGTGTGCGTATTCTGCATCAATTGACCCAGCCGGGAGATCATCCCGTAAATATTTATCATCCTGAAGGAGAGTATTTGAAAGGGCTGGTGCTGTATGTAGAGTAATATTCAGGGGTTATGATGCTTAAAAAAACAATAGGCGATTATAGAACTTCAGAATAGGTCAATGAACAATGACAAGCATTCCGGAGGGATTCATCCGTACAGAGCTTCCCGAAAGGAACAATTCGTACTCATCACGGAGAACGGAAAAGAGCGGACTTCCAACGTCACTGACGAACGGATATTCCAAGCTGTCTATGAAGTAGACTCCCATTCCTTAGTCGGACTGGAGAAATGCGTGCCGGTGGCGATAGGGCCTTCCACCTATGTGTTTGCCATGTCCTACAACGACGATTCCCTGTTTGCTGTCCATATCGACATCAAGGGGAGCATCTTGCGTGTGTTGCATCCGGAGTGCAGCCCCGAAACGGCGGTCGACCGGCTGTGCGACTTCTTCCATTCATCCCAAGTGCCCGACATACAGAACTGGGAATGCGAAGAACTGACAACTGTTCCGAAAAAGCCCGAAACCCATCTGACCGTTGACGGAGAAGATTTCCGGTTCTTCGATTTTACAGATGTCATGGCAGCACTCGAAAACATCAGGGACGGCAAATCGAAATGGCTGTATCTCAACCATACGGGAGAGAATGGCGGATATATGGAAATCCGCCGTTGCGACGACAGCGAGTCGCTTGCCTACAAGGTGGAATGGGTTAAGTGGGCTGAAGAGCCTGTAGCAACAGGATGCCGCGCCGTTGTCACCGATTTCAAATCCTTGTATAACTGGCTTTGGGATATTGCCCTCAACCGGAAATATCCCGAACTTTCGTCCATATGGACACAATTTGACGTAAACGATTATTTTCAAAAATTAGTTTTTAGATTTCTCGATAATCATGAAAGGTAAATACAGTCTGCCGGTCGTTAAGGCCGTCGATTTAATTTGGACAAGTTTCGATAAGGAAGAGATGCGCCGAGGGTATGAGATGCTGCTTCAAGCCGGACAGAAAGGCGATGCCGACGCCCTCTGTTTCATTGCCCGTTGCCATATGGGCGAAGAATATGTGTGGAGCGGAGGCGGCTTCGCTACTGACGACGACAATGCTTCGCTGCTGATGCAAAGAAGTGCACTTATGGGTAGTGCCACGGGAGTGTTGTGTGCCGTGCGTAGCGGCAATTTCACCCCTTCGGTGGAACGCGGAATGCCTTTCGCCTCGTTCAAGGAAGCGTATGAAGAGGTATTGGCACAGGCCGAACGCGGCAATGCTTTCTGCCAATACCTGATAGGCAACGTCTACTATTGGGGCGACTACCTGATGGTAGAACCCGAACTTGCCCACCAATTCAAAAATGTGGAAGCATACAACGAGTTTGCCTACCCCATCGCAAGAAAATACTACGAACGGAGTTTCAGAGGACGCATCACTGCCGGCTGGGGAAACTACCGCAACATCTGGAAATCGGGCTTATCTCCGGAAAATCCGGAGCTTTACGAATCCTATTTCATCCAACTTGCCGAAATCTCGCCGGTCGTATGTTGTTCCTACGGAATCTATCTCGATACCGAGAAGAACGATAAACAAGGAGCCTTGAGTTATTACATCCGCGCGGCTCACAGAGGAGACATACAGGCCACCTTCAATGCCGGATGTTGCTACGACCAGGGTTCTGGCGTGGAACAAGACATCGATATGGCTTTCCGTTTCTATGAAATAGCTGCCATCGGAGGAGAAGCAGGCGCCCAATGGCAGGTAGGCTACTATTATTTCGACGGCTGGGGCAGTGTGGAGCAGGATTATGCCAAAGCGGCTTACTGGTTTCAACAGGCTTACGAAAATCCCAATGGCAATTGTGAACTCAGGTCGGCAGCCTATCTCGCCATTTGTTATCAGGACGGACTGGGGGTTGTGCAAGACTATGATATAGCGTTTTCCTATCTTGAAGTGGTAGAAGACCAAACAGACGAATTGTGGGATCCTATCAATGCAATGGTACTCAACGCCCTGGGAGTCGCCTACGCCTACGGACTGGGAACAGAGCAGGATATCGAACTGGGACGGGAGAATTTGGAAGCCGCCGCCAAATTGGGTTCGGAAACAGCGAAAGAGAATCTGCAATACTTGGAGCAACAAGGGAAGAAGAGAAAAATAGATGATTAATATATAAACGTGAAAACAAATAAAGAAAACAAATCATGAACAACGAAATTTTATATCTTCTTTTGCCGGACTATGCCGCACATGAAATTGTATATCTTTCGGAAGCCATTGTCTCCGATGAATGTGCACTGAAAGAAAACCCGAAATACAGAAATAAGGTGGTGGCTCCCACGTTGGAACCTGTCCGGTCGATTGGTGGATTTTTTACATTGCCTGATTATTCGTTCGACACGCTTCCCGATGATTATACTGCGCTGGTATTGATAGGCGGCTTCGGATGGAGCACACCTGTGGCCGAACAAGTCGTGCCGATAGTGCGTCAAGCCATTGAGAAAGGCAGGATTGTCGGGGCAATCTGCAACGGGGCTTCGTTTATGGCAAAGCACGGATTCCTCAATACTGTCCGGCATACCGGCAACGGCTTGGAGCAACTGAAACTTTGGGGAGGTGAAAACTATACTAATTCAACCGGATATATCCATGTCCAGGCAGTCTGCGACAACAAGATTGTGACGGCAAACGGTTCCGCGACGCTCGAATTTGCCAAAGAACTGCTCTTGTTGCTTGAAAACGACACGCCCGAACGTATTGAGATGTATTATCAATTCAATAAGCAGGGATTCTGTAACTTATTCTTTGGGCAGGAGTAGCATGAATATGATTTTTCCGGATATATTGATAGGGCAATAGGCTAGTCGGTATATGATTGATTTCATATTCATATAAGAAATTGAAATTTAAATAGTGTTAATTAAAAGCGGATAATTATAATAATATCATGTTTGATAACATAAAACCTTTATCTTTGCACTGTGTTTTTCATGGTATTAGATTTAAGGTTAATGAAGATTGGGTGTCTGGGATAGATACCCTTCTTTTTTATATCATACTTCTCTTTTTCCATATCTTTTCTATTAGTTCAGCACTATTTATTTTCGTTTTGTTATCCATTGTATAAAGATATAAGAGAACATAAAAGATTGCATAAGAATAGGAGTTTTTTCAAGAAATAAATGTGAAATAGAAGATAATTGTCTACATTTGTTAGGTTAAAACAAAATAGATGAGAAACATGAGAAAACAACTTTATGCAACATTGGCTTGCTTTCTTTTAACTTCCGCTACAGCTTACGGGCAGGGCTGGAAACATTATGAGGAAGCTGCGAAAGGAGAATCGTATGCCAAGTTTGACTGTGTGGCGTTGCTGGACAGTACGTCGGTGTCGGTGCAACCGACAGGACAGGGATCATTTGCCGTATGTAAAGTTATCAAGGTGCAGACTCCTAAAGGAGCTGTAGCCAACCGGGTGATTAAATATGATTATGACCCGTTGACGGCCCATGCCGAGTTCAAACGTGTTACGATATATCATGCTGGCGGGCAAATTGAAGAGGTGGATGTAAAGAAGACCTGTGACTATGCGGCTCCGGCCCGTGCTATTTATTGGGGAGCACGACAGATTATGATAGAAGTGGGGGCTTTGAATCCCGGTGATGTCATAGATTATGAAATAGCGAAAAAGGGCTTTACATATGCTTTGCTGGGGGCTGTTCCTGAGGATGATTCCCGATTTATACCTCCTATGCGTGGTCAGTTCTATGATATTGTTCCATTTTGGAGCAGTGAGCCTACCGTTCGTAAAGTGTACAAAGTCAGTATTCCTATGGAAAAAGAGATGCAATTTCAATTCTATCAAGGAGAATGTACATCATCCATGCGTTATGAAGACGGACGGAAAGCTTATACTTTCGCTATGGAGGACATGATGCCTTTCCGGCGGGAGCCGAATATGGTGGACTTGTTTGATGCAGCTCCTAAACTGATGATGTCTTCTACTCCTCATTGGAAAGAGAAGTCTTTGTGGTTCAATAAGGTAAATGAAGACTATGGAAGCTTTGCTCCACTGCCCGAAGCGCAGAAGAAGGTGGATGAACTGATAAAAGGAAAGAAAACCGAAATGGAGAAAATAGCTGTACTGACCCATTGGGTGGCGGATAATATACGTTATGCAGGTATCTCTATGGGAAAAGGCGAGGGCTATACATTACATAATACTAAAATGAATTATACGGATCGCTGCGGCGTGTGTAAAGATATAGCAGGAACTTTAGTTTCTTTTCTGCGTATGGCGGGTTTTGAGGCCTATCCGGCCATGACAATGGCGGGCAGTCGTGTCGAAAGTATTCCTGCCGATCATTTCAATCATTGTGTGGCTGTGGTGAAACTTGCTGATGGAACTTACATGCCGCTAGACCCTACGTGGGTTCCTTTCTGCCGTGAATTATGGAGTAGTGCCGAACAACAGCAGAATTATCTGCCCGGTGTTCCCGAAGGTTCTGACCTCTGCCTGACTCCTGTTTCTGCTCCGGAAAATCACTATGTACGCATTAAGGCGGACAACCGTTTGGATGCTAATGGTACTTTGCGTGGTACATTTACCATTCAAGCCGAGGGGCAGAGTGACAGCAATATACGCAGCATTTTCACAAGGGGCTTTCAGAGCCAATGGCGTGCGACTATGGAACGACAATTGCTGGCTGTTTCTCCTAAAGCCAGATTGCTGAGTGTGGATTATGGCAAGAATCCTAAAAATTATCAAGCTGCTCCTATCCAAATCACTTTCCGCTATGAGATTCCGGATTATGCTATGAAAGGGGAGAAGGAAATGTTGTTCAAACCTTTGGTTATGAATAATCTTTATAGCCAGGTGCGTTCTTATCTACGGATTAATACAGAGGTGAAGGAACGGAAGTATGGTTTTAAAGATGCCTGCTCCCGTTTGGTGGAATTGGATGAAACCATTCAATTGCCATCGGGCTATACGCTGATCAATGAGTCAAAGGAGGATGCCATGCAGGGGACGGGAGCCGATTTTACGGGCTCACTTCTGCAAAAAGGAAACCGGGTGGTTCTGCATAACCGTCTGGTTCTGAAAAAACGTGTGTACGAAGCGTCGGATTGGGATAGCTTTCGTAAAGCAGTGGAAGCTCATAAGGCATACGGTGATTATTTGGTGATTAAAAAGTAAAGTAATATGAAAAAGATTTATTATATATATGTATGCTTGGGAGTGTTGTTACTGACAGCCCTTCCGGCAAAAGCGGCTTCTGAAGCGGAGTTCGGAAAGTTAGCTAAAACTTACACATTGCATAAGGACGGTAGTCAGGAAATGCGGATATATAAAGAGTTAACTTTGTTTACACATACAGCGATGAATGGCTTGTATGGTGAAAGTTTCATTGTTTATAATCCGACCTATCAGGAATTGAAGATACATGAGTCTTATACTCGTCAGAAAGATGGGACTATAGTAAAGACTCCCAGAAATGCATTTGTAGAGGTCTTGCCTGCTGCTGCGGCTGGTGCCCCTGCCTATAACGGACTGAAAGAGATGGTGGTGGTACATACGGGACTAGAGTTGGGAGCGACTATTTGTTTGGATTACTCGGTTGTTACACGTCCCGGTTATTTGTCTGGGCTGGATGTATATGTGCCGGTAGAGGAGTTGTCTCCCATCAAAGAATATATCTGTAGTGTGTCGGTTCCGGAGGATAAGCCTTTGAATTATGCATTGGTAAATGGAAAAGTTGCGCCGGTAGTAAAAAATGAGAATGGAAATAAAGTCGTCACTTGGACACTGAAGAATATTCCTGCTTGTTATCCTGTGGAAAGTACTTCAGCTTTATCAGGAAATATACCGGTTATTTTGGCAAATACGTATCCGTCGATGGCCGATGCTTTGAAAGTGCTGAAGTCTCAATTTACGGCAGCTCATGAAAAAGAGGTCATTACTTTGGCACAAAAATTATTGCAAGGGAAAAATGCGGATGAACGGGAAGCTGTCCTGATGAACTATGTACATGGATTGGGCACGTCCCGGTTATCTTTGTCTGAAACGGGGTACCGGATTCGTCCGGCGACTGAAGTAATCCGTACTGCGTATGGTACGGAAGCGGAAAAGATAAATCTGCTTGCAGGATTGTTGAAGGCGGCAGGATTACAAAGTGAAGTGAAAGTTGCATATAGTGTGAAAGCACCGGGTAATTGCTTGGGCTTAAGTGCTATCAGTCAGTTGTTTTTGGAATCTTCTGTCATAGCGGGCAGACAGGAATATCAACCTGTTCACACGTTGGATGGTGAAAAGGCGGTTTTGGAGGTGAAAAATAAATCGGTTCATGAAACGGATACGGTAACGGTCACTTCTGAAACAGGGAAAACGTTGGCAGGGGGCTATCGTCTGATAACACTGCCTCATGTTAAAACCGGAATAGCCATGAATGGTTATGGCTTTGGAAATGCAGAACGTACTATGAATCTGTTGCTCCCTGGTATGACGGATGAGACCTATATTTGCGTAGTAAATGTTCCGTCGGATATGCAGGTATGTATTCCGCAAAAGGCAAAAGAAATAGCCAATGCGGTAGGGAAATTGAAAATAACCGTACAGACTACAGGGGATAAGACGGAAGTGACCCGTTCGTTGAAACTGGACAAACAATTGATAACTCCTGCCGATTATGCGGATTTTCATCGGCTGATGTCCGAATGGGAGGATGGTCATCATACTACCTTATTGCTGAAAGAGAAGAAGTAATCGGGTAAAAATTGGTTGAAATAGTTGGAAAGTTGGTCATTCCTTGAAAAAGGGAAGGTCGACTTTTCTTATTTTTCATCGGAGAATTTATATTTTATTTTTTATTTTGATGTAACGTTTTCCTATCTCTATGTGTCATACTAGTGAACATGGAACAACATAAATTTGAAATAGAGGCAAAACGAATGCGGCCGGCTTTGTTAAGAATGGCCATCCGTTATCTGGAAGACTCCGACGAGGCAGAAGATGTGGTGCAGGATGCACTGCTGAAACTCTGGTTCCTTCGTGATCGTCTGGATCAATACCGCAGCGTGGATGCATTGGCCATTGTTATAACCAAGCATTTGTGCATCAATCGTCTGCGGGGTACCCGGATAGAAAAGGTCGGTTTGGAGCAAGGCATCAGCATTGGTGGAGGCGAAAACCCTGAAATGAAACTGGTAGAGGAAGAGAATATGCAGGAGATACTGGAAGCCATAAATACCTTGCCCGATTTGCAACAGTCTATTCTCTGCATGAAGCATTTGGAAGGTTTCGAAGTAGAGGAGATAGCCCGTCTCACAGGAAGTACGCCGGTGGCGGTACGGACTAATTTATCGAGAGCTAGAAAAAGAGTAAAAGAACAATTTATGATACACAGTAAGGTATGGAATTAGATAAGAGGAATATAGAAGAATACATTAACCGTTTCTTGGAAGGGGAGACTACGAATGCCGAGGAGCAGGCTATTTATCGTTTCTTCCATACAGGGGACGTACCTTTTCATCTGATGGAATATGCTCCGATGTTTGCCTGGTATGAGGGTGGTATGCAGGGAGAAGCGGGTCTATTGCAGACAGACGGACAGGAGGATATTGCCGGAGGAAAGAAATCGGAAAAGGTGTCGCCGGTTGGAAAAAAAGGCTTTTATCAGCATATTCCGATAGCTGTCTGGAGTGCTGGTATAGCGGCAATGATGGTCATTGCGTTGGGGTTAGGCTTGATTTTCTATTCGGAAAACCAAGCAGGCGGAAGTGGTGAATGGTCGTGCTACGAAGGTAGTTATGTGGAAGTGGGAGGCAAGCGCATTTCGGATGTGAGGCAGATTATGCCTTGTATTATTGAAACCTTGGAAAAGGCGGAACGGGTGGAGAAACTGGCTCAGGAGCGGGTGGACGAAATTCGTCGTTCCGAGAAAGAGATAGAAGCAAAGGAATTATTGGTAAGCGAATAAAA
Source organism: Bacteroidaceae bacterium (assembly GCA_011959205.1). Lineage (GTDB taxonomy): Bacteria > Bacteroidota > Bacteroidia > Bacteroidales > Bacteroidaceae > Phocaeicola. Next base: position 21,039 of record BLLV01000185.1, read on the forward strand.
ATATAAAAAATTAAGATATGAAAATAAGATTTATTTTAAGAAGTACATTGGCGGTTGTTTTACTGTTGTGTGGTGGAACAGGCAAGGTTATGGCCCAGAAGAATATTGATAAAATGGCGGTGGAACTGGAGAAACGGGACGATGTGGCAATCAACTCTGTAACGAAGCGTGATTCTAAAACCCGCAAAGTGGTGAAAGTGGTGAAAAGTTTCTCGTTAAAGGATGAGAAGATAGGCGCAAGGTTGATTGAGGCTTTCGAAAAGGATGAGGAATATGCTGAAACCGCCATTAAAGACATGCCGAAGGGAAGAGGCAAGGCGCAGAAAGCGAATTTTACGTTCATCTATAAGATGGATAATGAGAAACGTACTTATACTCTTACTGTCAATGAGAGTGGCAATGTAAGCATGACGGTCATTATCAGTCCGATGAAGGATGGAAAGGAAGTGTATTCTGTTGTCCTCGATTCGGAAGAATGGGGCTTGTTCAATCAGCAGATGGCTGAATTGGGGAATAACCTGAGGGAGTCTGGCATAGAGATGCGCCAAATGAACCGGAAGGAAATGGAGAAGATGCAGGAGGACATTCGTCAGTCCTTGAAAGGGTTGGATGCTTATGTCATAGCCGAATAGATAATGAAACTATTTTTTCACGAACACAAGATAATAACACACTCTCTTTTAGTTAGATTACAAAAACTTTTTAATTGTTTTGTCCCTCCGTAAGTTGTGAAACCTCCGGAGGGACTTTGTTTTTTAAAGTGAATCTCCATAAAAAATGGAATTGTTTTATATCTTTGCAGCGCTAATATAAAAAACACACATTAAAGAAGAAAGATGAAAAACGAAAATTCTGGAATGAAACTCAGGCTGATAGTCATGAACTTCTTACAGTTTGCCGTATGGGGGGCTTACCTTACTTCCATGGGAACTTATTTGTTTAATATTGGCTTGGGTGCCAAGATCGGTCTGTTTTATGCCATGCAGGGGATTGTTTCCTTGTTTATGCCGGCTGTTATGGGAATTATTGCCGACAGGTGGGTGCCTGCTCAAAAATTATATGGCTTCTGCCATTTCATGGCTGCCGGGTTTATGGTAACTGCCGGGTGGTATGGCTGCATGGATGGAGAAGCAGTTGATTTCGGTACTTTATTCACATTTTATTCTCTAAGTGTAGCTTTTTATATGCCAACATTGGCATTGACAAATTCGGTAGCCTATACCGCGTTGGATAAAGTAAAACTGGATCCTGTCATCGCTTTTCCTCCTATCCGTATTTTTGGAACGATCGGTTTCATCTGTTCTATGTTGCTGACGGATATTTTGGGGTTCCAAAATAATTATATGCAGTTCTTTTCTTGTGCTTGCTTTGGAGTGATACTGGCCGTTTATGCGCTTACTTTGCCTGAGTGCCCTGTCAGTCGTGGCAGAGAAAAGAAATCGCTGGTAGATGTTATGGGATTGCGGGCATTTACACTGTTCAAACAGAAAAAGATGGCTGTTTTCTTTATTTTTTCTATGTTGTTGGGGGTTTCTTTACAGATAACCAACGGTTTTGCCAATCCGTTTCTCAGCAGTTTCAAGGGAGTTCCCGAGTATGCCGATACGTTTGGGGTGAATCATGCTAACGCATTGATATCTCTGTCACAGGTGTCGGAAACATTGTGCATTTTATTAATACCTTTTGCCTTGAAGCATTTTGGAATCAAGCGCGTCATGCTGATAGCCATGTTGGCATGGGTACTTCGTTTCGGATTGTTCGGACTGGGTAATCCGGGCCCGGGTGTTTGGATGTTTGTACTGTCTATGATTGTGTATGGTGTGGCTTTCGACTTCTTCAACATTTCAGGTTCGTTGTTTGTTAACAACGAAACAGATTTATCCATCCGTTCCAGTGCTCAAGGATTGTTCGTGATTATGACAAATGGTGTTGGTGCTACGGTGGGGACATTGGGAGCTCAGGCTGTGGTAAATCATTTTGTAGATATGAATAGCAATGCTCCACAGATGGAGGGATGGAGCATGACATGGTTCGTTTTTGCTGGATATGCCTTGGTGGTTGCGTTACTGTTTGCTGTCATATTCAAGTATAAGCATGATGCCAGGCAAGTTAAATAAATTTATTGACTATTCCCGATGTGGACAGGAGTGGTGGAAGGGAAATTAAAATTATAAAACAAGAAGAATTATGCATGTTTTTTATACCCCTGATATAGTGAGTAACTTTGAACTTCCGGAAGAGGAAGCAGGACATTGTTTACGGGTTTTGCGCCTTTCCATAGGCGATGAGATAATGCTGACCGATGGAAAAGGTTGTTTTTACAAAGCGGTAATTAGTGCTGCAAGCGGCAAACGTTGCCAGGTAAAGGTAACAGAAACGATTCCGCAGGAAAAAGGGTGGAACGGCTGGTTGCATATTGTCATGGCTCCCACTAAAAATATGGATCGTACTGAATGGTTTACGGAGAAAGCGACTGAAATAGGCTTTGATGAGTTGTCTTTCCTGAACTGCCGTTATTCCGAACGGAAAGTAATCAAAAAAGAACGTATTGAAAAAATTCTGGTATCGGCAGTGAAACAATCGTTGAAGGCGACTATGCCGGTACTGAATGAAATGACGAATTTTAATAAGTTTATTTCACAGGATTTTAAAGGGCAGAAGTTCATTGCCCATTGCTATGAAGGGGAAAAACCTTTGTTGAAAGATATATTGCGTTCCGGAGAAGATGCTTTGGTGATGATAGGTCCGGAAGGAGATTTTAGCGAGGAAGAAGTGGCGATGGCTATAGCGGCAGGTTTTCAGCCTGTCAGTTTGGGGAAATCCCGCCTTCGCACGGAGACGGCTGCTTTGGTAGCCTGTCATACGCTGAATTTATTAAACCAAAAATAAGAATATGAGAAAAAGTATTTGGGTATTTGCACTCGTAGCGATAGTGCTGCTTATGGCTTCTTGTTCATCTAAAAGTGAATATGCCAACGCTATTCCTAAGGATGCGGCAATGGTTATGTCATTCGACTTCAAGACGATGGCGGAGAAGAGCGGCATAAACGGCAAAGGAGGAGAAAAGGTTGTGGCCAAACTGGCGGACGCATTAAAAAGCGGTCTGGAGGGTGAAGCTTACAAGACTGCCGAGAAGATTATTCAAAATCCGTCGGAATCTGGTTTGTCTTTTACTGATAGGGTGTATATGTTCCTCACTCCTCATTCTAATGCTTTTGCTTTATTGGCGAAAGTGGATGATGAAGGGAAAGTGGAAGATTTGCTGGATGCATTAAAGAAAGAGCAGATATGTACGGAATTGAAGAGCGAAAGCGGATGTACATGGACGCAGATGGGAACAGCTTTGTGCGCTTTTAATAAGGGAACTTTCTTATTGATGGGTAGCAATAAAGGAGATGCTCTCAGCTTGAAAGGAAGTTTGCTGTCATTGATGCGTCAGGATGCTGAAAACAGCTACGTAAAGACAACAGACTTTGGTAAGTTGGCTTCGGCAAAAGGTGAAATCGTTACAGTGATGAATCTGTCATTCATTCCTAATGATATTACCATGCAGATGCGTATGGGAATGCCTGCCGACTTGAAACTGGAAGATATCAAATATCTGGTTTCCGCCACTTTCGAAAAAGGCAGAATTGTAGTGGACATGGAGACATTGATCGAGAACAAGGATTTGATTGCCATGTATGAAAAGCAGTCGGCCGTTTCTTCATCTATTAAAGGAATCTATTTGGAATATTTCCCTGCCAATACGTTGGTTTGGGCCAGTGGTAATATCAATGGAAAGGGAATTTATGATTTGCTTTGTGAAAATCCTACCATCAGGCAAGCACTGGATAATCCGATGTTGCCAATAAATATTGAAGGTATATTCTCTTCTATCCATGGGGAAGTTGCTGTTGGCTATAGTTCCTTGTTAAATAATGACTTGCTGATTTATGCTGATGTGACGAATAAAGACTTTTTACAGTCTTTTGAAGACTTAAAACCTTTGTTGGCTATGACCGGTGGGCAGATGCAGTTGAACTCTACGGGCAAAGACCAATATGAGTTCCGTATGTATCGCCAGAGCATTTGGTTTGGTGTGAAGAACAATCTGCTTTATATCTCGAACAATGAAAGACTGGCAGATGAGGCAGGCCGCCGTTACGGAGTTTCTTTGCAGAATACTCCTTGGGCTGGAGAGGTGGTAAAGAACCGTTTCTTTATGGCGTTCAATGCAGCGCAATTGGTGAAGGACGTTCGGGAGAATCCCCGGTTAATCTGTATGCTGGGTAGTGATGCCGCTGTGTTTAATGCCATTCTGGGACCTTGCGACTATGTGGATGCCATGGCTCCCGATTGGAAAAGTGCTCAAATGAATATTGTTATGAAAGATAAAGAGATCAACGTGCTACAGTTGATTGTACGTGGATTAGAGAATTTATGAATACTATAGAACTACAACAGACCCTCCCTGCTGTTTTTGCAGGGAGGGATTCTATTATATCCGATGCCTGGCATCAGTTGTTGACTCTGAAACGTGGAGAAGTTTATTTGGTGGAGGCAGCATCCGGTACTGGAAAATCATCGCTTTGCAGCTATATATACGGGTATCGTAACGATTATCAAGGTATTATCTGCTTTGACGGGAAAAATATCCGTAGTCTTTCGGTGCACGACTGGGTGGAGATTCGGAAATGTTCCATCAGCATGTTGTTTCAGGAATTGCGTTTGTTTACGGAACTGACAGCATGGGAGAATGTGCAGTTGAAAAATTCGCTGACCGGATTTAAATCCAAGAAAGAAATCAAGGCTTGGTTTGAACAGTTCGGCATTGCCGATAAATGGGATACGCCAATAGCTAAAATGTCTTTCGGACAGCAGCAGCGTGTTGCGTTGGCCCGCGCCCTTTGCCAGCCTTTCGATTTTATTTTTCTGGATGAACCCATCAGCCATCTGGATGAGGAAAACGGACGGATTATGTCCCGGATATTGGTGGAGGAGGCGGATAGACAGGGAGCAGGTATCATTGTGACTTCTATCGGCAAGCATTTGGAGTTGAACTACACAAAAACGTTGAAACTATGAGGTTGGTTTGGAGATTATTACGTCAGCATATCAGTTTTCCACAATTGGCGGGTTTTTTCTTTGCCAATCTGTGTGGCATGGTCATTGTGTTGCTGAGTGTTCAGTTTTATAAGGATGTGTTGCCTGTCTTTACAGAGGGTGACAGTTTCATGAAGAAAGACTATGTGATAGTCAGCAAGAAGGTGAGCACATTGGGTTCCTTTGTTGGTAAAAGCAAGACTTTTTCCGAACAAGACATTGCTGAAATCAGCGAACAGCCGTTTGCCAAAGGAGTAGGAGCTTTTATCCCTTCCCAATTTAAGGTGTCGGCAGGCATGGGGATGGAGAACGTGGGGTTGCGTATGTCCACAGCCATGTTTTTTGAGTCTGTGCCCGATGAGTATGTGGATGTGAACTTGGATAAATGGGAGTTTGATGAAAATGAACGGGTCGTTCCTATTATCATTCCCCGTAATTATCTGAATCTTTATAATTTCGGTTTCGCACAAAGCCGCAGTCTGCCACAATTGTCGGAAGGAGTGATGGGGATGATTAATCTGGACATACGTATCACCGGTGCGGGGCGTACGGAAAACTTTAAAGGAAAAATTGCAGGTTTCTCCAATCGTCTGAATACGATTCTTGTTCCGGAAACATTCATGACGTGGGCCAACAATGAGTTTGCCCCGGGTCAGAAAAGCGAACCGTCACGACTGATTGTAGAAGTGAATAATCCTACGGACGACCGTATTGCCAAGTTCTTTAAAGACAAGGGATATGATACGGAAGATGACAAACTGGATGCGGGAAAGACTACCTGGTTCTTGAAAGTGATTGTAGGAATTGTGCTTTCTGTAGGTTTGCTTATCAGTGTGCTCTCCTTCTATATTTTGATGCTCAGCATTTACTTGTTGCTGCAAAAGAATACGTCCAAGCTAGAGAATTTGTTATTGATAGGTTACAGTCCGGCTAAGGTGGCACTTCCTTATCAGCTGCTGACGTTGGCACTCAATGCCGTGGTATTGTTTTTATCAGTGGGAATTGTGATTTATGTGCGGGGGAACTATATGGATCTGATAGAAAAGTTATTTCCACAGTTGGAGGAAGGAAATGCAGGACCGGCTTTGGTGATAGGTTCTTTACTTTTTGTAGGTGTATCCTTGTTTAATATAGTAGCGGTACGTCGTAAAGTGGCATCTATATGGATGCATAAAGGTTGATAGTAATTGATATGGTATCTCAGATTGAATTGTTGGATTCCTTATTATGTTTTAAAAATTATTACTAGAGTTATTTGGGGGGAAGAGTAAATGTGAGTATATGCTCAGACGTGTTTTATTAGTAGAGATAATAAAAAGGGTAAATAATCTTTTAATTCAATACGTAATTGTTTTAATGCCTGTTGGATGCGGTAGTCTATGGTCTTAGGTGATACTCCCAAGATTCCTGCTATTTCTTTATAACTCATATTTTTAAAGCGATGCATTACGAAAGCTTCTTTATAGGATTCAGGAAGTGCTTCTACTGCTTCTTGGATGCGTATAGTCAGTTCTTCTATAAGATAAAAATTAGTATCGTCTATTAAGGATTGCATTTCTTCATAGAAATAGTTTTCAGCTCGGCTTTTTACTTCTTTCTGTTTGATGCGGTTTATGGCACGATGATGTACAATAGAAAATAAATAATTACTTAATGAAGATTGAATGACTAGCATGTCTTTATTTTCCCAAAGCCACAGCATTGCCTCCTGCACACATTCTTCTGCATCTTCTAATTCTACGAATTTGTTTCCGTATGCACATAACATGGGGTAGTATTTCCTGAAAAGTATATCAAATGCCTTTTCATGGCCATTTTTGATGGCTGATAATAGGGATTGGTCTTCATAGTTATACTCTGCTCTCATTACTTAAAGGTTGATTTGTGTGCAAATATAATCTTTTAAAACTAAAAAATATATTGCGTTTTAGTAATAATTAAAAATGGCGGAAAAAACTTCTGGAAATAAATGCATTTTTGTTTAGGAATGTGTTTTTCCCGCTTGCCATATAAATAAAAAGACTATTGTCTGTTTGCAATAGATTAAGACTAAAATAACGGATCAGTGCTAAAACCCTGTGGGTATGTTATGTTAATATGCGAAAGT
>BLLV01000186.1 GCA_011959205.1 Bacteroidaceae bacterium
GCGCAAAGATATGCTGGGTTGCGATGCGTGTCAAGGCGGAAAATAGAATGGTTACCTTATATCGAACTGACGTTAAGTTATGGCTTTCAGGTCGGCATAGGCAAGACCGATGAAGCGATAGAAAACTATCAATGTGACCAATGGAGAAACTCGGCAAAAGAACTGCAATTCGTTGTAAAACAGCAAAATTTCGTTGGTTTGCGCAGTTGGGTAAATAGCAAAAACAGGTAGAATAACGAACCTGTTCAGCTACCAAGTCATTACCTGTTGAAAGTTAATCTATAGTGCCCCCATTTAAAAGTTTTTGGAGGTGAGTTACGATTTACTAACGTAACTCCCTTCCCAATATGCTTTGCTTTGTTTTCCGGCCTTGCTAAAAAATATGTTTTATAACTATTTGATTTTTAGCATGGTTGCGTTATTTTTTGCGCATCTTTTTAAAATACTTTGTTTCATATCTATGAAACTTTCTGTCCCACCGTATTTATAATGCATGTTGTGATGGCCTGTATTATGTTGAAACAATCCTCCATAGTTGAACTGCTACGGGGATTTGTCCCATATTTATTCAAACAATTTACTGCGTGACAACATGCAAGCACCGATAATCCCTGCTCTTTCTTTCAATTTAGATTCTACAATAACAGAATCACGGTTCATTAAATTTAGTGTATATTTTCGAATAGCTGTAGTGATAGGCTGGGTCAGATAATCACCTGTACGTGACAATGTGCCACCAATAATGACCAATTCCGGATTGAAAATGTTAATAAGTCCCGCTACATGGCGTCCCAGTTTTACTCCAATTTCTTCCACTAGTTCGATGCACAGCAAATCTTCTTTGTTTACCGCATTAATAATATCATCTAATGTCAAATCTTCCATATTCTTCTTCGTATGAGAAATAATAGAAGTTTCCCCATTGTTAATATGCTCTAGAAACATGCGATACAAAGCTGCTCCTGAAACTTCTGTTTCTATACAACCTTTTTTCCCACAATGGCAGATAATTTCATTTTCATACCCAAAATTGTGCCCAAACTCACCAGAAAAACCGGATTTTCCTTTATAAATCTTTCCATCAATAATAATGCCCATGCCCAATCCCCAGCTGACATTAATAAAGATGATATTTTTCTCACCTTTTACAGTGCCTTGCATATATTCTCCATAAATCATAGCTCGAGTATCATTGTCAATAGAAACACGATATCCACCTATTTTTTCCGATATAATATCCGTCAATGGACGTTCATCAAAGTTGAATATACTATAACTATACCCTAAATCCGGATTCACACGTCCGGAGAGATTTATATTGATATTCAAAATTTTCTCTTTTTCAACATTTGTTTTTTGAAGAAAATGCTTAATCAGTTTACACAATTCATCCAAACTTTCGGGGGTATTCTTCGCCCGAAAAGGAACATTCATTTTCAACTGAACCAGATCTCCTTTAAAATTAATCAACCCCAGATTAATGAAAAATTGACGTACTTCAACACCCACAAAATATCCGGAATCTGCATTCAAACCATACAGATTAGGGTGCCTTCCTCCACTAGTTTCTAGTTTTCCACAGTCATTAATGTAACCTTCCTCACACATTTCATCAATAAATTTAGTAACCGTAGGTACACTCAACTCCATCTCTTTCGCTAAATCAGTTATCGTGGAGCTTCCATTATAAATATAATGAGTGATGATTTTTTTCTTCATCACAGCCATCTTTGAACCCTTTTCTATTTCTTTCAATAAATTCTCACCCATAATAAAATATTCCGTTAATTTGTACAAATATAGTCCTTTTTTTTGCGAAATTCAATCACACTTAAAGAGAATTTTCAAAAATCATCTTAAAAAGTGTAAGCAAATTATCTTTCTTTACTAATAACCTCCTTGTTTAATTTCATCCATATATCATTTCTCGGATAGCTGTTTATTCTCTTATTTATTAAAAGAACGATTATTAATAAATAAATTTAATTCTTGCTTGCTATTTTCGTAAATTATATATAGGTTTGCACCTAATATGATAAAGTAATATAAAATATTCATTTCAAATAAATTAAAGGCTATGGAAAAGATTCACGGATTAATTGATGCCCCTTTTACTCCATTTTATGAAAACGGAGAAGTAAATTATGAACCTATTGAAGCCTATTGCCAGCTATTGGTTAGAAACGGACTTCAAGGCGTATTTATCAATGGTTCTTCCGGAGAAGGCTATATGCTGACAGAAGACGAACGCATGAAACTGGCCGAACGCTGGGTGGAAGTGGCACCCGAAGGATTCAAAGTCATTGTTCATGTAGGAAGCACCTGCGTAAAATCAAGCAAACGTCTAGCAGAACACGCTCAGAAAATCGGAGCATGGGGCATCGGAGCAATGGCGCCTCCCTTCCCGAAAGTGGGACGTATTGAAGAGTTGGTGAAATATTGCGAAGAAATAGCATGCGGTGCTCCTGCACTTCCTTTCTATTTTTATCACATCCCCGCTTTTAACGGAGCATTCCTCTCAATGGTAGCATTCCTGGAAGCCGTGGACGGACGCATTCCTAATTTCGCCGGTATCAAATATACTTTCGAAAGCCTGTATGAATACAACCAATGCCGTTTATATAAAAATGGCAAATTCGACATGTTGCACGGTCAGGATGAAACCATCCTTCCTTGCTTGGCTATGGGCGGCGCACAGGGCGGTATCGGTGGAACAACCAACTATAACGGCAAAGAGCTGGTAGGCATTATCGAAGCATGGAAAGCCGGTGATTTGGAACTGGCACGCGAACGCCAAAACTTCGCTCAAGAAGTTATCAACGTTATTTGCCACTATCGTGGAAACATCGTTGGCGGTAAACGCATCATGAAACTGATCGGACTGGATTTAGGCAAGAACCGCACTCCGTTCCAGAACATGACAGACGAGGAAGAAACTGCCATGAAAGCCGAATTGGAAGCAATCAATTTCTTCGAAAGATGTAACAAATAAACCGGAACCACGATGTTTTCAATAGATTATATAAAAGAATGGTCAGAATCATATAAGACAGATCTGACCACTGACATCATGCCGTTTTGGTTGAAATACGGGCTGGACAAAGTCAATGGAGGTGTTTACACTTGCGTTGCCCGAGACGGCAGCTTGATGGACACCACCAAATCAGTGTGGTTTCAAGGAAGATTTGCTTTTATCTGCTCCTATGCATATAATAATATAGAAAGGAACGAAGCATGGCTGGCAGCAGCCAAAAGCACGATAGACTTTATAGAAGCGCATTGTTTCGACTCTGACGGACGTATGTATTTCGAGGTGACCGCCGAAGGTACTCCCTTGCGCAAACGCCGTTATATTTTCTCGGAATCGTTCGCAGCCATCGCCATGTCGGAATATGCCATCGCATCCGGTGACCAGACGTATGCTGTAAAAGCATTGGATTTGTTCAAACGGATGCAATATTTTCTGGAAACGCCGGGCATGCTGGCTCCCAAATATCTGGATGCTCTCCCAATGAAAGGACATTCCATTACAATGATCCTGATCAATGTGGCCTCACGCATCCGCCAGGCCATTCAAGATGAAAGCTTCAACAGACAGATTGACGCTTCCATTGCCCAACTGCGCAAAGACTTCATGCATCCCGAATTCAAGGCTTTACTGGAAACAGTAGGACCTAACGGAGAATTCATCGACAGCAACATGGGTCGCACCATCAATCCGGGACATTGTATTGAAACAGCTTGGTTTTTGCTGGAAGAAGCCAAATACCGTAATTGGGACAAAGATATCACAGAACTGGCCCTCACCATCCTGGACTGGTCCTGGGAATGGGGTTGGGACAAAGAATTCGGAGGCATCATCAACTTCAAAGACTGCAAGAACCTTCCGCCACAGGATTACTCCCAAGATATGAAATTCTGGTGGCCTCAGACCGAGGCTGTCATCGCTACTTTGTATGCCTATTTAGCCACCAGAAATGAAAAATACCTTGACATGCATAAGCAAATCAGCGATTGGACATACGCCCATTTCCCTGATAAAGAGTGTGGAGAATGGTTCGGATATCTCCATCGTGACGGCACACCCGCACAAATGGCCAAGGGTAACCTGTTCAAAGGCCCGTTCCACATTCCAAGAATGATGATCAAGGGCTATGCGTTATGCCAAGAAATACTCGACAGCAAGAAATCACATTTATAAAGCCCTTTATCTATTAGCATGAAAAACAGTAAAATTTATCCTTGGGTTGTAGTTGGATTATTATGGGGCGTCGCCCTGTTGAATTATATGGACCGGCAAATGCTGTCCACGATGAGAGATGCCATGGCAGTGGATATCACCGAACTTCAGTCAGCCGCCAACTTTGGCCGTTTGATGGGAGTTTTCCTTTGGATATATGGCTGCATGAGCCCTATAGCCGGAATGGTGGGCGACCGTATGAACCGCAAATGGCTGATCGTAGGCAGTTTGTTCGTATGGTCGGCCGTCACTTACCTGATGGGAATTGCCGACACTTATAATGAGGTCTTTTTCCTACGCGCCTTGATGGGTATCAGCGAAGCGCTCTATATTCCTGCCGGATTGTCATTGATCGCCGACTATCACTCCGACAAGTCACGTTCATTGGCTATCGGCATTCACATGACCGGACTCTACACCGGGCAAGCTATCGGAGGCTTCGGTGCCACAGTAGCTGCCGCTTTTTCCTGGCATACAACCTTTCATTGGTTCGGCATCGCCGGCATCGCATACGCCGTCATTTTAATGCTTTTTTTACATGAAAAGAAGGATAAAATACAAATTGAACCAATAAATTCACCTTCCGGTAAAGAAAAAGGCAATTTATTGAAGGGATTATCATTACTTTTCAGTAATATTGCATTCTGGGTGATTCTGCTATATTTCGCAGCCCCCAGTTTACCGGGATGGGCAACCAAAAACTGGTTACCAACCTTGTTCGCCGAGAACCTGGATATACCGATGTCGCAAGCCGGCCCCATGTCGACTATCACCATCGCGTTTTCATCGTTCATTGGCGTAATTGTTGGTGGAACTTTATCCGATAAGTGGGTGCAAAGAAATATAAAAGGACGTGTGTACACGGGTGCCATCGGCTTGGGACTTACCATTCCCTCCCTGCTTCTGCTAGGGTTCGGACATAGTTTCGTAGCCATTGTGGGAGCCGGCTTACTATTCGGTATCGGTTATGGTATCTTCGATGCCAACAACATGCCGATTCTGTGCCAGTTCGTATCATCCAAACACCGTGCTACCGCCTATGGCATTATGAATATGACAGGCGTGTTTGCGGGAGCAGCCATTACCGAAGTCTTGGGAAAATGGACAGACGGAGGTAAGCTGGGACTGGGATTTGCCATGCTGGCTGTCATTGTGCTTGTCGCACTGATAGTACAATTGACATTCCTCCGTCCTAAAACAGATAATATGGAATAACCCGTATAGTTAACTTAACACTTAAAACTTAAAAAAAGAAAGAACCATGAGAGTAATTATCGAACCTGATTACCAAACGCTGTCACAATGGGCGGCAAACTATGTAGCTAGTAGAATTAATGCGGCAAATCCGACTCCTGAAAAACCCTTTGTTTTAGGTTGTCCTACAGGTTCTTCACCGCTAGGCATGTACAAAGCATTGATAGAACTGAATAAACAAGGAAAAGTATCTTTCCAGCATGTCGTAACTTTCAATATGGACGAATATGTAGGCTTGCCCGAAGACCATCCTGAAAGCTACCATACATTTATGTGGAAAAACTTCTTTAACCATATTGATATAAAGAAAGAGAATGTACATATTCTGAACGGAAATGCCGAAGATTTGGAAGCCGAATGTGCCAACTACGAAAAGCAGATTGCTGAAATCGGGGGCATCGACCTGTTTATGGGGGGGATCGGTCCCGACGGACATATTGCATTCAATGAGCCGGGCTCTTCTCTGTCTTCACGTACACGCATTAAAACGCTGACTACAGATACAATTATTGCAAACTCACGTTTTTTCGACAATGATGTGAACAAAGTACCTAAAACTGCGTTGACTGTAGGTGTAGGGACTGTTCTTTCAGCGAAAGAAGTTCTGATTATCTGTAACGGACACAACAAAGCACGTGCTTTGCAACATGCCGTTGAAGGTGGTATCACACAAATGTGGACTATCAGTGCATTACAGATGCACCAGCATGGCATTATCGTATGTGACGAAGCAGCTACAGATGAATTGAAAGTCGGTACTTACAAGTATTTCAAAGACATCGAAAAAGCTAATTTGTAATTTATGAGAACAAACCTGAGTTCGCAGATCTCTCTGAACAGAGTATCTCCGAAATATTATAAACCCGAAAATGCGGTGGAACGTTCCGTCCTGACCCGCTGCGAAAAAGTGCCTACCGATATCTACGAGACGATGGAAGAGGGCGTGCAGCACATTGCCGGTGAAATTGCGGCAAAGATACAGGAACGTCAGCGTGAAGGAAAGTTTTGCGTAATCGGTATCGGAACGGGAGCCTCCTTGCGCCCGCTTTACGCCGAACTGGTTCGCAGGCACAAGGACGAAGGGCTGAGTTTCCGCAATGTGGTCATATTCAATTTATATGAATATTATCCCCTGGCTTCGGAAGGTGCGGGAAGCAGTTTCTCACAACTGGGCGAATTGTTTCTGAATCAGATTGATATTGACAAACAAAATGTGTTCACTATTGACGGAACGATTCCGCAGGAAGCTGTCATCGAATACTGCCGCCTGTACGAACAACGGATTCAGACCTTTGGTGGTATAGACATTGCATTAATGGGCATCGGTCGTGAAGGCAATATTGCCATGAACGAACCGGGATCAAGCTTGAGTTCTCCTACTCGGCTGATTTTGATTGACTCAACCTCGCGCGCCGAAGCTGCACACAACTTGGGAGTGGACAATCTCCCTCCCTGTTCCATTACGATGGGTGTGGCAACTATTATGGCTGCCCGCAAAATCTATTTGCTGGCATGGGGAGACGATAAAGCCGACATCATCAAGAAAGCGGTGGAAGACAAAGTGAGCGACACGCTGCCCGCTTCCTATCTGCAAATGCACAACAATGCCAATGTCTGCATAGACCTGGCGGCGGCTTCTCATCTTACCCGGATACAGCGTCCGTGGCTGGTAACCAACTGCGAATGGAACGACAAACTGATCCGAAGCGCCATCGTATGGTTGTGCCAACGTGTCAAAAAGCCGATTCTGAAACTGACCAACAAAGATTACAATGAAAACGGGCTGAGCGAGCTGCTGGCACTCTACGGTTCCGCGTATAATGTAAACATCAAAATATTCAATGACTTGCAGCACACCATCACCGGATGGCCCGGCGGCAAGCCGAATGCAGACGATACCTACCGTCCCGAACGGGCCAAACCATTCCCGAAACGCGTGGTAGTCTTCTCTCCGCACCCGGATGACGATGTTATTTCAATGGGCGGAACTTTACGCCGTCTGGTTCAGCAAGGTCACGAAGTACACGTAGCATACGAAACTTCCGGAAACATTGCCGTAGGTGATGAAGAAGTGGTACGTTTCATGCACTTCATCAACGGTTTCAACCAGCTTTTTGATGAAAACTCCAACGAGACCATCAAAAACAAATATGCCGAGATCAAGAAATTCCTTGCCGCCAAGAAAGAAGGCGATATGGACAGCCGAGATATTCTGACTATTAAAGGATTGATCCGTCGTGGTGAAGCACGTACAGCAAGCACTTTCAATCAGATACCATTGAACCGCGTTCATTTCCTTGACCTGCCTTTCTATGAAACAGGCAAGATTGAAAAGAACCCCATCAGTGAAGCCGACGTGGAAATCGTTTTACAGTTATTACGTGACGTGAAACCTCATCAGGTTTATGTGGCGGGCGACCTTGCCGATCCGCACGGAACTCACCGTGTATGCACGGACGCTGTGCTGGCCGCTATCGACATTGAAAAAGAGGCCGGTGTCGAATGGTTGAAAGACTGCCGCATCTGGATGTACCGTGGTGCATGGGCGGAATGGGAAATTGAAAACATTGAAATGGCCGTACCGTTCAGTCCTGAAGAACTGCGTGCAAAACGTAACTCTATCTTGAAACACCAGTCTCAGATGGAAAGCGCACCGTTCCTGGGCAACGATGAACGGCTGTTTTGGCAAAGAAGTGAAGACCGCAACCGGGGTACAGCCGCTTTGTACGACCAACTTGGTTTGGCATGTTATGAGGCAATGGAAGCGTTTGTGGAATATATACCCCTATAATTTAAGAAACAACCTAACCTAATTTTATACTAACCTTTAACCAAAAAACCGAAAATCCCCGATGGATGCGATATCCCTCGGGGATTGTTTTTAGCTCTTTCTACATACGGCACCCCCATCCTTTGTATAAACCTGTTACGGTTTTCTGATAGCTACCGTTGCGCTTGTTTACGGCGTTCTATCAGTTCGGGAAAATGCCGTTTGACAAATTGTCCCAGCGAGCAGTCGTTTAGTCCGAAACTGCGGGCAATGGATTTCAAGGATTCCGATGTCGTTTCATACAGGTGTATAGCTTCCTTGTATTTTTCCATGCTTTTAGGCGATACCATTTTGCCGTTCCCCGTTCTCTTCATTCCCAAACCGGCGTGCAGTTCCGGTTCATGCTCTTTCAAATATTGCCTGAAACACTCCGGGTGCAGACCGAACTCTGCCGCGACCTTTGCCGTAGTAAGTCCGCCCTCTTTCAACCGTACTATGGCATCTGCATATTTGGCTGCCGTAGCGGGGTTATATTTTCGAGCGGATGACCAGTCTACAGGCTTGCCCTCCTCGTAAGGAATACCTTTCCGCTCGCAAACCAAGTCCTTGTGCCAGGTTTGCAAGTATTCGTAAAACCCTTTTGTCGACACTCCCGTCTGCTTGGCTATCTTTCTGGCAGACAACGGTGTAGTGCGGTATAGATGCAGTGCTTCCGCGTATTTCCCGATGGTTTCGGGGGTCGGGACATGGAGCGTTCCGCGCCCCGTTATCTTGCCTTTACGTTGCTGTCTTATAGCTTGTTCGCGTATCTTGATGCGATGTCCGACCAGCTCCTTGTGATAGAATATCAGGTGTTGCTTCAATCCGGTGTAGGAGACCTGGCAACGCTCAGCGGCCTCCTGCGCCGTGATGTAGCGGTCGGCACGCAAGAGTTCCACCGCCTCTGCATACTGTTCCTTGCACCACGGACGTGTGCCACGGGGCAAGCCGTCGTCCAGCCCCAAACGTTGCCGTGCCCGCTCCCGAAACTCCAGCACTTCGGGATAATGGGTACGTAGCTGCCTGCCGAGGTTCGTACCGTTCAATCCGAACTCACGGGCAATCTGAGATACATTGTACGCTATGTAGTCCATGCTGTCGCATGCCGCGACAGCCTCCTTGTATCTGGCATGGGTTTCGGGACGCTGCCCGCGCCGCTGGCTCATCTTGATGCCGCCGGCTTCCTCCGGACGGCATTTGATGCCGTTGCGTTCCAGCATCAAATGGCGATGGTAGATACGGATATATCGGGTGAACCCGCCGGGAGAGATCCCGCACTGCCGGCATATCTCGGCACAGGGGAGATCGGTGGCTGCATACAACTCCAGTGCGGAGCGGTATTTCGCTTCTGTCTCCGGCTTGCACCCTCTTGTACGGTTACATTCGTTCTCTTTCAAGGCTATTAGTCTTTCACACAACGCACGAAGCAGGCATCTGATGATGTCCCATCGAATACGTTGTTCGTAAAGATCGGATTGAAATCGAGAGTAAAATAATTGATATCCCAGCCTATTTGATCATTTTCTCCTTTATTTTCAGACCAATAGACTGCCCCGGGACGCCGGAACAAATCATAGAACAGAGGAGCCTTCGTCGGAGAAGCATGATAATTCGTTTGCCCGGCCGAATATCTCAATATTCCATTTTCCTTAGTTTTCCGTTTTCCATAACCGGACGCACCTATGGGGAAGAAAAGGCTCTTGCCCGTGGTTTTATTATACGCAAAACACCCCCTCATGCCTCGTCCTTCAGTGGTATTCTCATAGTCATAGCCGTAGGCGTCGTTGATATGGTCTGCGGTTTCAACAGCATCGTCCCCGTATAATATTCCATATCCTTGCTCTAAATCGTCTTTTTGCAATGCCAAATAATCTTGCAGTCTGGCTACCCGCATACCTGTTGAAGGATTGGCAAACGTTCCTGTAGCAGGTTGATTCGTAATTCCCGTCCATGTTTTTCTTGTGTTTGAGGTTCCGGCAATGAGAAATCCATCTTCCGGTTCTACCTTGAAATCACCAGGGATTACATTTATCCAAGGGTTTTTCTGGTACTTGTTGCTAGACGCATCAATCGGATCGTCCCAATTTCCGAATCTGAACAATGAGCCCTCTTCCAGAGGAGAAGCAGTCCGTTCTGTCTTGGTTTTCATGTTCTCGGCATACCATAACGCTTCCCCATCGATTAAATAGTCCGGTTCGTTCCCTTGTCTTACAAAAATCAAGTGATGGCAGGTATAGTTGTGATACTCCACCCGGATAATGGCATAGCGGTTTCCCGCGGAAGAACCGTTGAAGTTCACCCTGAAATCAATCAGGCTACCCGTCTTGCCATAGATGGTACCATCTTTGAGTTCTGACTCTCCCGAAGCCGAAAGAACGATACCCTTTCCATTCGTTTCCGCCGCAATATAGGCTTTCCAGGGACCTTCCGATTGGAATGGTTCAAAGGACACTGCATCTTCTTCCGGCAATCGTTTCAGTATCACGTGGAAAGATTTGTTGTTGCCGGAACTGCGATAAATCCCCTTGGGATTTACGACGCGGCGCACCTGGTATATTGGCACGTCGTTTGTAAATTCCTTATCAACCCCTTGCAGCTTGGTGGTAATTCTGACAACCGCTTTCCTTTGGTATGCTACGTAAGGATTATTCCCTGTGTATCCGGTTGACGGAACCAGCTGTTTGGCGCGTGTGTACATGGGAATAAATATGTTATATGTATTTGCTTCCGTAGGATGTTTTTCCACGCGGTATTTATCGTCGTGGTAATTTTCGTAGATATCTAAACCATCCGTAATGTGTTCTCCTTCTTCAAAGTTAGTGTACATACGCTCGCCTCGTTTGGGAGCTGTTTCATAGTAAGTTTTATTTAATAATTCAGATGCTTCGCCAGAGCCACGAATAGCCGTCTCCGTTGTTTTATGCAACGACAAGAAACCGTTCCATGGGTTCTCGCCCAGTTTATCCATATTCGCGTAATAAATTGGAGGATCGGCACTCGGATCGGCATTATGAGGTGCCCAGCGGTTGTCGATAATTTCCGCTTTGATGTATTCAATCGGATGTCCGCCCGTATTCACCTTGATGGGATACATCATGGAGCGATTGTACAGGTAGGAAATATAATAAGGTGGAGTCATTACTCCGGGTTCGGGCTCTTCGTACTCGATATGCCAGTCTGCTTCATTGGCGAAGTTCTTGAATTTCAGCGTCAGCTTGTAGTGGCAGTTTCGCTTGGCATTGTAGTCTTTTATTACATCCTGCCCCAGCATGAACCGATAAACGATGTGTCTGTTGCCCAGCCGCTCGGGATTGTTGGAAATGTAATGGGCGTGCACCTCAATATAGGTGCCGTAAGGTACGGCATCTTTTAGTCTGTAAGTGTTGTCTCCCGGCAATCCCGGATGGTCCAATCCATCTTTCCCGTCGGAATCCTGCCGCTTGTCGGGCTTGTCATCTCCCGCCCCTTGCATGTTCTCGTAAAAGTACAATGCGGGGTCTGTTTCATTGTGAGATCCGATATGTGGGTTTCCCACCGTGATCCGATGGTCCGCGCAGTCTTCTCCGTATTCAAAATTCTCCGGTATATCTCCCTCGTGGTATTTGATAATCTCTCCATCAAGCATGGAAGTACCTGTTCCTGTTTCATCTGTTTCAGGAAACTTCCCATCCTGTGTTACATTTAACGTATATCCGTCTAAGCCCACATTATTGTCTTTTCCCAAATAGCATTGCACCGGTATATCCTTAATCTGCACCGACTGGAGATAGATAAATACTCCTTCCTTTAAAGCACTGCCATCGTAGGCAATGGTCACTTTCGAGGCCGCACGGCGCAGCCAAGCGTGGAGACTCATGCTGTGTTGATTCAACACGATAGGCTGATTTTCCGGTTGGATGGCAGAAGTCTTCGTGAAATAGCCTATCATCTGCCCATTGGCAGTCATATTGTCCGGGTTCCAGGTGAGTGGAAGGCTTTTGAGTCCGTCTACGGTCGTTATAGCGCCTTCATGAGTTTCAAGCAAGTCGGGAATGTTCGCCACGGCATACATGTAATACCGGCCGAAGTCGATTCCCTCCGATAACTTGAAGGTGGCGCGTTGGGTGCTTGCTTCCGCTTTATGACCGTTTTCCGCGTCCTTATCTTCGCGGTTTACAGTGGTAACTTTATAGTCTGTTTCTTCTAACTTCCAGCTTTTTATAAGCGTTTTCTTTTCGTCATACAACAATACATGCAAGCTATTAATACCCTTTAAGGCATCCCCGGCAGCCCGTGTAAGTGCCGAAGACATGGGTTTGAAGTCTACTGTGGCGGAGACCTTCGCTTTGCCTTCGCCTATGATTTCCTGCTTCATAAAATCGTCCTGGCAACCGGTTGCTGCCAAGGCCATCAGAGAGACAACTATATATTGTATAAAACGTTTCATATATTTCTTTTCGTTATAATTGTTTTACAATCCGAATTCCGGGTCAAGGATTACCTCGCTGTATGGAATTACATCTACCGAAATTCCCTCGTCGGTTCCTAATGTCACATCCACCACAACGTTCGTGTTGCGGAAAAGGGCTTTCAGGTTGTTGAAAGGACAATCGAATGTCTTGTGTTCGCTTTTTTCATCGGTAAAGTCGAATGTCATGGTGTACGTCTGCTCACCGTATGTGTCATCCTGTGTTTTCAGATGTTTGCTTTCCGGAAGATAGAAAGCGGGAAATACTTCAGTGCCGGGTTTCGGTACCCCCATGTCGGTTGTATATGCCGGTACTTGGAAGTCCTGCGGCGCACTAACCGTGGCTTTTTCGGAACCGACGGTGGGGGGGATGGCATAGTCCGTAATCCATCCTCGCTTGTCCGCCAATTCTTTGTTGTCCGGGTCCGCTTGCGACTCGTCCGACACTCTTTTCAGCCATTCTATCCAGGGGAGTTCGGTTTTGCCTCCGCCCTCTTCTTCAAACTCCATCATCAGATTCCGCTTGTGCGGCATCAAGTACATATCGGTGGCTATCTCCGATACGGATATGCCGTTTACTTTGACGGCTCCTCCACGCATATTCTTGAAACGGAACGTGAATTTGGTGGCGGCACGCACCACATAGAACGTTCCGTCGAAATTCCCTTTTGCAGGAAAATCTATTTCATACATGGAAGACATCGGGATGAGGTTTCCATCCGGATTTATTTCCATATAGTCTGGAGCGAAATAGAGGTCGTTCACGGCTATTTCAAAACCGGAGTGCCCTTCTGCATAACTTTCAAAGAAGCCGGTCAGCGTACGGTTTTCACCCTCTACAGTGACACCCCCTGCAGTGACACCTTTTACCGTAGATACGCTCTCCTCGTTGGCGAAGAGGAATATCTTCTTCTTTTCGTTGGGTGTTACCTTAAGCAGGATGGTTCTCTGTGCCTGCGCACCCTCCAGCGGATAGTGCCGGTTATGCTCCACCGTTCCGTCTTTATGCAGGACGATGACACGCACGCTCTTCATCTTCTCGTTGTCAGGCAGTTGTTCTGCCAAATCCGCTCTTGTCTGTCCGATCGGCTCGATGTTCAGATACAGGACAGCTTCCGTAACGTGGTTCGGCAAGGATTCTTCCTGACTGCCGCACGCCACCATAAAAGGCAGTGCGAATGCCGCCAGGCAGACTACAATGCTATGTATAATGTTCGGTTTCATCAGTTCAATCCTTTTTCCTGATTATTTAATTTCAACGTCACTCGGCACCACCCGCCAAGAGTGAATCAGTATGTAGCTGCTAATCCATCGGTTGTTCTCGTCAAGGAAGAAGGTCATCACATAGTCGTCCTCGCGGTCCAGAAACTCCTGGCCGGTCATCCGGTGGCTGTACTCCTCCTCGTAATAGTCCTTGGACAACAGCGCATAGTCTATTACCGGGATGCGTGCCACCGTTTTACCGTTTTCCTTGTTGGCGATGGTAAGAAACATTTTTTCACGATGCGTTTCCATCATACGTCCCACAGTCAGATCGGCGATGGCACCCTTTACGTTAACGATGGCACGGCTATCTTCTTTATCTACCCCGGACTCACCGCTCTGTGTTTTCCAAGGACGGTAGGTGATGTTTTCGTCCGCCATCAACTCGTTGTCATGAGCCATCAGCCCGTTCTCATCCTCTATACGGAAGGTGAATTGGTTGGCATCCACATCCTCTCCCGAGAGGTGTTGCAGGATGACGCGGACGTGGTTCGTGTTTTTAGTCAGATACATGGTATAGTCGTAGCTGCCACCGTCTTCGTTCACCGGCAGCGACACATCCAACGTGCCGTGAAAGAGCCGGTAAAGCCTTTCGTTGCTATAGGCACCGGACTCATCGTGTTTACGGTTCAGTATACATTGTAACTGTTCCATCCGTGTCTCTCCGACATGGGCTTCGGGCACGGAGAAGGACTCTTCGCGCTCGCCGTTGTTTTGCAGCCCACACCATGCCAGCAGCCGATAATCGCCGGGTGGCAGGTCGAGCAACATCGAGTAGTTTTCCGCTGTGGCCGGATCTATCTGTCTTTCCTGTTGCCATACCAGTACGCCCGAGGGGTCGAAGGCATACAAATGAACCGATGATACCTCGTTGGCAAAAGCATCCGCCCACTTCAGGTTTCTGTCATAACGGAATCTGAGCCGGTAATACACCGAACAATCGCCTTCTTCTTCGTAGAGCCAGCTGTTGCAGGACGGAAGAGCCGACAGGCAGACTAACGCCATGCAGACCTTGGCTGCCACATTCCTTATCAATGCCCGTATATTCATATCGTTTACTATTTCTGGGTTGTATATCGTTTATACCTGTGTTACTTATTCTATATATGGTGTGCGGAACTTCCGCATCCTGATTTTCTCGTCAAGTGGGATACCTGTCTTGTGTCAGGTCTCCGAAACTGCACCTCCCTTGTGTATCGGTGGGCGGGTATCTTTCTTCCTGTTCCAAGGGAATTTGGTTTAAAAGACGAGGAGATACGCCCTTGGGAAATACTCCTCGTCTTTACTTGTATTTTTATTTTCTACAATTTACCATTCCAAATCTATGTCGTTGTTTACTATGCGCCAAGAGAGGATATTTACCTGTGCGGCCACGTAAATGTCCTTATCGTCCTGAGGGTGCTGGGGAATGATATCTTCATCTGGATTCAAAACAGGAGTACCCAAACCGGTTACTGATTGTATGCTTATGTTATAGATATGATTACGCACCACTCCGTAATAGCCATATCCGGCATTGTTGAGGTCTTGGCCTAGATGTCTGATATCCGTGTAATAATAGGTTTGACCATCATGCCAAATTCTGGCTCCGGGCATATCGCAAAGGATTTCGTTTACTTTGTCTTTAGTTAATTTCGTCTCTCCCTTACTATCGGCATAGAACTCCTTACTTTCTGCCTCCTTTGTCAATTTTAAATAGCTCAGATATCTTTCATCATTTTCTGCTTCAAAAACATCT
The DNA here is from genome assembly GCA_011959205.1 of Bacteroidaceae bacterium. Taxonomy (GTDB): domain Bacteria; phylum Bacteroidota; class Bacteroidia; order Bacteroidales; family Bacteroidaceae; genus Phocaeicola. The sequence continues at coordinate 15,752 of BLLV01000186.1, forward strand.
TTTCCAGCATCCTTGGCAGTGACCAATTCCACTTCATCCAACCGGATAGTTCTATATTTATCTGAGTTATCAACTGTTTCTTTCACATAAATCCTTTGTTCCACAAAGGCTAACATTGCGATTTTCACGCTTTCTTCAGTGTATTCATTGTAACCCCATTTTGCTAAACTGATAGGAGTAGCTTTGTTTTGTTCATCAACTGTCACCAATACTGCTGCAAGAATTACTTGGGTGCGGTTGCTTTTTTGTGTATTAGGGTCGTATCCAGCCTTCATTCCCTCTGAAAATCCTTTTTCTCCATCTGCTGCGTTTTCTAAACAGTAAGTACGTCCGTTGTTTCCTATTTCTTGATTGATGGATGTATAGTTGTCATATTGAAGTTGAACATCATCAGGATTCACAGCCCAGTAAGAACGGTGGTAAGCCGGATGATTCCAAAACCAAAGCCCATTCAAAGTTGACCAAGCGGTTGTGTTATTTACCTTTTTGATGAGATAAGACTTGTTTGCCTTGCCAGTAACATTCCAACCGGTGAAAAGGATATATACATCTTTATTATTATTAATAGAATTTCCTTCTTTGTCTTTGGCCTTGATTGCTGTATATGTTTTGTTATTTTCTCCGTATGTTACCTCTTTGGTTTCCATTGGGACTTTATCCCCTGTTGTAGTTGTTTTCCAGTCAGTTTTTACCCTTACTTTTGCCACCACGCGCTCTATATAAACAGCGACGGGATTCTGCAAGGCTTCTTCAGCCGAAGAGCAAAGATGTTTGGAAGGATCTATGGTGACTCGGGTAACTTGTCCATTTGCATTAGCATACGTTGAACTTGTCATCATGAAATTGGGGGTATTGTCTTTATTCACGGCACTATAATCCCCTTCCACAATAGCGAGTTCGTTGCGACCATAATTTTTGTCAGCAAGTTCTGCTTGTTCATAATTGGCAACAGCAAGCATGGAGGCTACATTGGCTTTTTCCTCTGGCTTGACTACCAGGATGGCTTTTAACTTTTGTTCCACATTTGGCATCTCTTTATCGTTGGGGCTATCTTCAGGTTCTATATCGTTTGCTGAAACATTCAAATAATTATGCCCTGTAGAGCTAATGCTGATAGGATTTCCTGTTGTATCAAAGAAATAGAAGCGTAAAGAATTGATCTTATTTTCGTCCGGATTGTTCGAACCCTCTTCAAAGTCATTATCATCCGGCGGCGTTGATGCTCTGCTCATAGCCGATGACGGACTTACGATTTCTACCGCCAAGAACTGTCCTTCTTTTCCACTGTCCCGTTCATTTTCAATTGGGATTTCATTTTCAGAACATGCACTGAATAGTACTATTCCAAACAAACTCAAAAATAATTTTAAAGCCTTCATTTTTTTATCATTTTATAATGAATAATCAGTTAATATTCTCTTTCTCCTAATTCAGCCAAAGTGACTGAAGCTTTTTCCAGTCCCATCTCTTTCGCCTTGCTCAGGTACCGGCGTGCCGTGTCAAAATCTCTTTCCCGCACAGCAAGCGCCCCACGTGCATAGACAGCTTCGGGCGAATCGCCCGCCTTGTCCAAATACTTGCGCGCTGTCTCGAAATCATCACGCCGGATGGCGGCGTTGGCGGCATTCAGGTTGGCTGTTTCATCGTTTGGAAACATGCGCACTGCCGTTTGAAAGACGTCTGTGAACTCGTCCGTACCGGGTTCGTACTTTCCGGCAACGAGGTAGAACTCGTTCAGACTTAATTTTTGCGGTTGCTCCGCCATGATACGTTTTATCTCCTCCACCTCACTAAACATTCGGATGTTGTAGTCTATGCGGTAGTCGGTGTGGCGCAACGAGGGATAAAAATTTTGCAGCATGAAGCGATATTCTTTGGGGTAAGCGCGTTTGATTTTCGCCTCTTTGGCATCCGGTTCCATGTCGCTGTCTATCAAAGCCAGAATCTCCGTGCGGTGTTTGATGTCCGACTGTTCTACGTAACGGCGCAATCCTGCCCAATCTTCAGGTTCGTAATCGGTCTGGATAATATTATCTGCAAAATGGTATAATTGCCCTATGTGCTTTTTCAGTGCGGCAGTACGTCCGATAGCCAGCTCGGTGTTGTGTTTATAGGGGCTTTCCGGTGAAGCGAATCCCTTCAGCCACACGGAAGTGATAATGGCATCCTTGTCATTGCGTATGGAGTCGATGGTTGCCCGTATTTTTCCCAATTCGACTGTATTGCGACGGTAATCAGGATAAATCACTGTCTGATTTACAGGAAAGTCGATGTATGCCGATCCGGACAGCGAACGACTTTTCATGATTTCCACCTTTGGTTGTACAAATATCAATTCCGGAAAGAATGCCTCATGATGACTCCCCAATATGCCTTCGTATTCTGTTAATATCTCGTGGCAACAACCCCAATCGCTGCGGTGGAATGTAAGCGTTGCCCCATCCATCCACTCTTCGTACTCGGCGAGGTTACTGTATGCCACGTTGTCCGGTTTGTCCGAAACACGATAAACCGTTTCATTCTCACCCGAGATACTGCCTATGCCGTTTCGTACATAATAGTAATATCGCCTGCGACCGTAAATTCCTATCGAGGGTAGGTCGAGCGAATCCGCCTCGTTGACCAGACGCGGCGTGAGTAGCACGGCACGGTTGGCATCCACATCCAGTTTGTTCAGATCCAAATTCATCTTTACGGTAAGGTATCTCCCTTCACGATTCATATTGAATTTTTCGATGGAAACCCCGGGAGTGATGTCTTTTGTATTTTGCGCCACGGTTTCCGGCATATTCCCTATGCCCAACAGGGCAACCAGTATAAATATCGTCCTTTTCATGTCATTAAGCTTTAAAACAGATAAACTAAGTTGATGGCCGCTTTGGTGGGACCCACGTAATGATGTGGTTTGTTTGTCTCCATCTTTTTCCCGCAGCCGGAGCATCGGTACTTGTCGTAGCGCGTGTAGGAGTAGCCGAAGCCTATTTCCGCCTCAAGGTTCCAATGACGGTCCAGTATCCACGCATACCCGTATGCTATACCGGCTCCCACGAACCAGCCTTGATAACGGGCATCTTTCAGCTTCTGCGTGTCAGTACCCAGGAATTTGAGTTTGCCGTCTATTCCGCCAATGTTGTATTGCCCGCCATGCACGTGTGCGCCCAAAAAATGCGCACTAAAACGGTCACACAGCCAATAGCGGGCTTCCGGCTGTATAGCCCAGTGTTTCCATCTTCTGTCATTCGACAGCTTCCAGGCATTGAATTGCCCGGTAACATCCAACGTCCACTTGGGGGCCAGCCCCACTTCAATGCCCAAATTCGGGCTTAAGACCATATCGGAGAGCAGGTTGGTTTTTACTGCCACGTTTTGCCCCCGGACAGTTTGAGACGCACCGGCAATGATGATTGCCAGAAGTAAAATGATCCGTTTCATTATTCTTTTTTCTTTATTCTTCATTTCCTACATTTTTATCGTTTTTTTTCTATTTCTCTCCGTAAGAGAAGTATCAAGGAAAATATGAATAATAATTGGTTGAGAATTAATAAGATACAGATTGTGGCCAATGGCTTTTGTTTAACAATGATGTGTAAGATTAAAAAAAAACGAAAAAAAACAGCACTGTTTTTCGCTTTATTTCCAATAAATTCCGTAATTTTGTAACAGGTATACTTCTCTTACGGAGAGAATTGGGGTTCTATTCATCACTTACTCCGTTCTTAGTATTGTTTTTAGCAATAAATCTTCAATTTTATTATTAGTCAAAAAGATAGACACATTCGTATAAAAGTACTAATTCTTTAGGGAAAAAGGCTTCATATAGAGGAAAAGATGGGTTCAGGAGAAAATTGTTTGTTATCAGGTAAATAATTACTTCCGTTGTAAAAAGGAGAATATTGGGATATTTACTTTATCTTTGCAATGTCCTAACGTTGAAATACCTATAGAAATGGAAATAGATTTAACAACCCCTGCTTTATTGTTTTCTGCCATATCGCTAATTATGCTGGCATATACCAATCGTTTTCTTTCATACGCTCAATTGGTGCGTACATTGAAGGATCAGTATCGTGAGAATCATTCGGCCGTTACGGCGGCACAGATTTCTAATCTCCGCAAGCGTCTTTATCTGACACGTGCCATGCAGGTGACAGGCATTGGGAGTTTGTTGCTTTGTGTGGTCAGCATGTTTTTAATGTATATACAGTTCTACCTCATTTCTGTATATGTTTTTGGACTGGCACTTGTGTTGCTTATTCTTTCTCTGGCCATTTCCGTGCGCGAAATTTATATTTCGATTAAGGCGCTGGAATTGCATCTGAGTGATATTGAAGAAGAAAAATAGAAATGAAAAATTGGATAAAAACGGTTTGTCTCTTGTTTTGTGTCTCTGTAATGTTTACAGCGTGTGTTAATGATGATGTGGAGGAAGGTATCATCGAGTTGCATCCGGGAGAGCATATTCCTGTTTTTTCAGTAACGATGGATGATGGCCAAACAGTCACTTCCGAGAGTCTGAAAGGGGAGGTTTCCTTGATTGTGTTTTTTCATACAGGATGTTCGGACTGCCGAAAAGAACTTTTTGTGCTGCAAAAGATATACACGGATTATGGTCAAAGAATCCGGATGGTATGTATCAGCAGGGAAGAAGGGTCTGCAGAGATTGCCCGTTATTGGGACGAGAATCATTTGACTTTGCCTTATTCGGCTCAGGAAGACCGTACTGTATATTATCAGTTTGCAAAATCGGGAATACCTCGTGTTTATGTCATAGATAAAGAGTCTGTTATCCATAGTGTCTTTACGGATAGCCCGTTGGCTGGTTATGAAGATTTGGCTGAGGCTATAGAAGAAGCGAATTTGTGATCTGGTTTTATGAACCTTTATTATAAGATAATTTGATAGTTAAAAATGCAACCATATAAAAGACCGGAAGCTATAAAACGCATGAATGAGTTGGCGGGTAGCCGGAAGCCTTTCCTTTTTATTATAGATTATAAACAGCAGTATTCTTTGATAGAGGAAGTAAGCCATATTGACCCTGCCTGTTGCCGTTATGATTTTAATGGAGTGAAAAATGTGGAGGCTTCAACGGAAAGTTACACCGGACGGATAGACTGGAACTTTACTCCAGTGCCTTTGGCGGACTATCGGAACGCTTTTGAAATCGTAAAACGGAATATCCTGGCGGGAAACAGTTATCTCGCCAATTTGACTTGCAAAGTTCCTGTCAGTACTAATCTTACTTTGGAAGATGTGTTCCGGCATTCCAAGGCGCTTTATAAACTTTGGCTGAAAGATAGACTGGTTTGTTTCTCACCCGAAATTTTTGTCCGTATAGAGGATGGCAAGATAAAATCTTTCCCCATGAAAGGAACGATTGATGCTACCTTGTCCGATGCAGCAAAACAATTGATGGATGATCCTAAAGAGGCTGCCGAACATGCTACCATTGTAGACCTGATCCGTAATGATTTAAGTATGGTGGCGGAGCGGGTGAGCGTTGCCCGGTATCGTTATTGCGACCGGCTTGAAACCAATAAGGGACCTATATTTCAAACAAGCTCCGAAATATGTGGAATCTTACCCGATGATTACCCGTCTCACATAGGGGATATTATATTTTGTTTGTTACCGGCCGGCTCCATAACCGGAGCACCCAAACCCAAGACGATGGCTATTATTGAAGAAGCGGAGAAGTATGAGCGCGGATTTTATACAGGTATAATGGGCTATTGTGACGGCAAGACTTTAGACAGTGCGGTGATGATCCGTTTTTTGGAACAGGAAAAGGGGAAACTTTATTATAAGGCAGGAGGGGGAATCACTTCAAAGAGTGATTTGCAAAGTGAATATAACGAGATGATACAGAAAATTTATGTGCCCATTTATTGAAACAATACGGATCGAACAAGGAAAAGCGTGTAATTTGTCTTATCATAATGAAAGATTGAATGACACTCGCCGTCATTTCTGGTCGGGCTGTCATGACATAAAGTTGGACGAATACCTGAAGCTGACACCGGAGATGGACAGGATGAAATGTAGGGTGATATATGATGGTAGTGGTATAAAGGAAATTAGTTATGCAGCCTATCGGATGCGTCCGGTACATTCCTTGCGGCTGGTTTATTCGGATGATATAGACTATACCTATAAAAGTATGGACAGGGAAGTGTTAAACGCTCTCTTTGCCTGTCGTGGAGAGCGGGATGATATTTTAATTGTCAGGCGCGGGTTGCTGACCGATACTTCCATAGCCAACATAGCCCTGTTTGATGGCAAGGAATGGCATACACCCAGATCACCTTTGTTGAGAGGCACTTGTCGTGCAGCATTGATGGATAACGGAATTATAAAAGAAAAAGATATCCGGCCGGAAGAACTATCCTCTTATTCTTTTGTTAGGTTATTTAATGCTATGATTAAATGGGGAGCGTTGGAACTTTCTACGGGAACCATCTATGAATAACAAGAAAGAAGATGGAATTTTGAAGATTTTTGTTTGTTTCCTTAAATAATTTGCTATATTTGCAAAAAAAACATAAATATAGGTAGGGTATGAGATTGCGAACAGTTGCCAGGTTGGGTATGGTGCTATCAGTGGTATTGTTTTGTACAGCTGTGGGCTTTTACGGCTTTACTAAATTAAGCCTGACGGATAAGAGTCGTGATATCAATCTCTTCTCACTTGTACCGGCTGATTGCATCGGAGTGTTGGAGAGTGATAATATTAATTATTTTCTGAATGAATTTCCTCAATTGAACTATTCTGAAGAATTGAGTAATTTCCAGTTTCCCGGTTTATTTAATTATGTGTTGGCAAGTTTGAATGAATATACCACCAATAATGCCCATGGTTTGAGTAGTAAAATGAGCCGGATGGTGGTCAGTTTCCATTCGCCGGGTACTCCGCGTGATCAGGTGGTGTATTTCCGTATGGGGGCTGATGATAAGGAAACGTTGGGAAACATGTTGTTAGAGAGAGCTCCTGGGAATTTTTTACCTAAAAAAGAGAAATACAGAGGAAAAAGCATAGCGGTCTATCCGTTGGGCAATGATGATTTTCTAGCTGTGTATAGTGAGGCGGGGTTCTATGTGGTGAGTTACCAAAAAAAATTGATAGAGAAAGTGATTGATGCACGTGAGGAGGAGAAAGCATTAAGCAACGATCCTGTGTTCACCAAAACGATGCAGAAAAAGAAAACACATAACTTCCTGACTTTATACGGACGTACACCGTCCATGCCTTTCCTGCAGGATAACAGTGACTGTTGGAGTGAGTTCGACTTTCACATGAACAGCGATGTGGTGTATCTCACCGGAGATACTTTTATGCCTGATTCATGCGGCTGTATGAACCTGATATCCGAAAAGTTGAAAAATATTCCGGATATTAGGGAAGATAATCTGATTATTTCTGCTGATAAGGATTCCATAGCCGGCTATATGGAAGAGGCATACGAAAGAAATAGTAGGACATTGTTTAATGAATGTGTGGCTAATCTTTCACATGACGCCGCCTTTATGCTTGTGGCGGATATGAACAAGGTTTCCCGGAATCCGGAACGTTTCGAACCTTATCTGCCGGCATTCCTGTTGGAAAATGCTCCTTTGTTCCACTCATTTATTCTTTCAACACAGTTATCGGTAGTGAACGATCGGCTTTCCCACATCATGGTGCTGACGTACAAAGATTAGCGCAACTTGTGCCGGTGGAAGTGGGGAGCCACTTTGTTTTTGAAATAGAATAACGAAATAACAGTGAGTGTAGCTCCGAATAGATAAGCCATCTTGAAGGTGGCTGTTTCTGCTATATATCCGCCCAGTAACATGCCGGCACCTATGCCCACATCCCACGAAGTCAGGTAGGTGCTGGTTGCCGTACCGCGCTGGCTGTTGGGAGCCAGGTTCACAAACAGCGTGTTGTAGGCAGGAAACATGGTTCCGAAACCAATGCCTAGCAAAAGAGCTATGGTGAACAGAAAATAAGTAGTCCATTGCAAGTCCCATGTTGCCAGCCATCCGCATGAACTCAATCCGAAGAAACAGAAGCAGACCAGATACAGGCCGGCTTCGATGACTTGGGTAACCATTCCCCAGTCTACCAGGCGTCCGGAGAAGAGACGGGAAACCGCCATGCCCAACGCCATGAAGGTGAAGAAGAAACCGGTGGGTGTCTGGATGCCTATTTGTTTGGCATACATTGCAACGTAATTGGTGGTCATGCCGTAAGGAATGGATAACAGTAACAGGCTGAAACCTGCCGGGAGTCCTTTGAGCAAGATGAAACGGTCCAATGATACCGGCTCTTGTTTTACAGGTGGTTTGTAGGTGGTCTTTACCAATGAGGCGCAGAGAAATCCTGTCAGGCAGGAACCTAACGAACAGCAGAAGATAAATGTATAATCCACTCCTGCATCATGCAGGAATAGCCCGGTCATCGGTCCGATGGACATGGCTATATTGTTTGCCAGACCGTAATACCCCAATCCTTCCCCACGGCGTGAGGAGGGCATGATGTCAATGACTACCGTATTTCCGCTGACTGTCACCATGCCGAACGATACTCCGTGTACAATGCGGAATAAGATGAATAAGGTGAGTGTTCCTGCAATGATATATCCTCCGAAAATGGCGGTAAAAGTGAAATAAGCCAACAGATAAAGCGGTTTGCGGGAAAAGGTATCCAACAGGTAGCCGGAAAAGGGGCGTATGCACAGGGCGGCGATGGTGTAACAGGAAAGTACGGCACCTATGGTTGTTTTATTGGCGTCAAAAACTTCTGCCAGATAGAAAGGCAATACAGGCATCAGTAACCAGAATCCAAAGAATAATAGAAAATTGGCTGCCAGTATTTCTATATAATTTTTGGTAATCAGCTTGTCCTTCATGAGTGGTAATCTGCTAATGTATCAATCTGCTAATGGGTTAATGTGTCAATGTGCCAATAGCTAATATGCCAATTGACCGCGTTATATTCCGCATGGCAATTGGCACATTAGCACAGGGTCTGCAATTGAGACACATTATTAATTGGCCGCTTCGAATTCTTTCAGGAAGCGGGTATCGTTTTCAGAGAATAATCGTAAGTCGTTTACGCGATATTTCAAGTTGGTGATGCGTTCAATACCCATACCTAGCGCATAGCCTGAGTAAACTTTACTGTCAATGCCGTTGGCTTCCAATACATTCGGATCCACCATGCCACATCCCAGAATTTCCACCCAGCCCGTACCTTTACAGAACGGACAACCTTTTCCGCCGCAGATATTACAGCTGATATCCATTTCGGCACTCGGTTCGGTGAACGGGAAATAGGACGGACGCAGACGGATTTGGGTATCTTCGCCGAACATTTCTTTGGCGAACAGCAACAATACCTGCTTCAAATCTGTGAATGATACATTCTTGTCAATGTAGAGTGCCTCTACCTGGTGGAAGAATGCGTGGGCGCGGTAGCTGATCGCTTCATTACGGTACACACGTCCCGGACAGATAATGCGGATGGGAGGTTGCGAATGCTCCATGGCCCTAGCCTGTACGGAAGAAGTGTGGGTACGGAGCACGATGTTCTTTTTCACATCTTCCTGATTGGCTTCGATGAAAAACGTATCTTGCATGTCACGTGCGGGATGGTCCTCGGCAAAGTTCATGGCGGTGAACACGTGCAGGTCGTCTTCTATTTCGGGGCCATCGGCAATGCTGAATCCCAGTCGGTGGAATATATCAATGATTTCATTCTTTACGATGCTCAACGGGTGTCGTGTTCCCAGATCGATGGGATAGGCCGTACGGGTAAGATCCATTTCGGCTGCGCCGTTGTCCTGGGTCTCGAAAGTTTCTTTCAAGGAGGCGATACGCTCCTGAGCCTTGTTCTTCAGCTCGTTCAGTTTCATGCCCACTTCTTTTTTCTGTTCGGCAGGTACATTGCGGAAGTCTGCCATCAACTCATTAATCGCTCCTTTTTTGCTAAGATATTTAATGCGCAAGGCTTCCAATTCTTCCGCATTGGCTGCTTGCAAGCCTTCAATTTCCTGAAGTAATTGTTCTATTTTAGCTAACATAGTTTCTTCTTTATTTTTTTAATGACCGCAAAGTTAGCGAATTAAACCCATATATTTTGCTGAAAACTAAAAAAAACGATATTTTTGCATCGATTTTTTCTAAATATAGAAAATGAGAAAACTAATAGTCGGAGTTTGTCTGCTTATGCTGATAAGCTCCTGTGAAGGCGGAAAAAAGAAAATGGATCCCTTCGAGACGCTTACCGAGGAAATTGATTCGCTGACTGCACCTCAGGACACAACAGAAGCAATGGCGTCGGTAGAGGAAG